>NZ_UHIY01000001.1:2197504-2511433 GCF_900460525.1 Yersinia kristensenii
TTTCGGCAGCACCTTTTGGTAGTGCATCAATTTTGCCTATCAGCTGGATGTACATCCGCATGATGGGGGCCGATGGGTTGAAGCAAGCCAGTCAGGTGGCGATTCTGAATGCCAACTACATTGCAACTCGGCTGAAAGAAGCCTATCCAGTGTTGTATACCGGCCACGATGGCCGGGTGGCGCATGAATGTATTCTGGATATTCGCCCACTGAAAGAAGCAACGGGAATAAGCGAGATGGATATCGCCAAGCGCTTGATTGACTTCGGTTTCCATGCGCCCACCATGTCCTTCCCGGTGGCGGGCACACTGATGGTGGAGCCGACTGAATCTGAAAGTAAAGTTGAGTTAGACCGCTTTATCGATGCCATGCTGGCTATCCGTGCGGAAATCGAGAAAGTTGCCCGCGGTGAATGGCCACTGGAGGATAACCCGCTGGTGAATGCGCCGCATACTCAGGGCGAACTGGTAGGTGACTGGCAGCATCCTTACAGCCGAGAGTTGGCGGTATTCCCAGTCGCGGGTGTGATGGAGAATAAATACTGGCCGACTGTGAAACGTCTGGATGATGTGTATGGCGACCGTAATTTGTTCTGTTCATGTGTGCCGATTTCTGACTACGAGTAATACTGGCAGTAAATGAAGAGGGTCAGGTAAGGAGGTTGATGACTATAGCCCTGTGATAGCAGGATTTACCGTACCCATGGGCACTCCGGTGGCTTACGCCACTACGGCCTCAACGGCACGATTCTCCTTCATTTGATTTTGTCAGCAGTTTTTGGGTCGCGTAAGCGGCCCTTTTGTTTTTATTGGTATTTACCTGGCTAATGGCTACGCTTACTCTGCAAATTAAGAGAAATATTTACGGCTGAATAAGGAAAAGGGATATGCATAAAAAAGTCGCGTTAGTGACAGGAGGCAGCCGGGGGATTGGCCGAGCTACGGCATTGTTGCTGGCAAAATACGGTTATCGGGTCGCAGTAAATTATATCAATGATGAACAAGCCGCTCGGCAGGTGGTCGCTGAAATTGCCGCCGCGGGTGGGCTGGCGGTGGCAATACAGGCAGATATTGCCGATGAATATCAAGTTATTGCGCTATTCGAAAAGCTTGAAGCACAGCTAGGGCCAATCACCGCGTTGGTCAATAATGCCGGTATTTTATTCCCGCAAACCACCATCGAAGGGTTAACTGCTGAGCGTATTAATCGAGTGTTGAGCACCAATGTGACGGGGTATTTTTTATGTAGCCGCGAAGCCGTCAAGCGCATGGCATTGCGTCATGGTGGCAATGGCGGCGCGATTGTTAATGTTTCTTCTGCCGCATCCCGTTTAGGTGCACCCGGTGAATATCTGGATTATGCTGCCTCCAAAGGGGCCATTGATACGCTGACTGTCGGTTTATCATTAGAAGTGGCTGCTGAGGGCATCCGAGTGAATGGTGTTCGACCGGGTTTAATCTATACCGATATACATGCTAGCGGCGGTGAACCGGGCCGAGTTGACCGGGTAAAAAACTCACTGCCAATGAAACGCGGCGGGCATCCACAAGAAGTGGCCGAGGCCATTGTCTGGTTGCTGTCAGACCATGCCTCTTATGTCACTGGCAGTGTATTGGATTTAGCCGGTGGGAAATAAGCGAGTATTCAGTTACTTCAGCCAACCCTTTTGCTGTGCTACCTGCAACTGTGGCAGCAGATGCTGCCAAATTTCAGGATAGTATTCGGCCACCAATTGGTTGCGCTCCAGCACTTGCTGCAATCGAATGCCATTTTCTATCCAACTTTGGCCTTCGGTATGCAGGTTAATCAGCATAGGCAGAATGCGGTCCAGCACAGTCGCAAAGCGCGCCTCGGCAGTTTCTTCTGCTTCATACTCATCCCACAGCGCGATAAATTGTGTGCCTAATGCGGGGGGGAGCATGCCAAATAAGCGCTTGGCGGCAGCCACTTCTTGCTCATGAATAGCCGCTCTGGCCACCAGATCATAAACGATGATATCACCAGCATCGATTTCGACAATATCGTGCAGCAGCGCCATTTTAATCACGCGATTAATATCAACATCCGATCCCGCATAGGGTGCCAGGCTCATGGCCGCCACCGCGAAATGCCAACTGTGCTCGGCTGAGTTTTCCTGACGCAAACTGGCAATCACTTTGGTCCGGCGCTGGATATCTTTTAGCTTATCGATTTCCATTAGAAACTGAATGGTTTCTGTTAGTGGGCCGAAATCCAGTGTTGCTAATGACATAAATTACCCTTTGTTTTTGGCCCTGCAGCGGTGTTGCTGCTCTCACGCACCCGAATCACTGACTTGTGTCAGCTCATCGGGACTTATTCGTTTGCTGCCTACCTGCAATGCCAATGACTTTGGGTAAACCCTTTGTTTTTGGCGGTGATTAATAATTGCTGTTCCCAGTAGATTTGTCACCTGAATACTTTGAACCACAGACATAGCGGGTTACATGTATTGACAGAATATTTAAGCGTACACGTGTACACTGGAATTATTCTCAGTTAATCTGTGTGCAGTTTTTCCGTACCGCTTTCGTATGGATTTCGTACAGCCATTGCGCTCAACGGATGAGATAACGATTCATTTTCAGGATAATCAGTATTGAAGAATAAATCAGCTATACCCACGGCTTCGGTCACACCCGCAACCACGCCGTCTTATCCATGGGCGGAAGAAATAGCCAATAGCATCAGTCATGGTATTGGCGTGGTATTTGGGATTATCGGTTTGGTTTTGCTATTGGTGCAGGCATTAGATAATGGGGCCGATACCAAGGCGCTGACCAGCTATAGCCTGTATGGCGGCAGTATTATTTTGCTGTTTTTGGCCTCGACCTTGTATCACGCCATTCCACATCGCAGGGCGAAGCTTTGGCTACAAAAATTTGACCATTGTGCTATTTACATATTAATCGCTGGGACATATACACCATTTCTATTGGTGGGGCTGGATTCTCCTCTAGCCCGCGGTTTGATGACCGTGATATGGGGGTTGGCACTGGTAGGTGTCATTTTCAAATTGGCTTTTGCGCATCGGTTTGAAGTGCTGTCATTGGTGACCTACCTGACGATGGGCTGGTTATCATTGATTGTGATTTATCAGTTGGCGGTAAAACTTGAGATTGGTGGGTTAGCGTTATTGGCAATTGGCGGATTGTTATACACATTGGGGGTGATTTTCTACGCCTCTAAGCGCATTCGCTTCGGCCATGCTATTTGGCATGGTTTTGTGCTGGGTGGCAGTGTTTGCCACTTTATGGCAATTTATCTGTACGTCTAATCGTTGGTTTTAATAAGGCCGGAAAACCGGCCTCACTGTATGCCCGATGAATGTTATTTATCTTCAGTCAGTGAATAGGGTAACGGCTGAATAGTGAGCACGCTTTCTGCATCATCGCGTACGCGCAGCACACTGTCGGCGGCCAAATCATTATTCAGCACTGCTTGAACCCACAGGGTGCCATCACTGAGCGCTATGGCGGCCAATACGCTACCGGTACGCCGCCAGTTGTCACCTAATTGCCATTCTAAATCTTCGCCAGCTGTTGGTACGCGGCTGGCACTGCCCGCTAACCAATACAGTGCTCGTTTGTTGGCACCACGGTATTTTGCTCTGGCGACCATTTCCTGCCCGGTATAACAGCCTTTACTGAAGCTGATGCCATTCAACGCCTGAATGTTTGTTGCTTGCGGAATAAATTGCGCACTGTTATCGGTATCAATGATAGGAAAGCCCGCTTCGATATCCAATGCCAGCCATTGTTTACTGTCATTAAGCTGTGCTTGGTCAGACAGCTTTTCTACTAACTGTTGCGCTTGCTCGGCATCAGTCACCAGCAAGAAGCGCTCGGCGGGCAGTGAAAAATGCAACAGCGTGCTATTACCTTGCTGTACCACTGGGTGTTCTGCATCAGGCAATTCGGCGAAAATCCCCGCCAGCGCCGTTTTTGCCTGTGCGCCCGCCACTCCTAATAAAGCGGCATCAGGTTGCGCGGCAATCACCACTTTGGAGAACACGGCATATTTCTTCAGTTCTCTTAGTTGGTTATCCAGCACATTACGGCGTTCGATAAAGGCCAGCCCTTCACCACGATAAAATAACCGCAAGTTGCTCCACATCTTGCCTTTAGCATCACAATGGGCGCACAGCACATGCTGGTCAGCGGGTAAGGCATCAATATCTGCCGTGACTTGCCCTTGCAGATATTTTACGCGATCCGCGCCAGTTAATGTCACCAGCGCCCAGTCATCAAGTGAAATCAATGTTAATGGCAGCTCGGAAGAGGCGACCGGTGGTTGTGCAGCAAATGGAGTGTTATAAGCCATGGTTTACCTGCAAATAAAGAGTACCTGCGAAACAGTCGCCGCTGCCCGCAAGATACAGTGAACCGATACCCCAATGGTAAAATAGCCGGGTAGCTTTGCAAGCAGTAATTCCACGGATTGAGGATTATTATTCAATATCTAAATTCGACGATATCTGAGGTACAATAACCACAGATTCTATGGCGGAGTGCTGAATATGATTAAAAAAACAGCAGAGCCCCGCCTTTTGCCTATCAGCATCCTTCATTGAGGAGTCAATCAGGACATGGAAATCGATAATAAAGCCCGCATTCACTGGGCATGCCGTCGGGGTATGCGTGAACTGGATATTTCTATCATGCCATTTTTTGAACATGAATATGATGGCTTGAGTGATAATGAGAAACAGGTTTTTATTCGCTTACTTGAATGTGATGATCCGGACTTATTTAACTGGTTGATGAATCACGGGGAACCGCAGGATAGCGAGCTGCGCCAAATGGTCAAACTGATTCAAACACGAAATAAAGCCCGTGGCCCAGTGGCGATGTGACCTGCGGGTATCCTGGCACACTCAACTCTTCTCTTTATTAGCGCATGGCGTCTTGGTGATACTCACACTGGTTGCGCCTTGGCCTCAGGGCTATACCGCACTGTGGTTGGTATTACTGACGTTGGTGGTGTTTGAGTGTATCCGCAGCCAGAAAAACATTAAGTCTTGTCAGGGCGAGATTAGGCTAAAACCCGGTAATGTAGTGCTATGGAAAAGGCATGAATGGATTGTCGTTAAACAGCCTTGGATCACTCGCCATGGCGTGTTATTGAGTTTACAACAGACAGGTAACCGCTCAACTCGTAAGCGCTTATGGTTAGCTGCTGACAGTATGCCTGAAGAGGAATGGCGGCAATTATGTCTGTTATTGCGTCATTCGTTTGGCTCTGATGAAGGTATCCATTAATGAAGCCCTTGATCTGGCTGGTGGAAGACGAACCGAGTATCGCCGACACCTTAATTTATACCTTGGAAAGCGAAGGTTTTACCCTCCGGTGGTTTGACCGGGGGCAACCTGCGCTTGCCGCGCTTGCTGATGGCCCGCCGGCGCTGGCGATAGTTGACGTGGGCTTACCTGATATCAATGGTTTTGATCTGTGCCGCCGCATATTGGCCCTGGTGCCGGAGCTACCAGTGGTGTTTTTAACCGCTCGTAGCGAAGAACTGGACCGGATTGTCGGTCTGGAAATTGGTGCTGATGACTATATTGCCAAACCTTTTTCACCGCGTGAGGTGAGCGCCAGAGTTCGCACCGTGTTACGGCGGCTACAAAAGTCACAAACACGGGCTGTCTCTGCCACACTGCATCAATTCGGCCCTTTCACACTGGACGAAGCAGGAGCTCGAGTTACTTATCATCAGCAGGTTTTATGGCTCACCCGTTATGAATATCTGTTGCTGAAGACGTTATTACTGGCCCCTGAACGCGTATTTTCACGCCAGCAATTGATGGATATTGTTTGGGCGCAGGCGGAAGAGAGCCAGGACCGTACCGTTGATACTCACATTAAAACCCTGCGTTCAAAGCTGCGCATGATCCGCGATGAAGAATCGCCGATCCGCACCCACCGTGGGCTGGGTTACAGCCTGATGTATCGAACATGAGCCATCACCGATGAAAATAGGGGTGCGTTTGCTATTGGGCTATTTTCTGATAGTCGCCATCGCCGGTTACTTTGTTATTCGTATTTTCGTGCAGGAAGTGAAGCCGGGCGTGCGGCGCGCCACCGAAGGGACATTGGTTGATACTGCCACTTTGCTGGCACAATTCGCCCGCCAGGACATGTTGCAAGATAAAGTCGCTGGAGGTCAGCTGGCGCAAGCTTTTGCTTCATTAAATCTGCGGCCAATCGGCGCGAATATTGAAGGGATCCGCAAGGATCGTAATGAATACCGGGTTTATCTGACCGATGCCAAGGGGCGGGTGATTTTTGATTCATCCGGCAAAGCCATTGGGCAAGACTATTCACGCTGGAATGATGTTTGGCTGACCCTGCGGGGTGACTATGGCGCACGCAGCACCCGCAGCGACCCCACAGACGAACAAAGTTCGGTGATGTATGTGGCAGCACCGGTTATCGTTGATAATCAAATTATTGGCGTACTCAGTGTGGGCAAACCCAATATCTCTATGGCCCCGGTTATCAAGCGCAGTGAGCGCAAAATCTTGCTGGCGGGCGGGGTGTTACTGGGGATTGCACTGCTGATTGGTTTGGGATTTGTCTGGTGGATTAACCGGGCGATTGGCAAGTTGGTGGATTATGCCGAACGGGTTTCTGAGGGGCAGCGTGTTGCACTACCCGCGATGGGCAGTAGCGAACTGAATGATTTGGCGCGAGCCTTGGAAAGCATGCGGCTCAAATTGGATGGCAAAGCCTATATTGAGCAATATGTCCATACGCTGACTCATGAGTTGAAAAGCCCGCTGGCGGCGATTACTGGCGCGGCTGAATTATTACGGGAATCCCCACCACCAGCCACGGCTCAGCGTTTTTTGCTCAATATTGAACAACAAAGTGCGCGTATCCAGCAATTAGTAGACAAAATGCTGATACAGGCACGGCTGGAAAGCCGGGTTGATTTGCAGCCCACTCCAGTAGAAATAAGCCATATTATCAAACAAGCCATTAGCGCCAAAGAAGCTCAGGCTGCCAGCAGAGGAATTGCCTTGCGGCTCATTCGTGCTGATAGTGCAATGTTAACCGGCGATAGCTTGTTACTCAGTCAGGCGTTGACCAATCTGATTGATAATGCACTAGATTTCACTCCGATTGGTGGCGAGGTGACATTAAGCGGCGCACGGCAAAATGATCAATATCTGATAACAATTGAAGACACTGGCAGCGGTATTCCGGATTATGCGCAAGAGAAGATTTTTGACCGTTTTTATTCGCTGCCGCGAGCCAATAGCCCAAAAAGTACTGGGCTGGGGCTAAATTTTGTGCGCGAGGTTGCGGCTATTCATCAGGGCAATATTTCCCTTGAGAACCGCCAGCCGCAAGGGGTTTGTGCTCTTCTGACTCTGCCGCTAGATATCAGTTAAGTCGCTGACTTCACTGTCACTTCACATAGCCTCATTTTCCTTTCACTTCACTCACTTAAGCTGCTCTCCTGACCTTAAAAGGAGCGCAAATCATGTTCAAATCTGTTTTGTTTTGGAAAATAGCCGCGTTGTTGGGCCTCATTCTTTTGATGATGATCCCGAAAGAAATGTTGTTGAATGTTATCAATGAACGCAGTGGTTATCGCCAAAGTGTGGTCGGCAAAGTCAGTGATAGCACCAGTCGCGCACAAAAGATCCTTGGCCCAATGATTGTGGTGCCCTACAGCGAATGGATTGAAACTGAAGTTGACGGCAAGAAGCAAGGGCAGTGGGTAAGCCGCCATCGCTATTTACTGCCGGAGGTCATGACCGTCACGGGGACACCGGATGTAGAAGTTCGCCAATTGGGTATTTACCAAGCCCAGGTTTATCAGGGGGAGCTCAATTTCCACGGGCAATTTGAGCCCTCCTCGTTGGATGATTTAGACCGCGACGGCATCACCATCGGCACGCCGTCACTGGTGTTGGCACTGAGCGATTCGCGTGGCATCCAGCAGATTTCGCCGTTAAGTCTGGGCAGTACAAAAATTAATTTCGAACCAGGGGCTTTTCTGGGGCGCAAGGCGCAGGGGGTGCATGCGCCGCTGACTATCGAACAGGTTCGCCAGAGCAAATTTGATGTTAATTTTACCCTCACTCTTGCGGGTACCAATAGTCTGGCGGTCGTGCCTGTTGGGCGCAGCAGCGAGCTGACTTTACAGAGCAATTGGCCGCATCCTAATTTTGTCGGTGAGTTTTTGCCCTTGCAGCGCAAAGTGGATGAAAAAGGCTTTCGCGCCCATTGGAGCAGTAATTGGCTGGCGAACAACATGAATATCAATTTTGCCGGTGACAATGTGCGCTTTGATTTTGACGAATTACCCGCTTTTACCACCAGTTTGATTGAGCCGGTTGACCACTATCAACTCACTGAGCGGGCGATTAAATATGCCATTCTGTTTATTGGCTTAACATTTTTTAGCTTCTTCTTATTCGAGAGCCTGACGTCACTGCGTGTCCACCCGATCCAATATCTGTTGGTGGGCGCGGCATTGGTCTTGTTCTATTTAATGTTGCTGGCGTTCTCTGAGCACCTTGGTTTCACTTGGGCTTATATTATCGCCAGTCTGAGTTGTAGCTCATTGATTGCTATCTATTTAAGTGCTGTATTAGGCGGTTGGTTACGCGGCGGATTATTTGCCGGAGGGCTATTATTGCTGTACGGCGTATTGTTTGGTCTGCTGCAATCAGAAGACAATGCCCTGTTATTAGGCGCGGGTTTACTGTTTATTATTCTGGCAGCAGTGATGTTGCTGACACGGCGGCTGGATTGGTATCAGGTGGCTTCTCCACCACGTTTTGCCGGGCAGAAAGATTCTGAACCAACGCGCCACCAAGAGAAAGTCGAAGAGGCATCGAGTTGCATCGCCAAGACTGGAGGCGGCTCTCAAGATTCCTTCCGATTATGGAAATAATATAGCAGAAGTCAAAACGGCTATAGAAAGCGGGCACAACCGGTGCCCGTTTGTCACATTCTGGTCTGTCACATTAAAGCAATGTATCCATTTCGAGCAGAATTTGCTCACACCACTGTTCGATGCGCTCTTCACTCAAATCGTATTGATTGACCTCATCTAACGCCAAGCCCACGAAGTGTTTACCGTCAGCGCTGAGCGGTTTCGGGCTGGTAAACTCAAAGCCCTCTGTCGGCCAAAAACCAATAAATTTCACCCCCAGCGGGGCAATATGGTCATGCAGCATCCCAAGAGCATCAAGGAACCATTCGCTATAACCGAATTGATCGCCCATGCCATACATGGCGACAATCTTTCCTTGGAGGTTTAGTTGGGTTAATTGTGGCCAAATGGCTTCCCAATCTTCCTGTAATTCGCCGAAATCCCAGGTAGGAATACCCAGAATGAGAATGGAATATTCTTCCATCAGGCGGGGGCTGACATCTTTTAAGTTATGTAAATCAACCAGATCTTCGCCGAGGATATCGCGGATTTTTTCTGCCACCATTTCGGTATAGCAGGTGCTGGAGCCGTAAAAGAGACCAATCTTCATGATGTATAGCCATAGCATTACTAATAAGGAATAGCATCGAGTGTATCAGATTTGTCCCGTCATCAGGCATAATGGCGGCCCCATCCCATCAAAGAGATAAACAGTCATGCAACAGCAAAATAACCCGCTGATTGAACAGTTTCTTGATGCCCTGTGGCTGGAGCGGAATTTGGCGGAGAATACACTGGCCTCATACCGTTTGGATTTACATGCACTGAGTGGATGGTTAGAGCATCACGACAGTGATTTATTGCGCGCCGGTTCGCAGGACTTACAGTCATTCCTTGCCGAGCGTATTGAGGGCGGTTATAAAGCCACCAGCTCAGCTCGCTTACTCAGTGCAATGCGCCGGCTATTCCAATATTTATACCGCGAAAAATTGCGCGAAGATGACCCTACGGCACTGCTTTCATCGCCCAAATTACCGCAGCGCTTACCTAAAGATTTGAGCGAGGCGCAGGTTGACGCGTTACTCAACTCTCCCAATGTTGATATCCCGCTAGAATTGCGGGATAAGGCCATGCTGGAAGTGCTCTATGCCACCGGCTTGCGGGTGTCGGAGCTCGTTGGGCTGACCATCAGCGATGTTAGTTTGCGCCAAGGAGTGGTGCGCGTTATCGGGAAAGGGAATAAAGAGCGGCTGGTGCCTTTGGGCGAAGAAGCCGTGTACTGGATTGAAAATTACATGGAGCATGGTCGTCCGTGGCTGATCAATGGTCAATCACTGGATGTGCTATTTCCCAGTAATCGCAGCCAGCAAATGACGAGGCAGACTTTCTGGCATCGAATCAAACACTATGCGATCCTTGCCGGTATTGATAGTGAACGGCTTTCGCCCCATGTACTACGGCATGCTTTTGCCACGCACCTGTTGAATCACGGTGCGGATCTACGTGTGGTACAAATGTTACTGGGCCATAGTGATCTGTCGACGACCCAGATTTATACCCATGTAGCGACTGAGCGTTTGAAGTTGCTACATCAACAGCATCATCCGCGCGCATAGTTGTTTTTTATGAAAACCACAACGTGTGGAATAAAGATAGGATTTATAAATGAAAAAAAGTTTATTGCTGCTGCCGATTATTATCGCTGCCCTCACTGGTCTGGCTCATGCGGATGATGCCGCTATCCAACAAACACTGAAAAAATTGGATATCCAAAACGCCGACATTCAACCTTCACCTATCCCTGGATTAAGTACAGTGATGACTGATAGCGGTGCGCTTTATATTGCCGCCGACGGCAAACATCTGTTGCAAGGGCCACTGTATGACGTGAGTGGTAATCAACCGGTGAATGTAACTAATCAGGCGCTGCTGAAAAAGTTGGAAGCATTGAGCGGCGAAATGATTGTGTATAAAGCGCCACAGGAGAAACACGTTGTCACGGTGTTTACCGATATCACCTGCGGCTATTGCCATAAGTTACACGAACAGATGAGCGACTATAATGCGCTGGGGATTACCGTGCGGTATTTAGCCTTCCCGCGTCAGGGGTTGAGCTCTCAGGCAGAAAAAGACATGCGTTCTATCTGGTGTATGGCTGATCGCAATAAAGCTTTTGATGATGCAATGAAAGGTAGCGCGATATCACCGGCTACCTGTAAAACTGATATTTCTGAACACTATAAACTCGGTGTTCAGTTTGGTATTCAGGGTACACCGGCTATTGTGCTGCAAAATGGCACTATCGTTCCGGGATATCTGGAGCCGAAAGAAATGCTACAGATGCTGAATAAGCATCAGGCTTCCTCAAAAGTGGCGGGTTAATCACCCGTGACATTGAAAACTCAGCTTCGCCGTCGTGAGGCGGCTGATGATAGCCACTTGCCTGTGCAGTTACACCCGCTGTTGCGCCGTCTCTATGCCAGCCGTGGGGTAAAAAGTGCCGAGGAACTTGAACGTGGTGTAAAAGGCTTACTTGCATGGCAGCAACTCGACGGGATTGATGCCGGTGTTACTCTGTTGCAGCAAGCATTGGCGGATCGACGGCGTATCGTGATTGTCGGTGATTTTGATGCCGATGGCGCGACTAGCACGGCGCTGGCAGTACTGGCGTTGCGCAGCATGGGCGGCAACAATGTTGATTATCTGGTGCCCAACCGTTTTGACGATGGCTACGGGCTTAGCCCCGAAGTCGTCGAGCAAGTTGCCGCCCGCGGGGCAGAATTGATTGTCACTGTTGATAACGGTATTTCTTCCCATGCAGGAGTGGAGTTGGCTCATGCCATGGGTATCCAAGTGTTGGTGACCGACCACCATCTACCGGGTGAAACCTTACCAGCAGCCGAAGCTATCATTAACCCGAATTTGACCGGATGTGATTTTCTCTCCAAATCACTGGCCGGAGTGGGTGTTACGTTTTATCTGATGCTGGCGTTACGTGCTCGTCTCAGAGACAGCGGTTGGTTTGAGCAACGCGCTTTAGCGGTACCTAATTTAGCTGAATTGCTGGATTTGGTGGCATTGGGTACGGTAGCTGATGTGGTGCCATTGGATGCCAATAACCGGATTTTGGTGCATCAAGGGCTAAGCCGTATTCGTGCAGGAAAATGTCGCCCGGGGATTCGCGCATTATTGGAAGTTGCCAACCGGGATGCTCGCCAGTTGGCGGCAAACGATCTGGGTTTCTCCCTTGGCCCACGGCTCAATGCTGCCGGGCGTCTGGATGATATGTCCATCGGGGTAGCATTGTTACTTAGCGATGATATTGCTCAGGCCAGAGCACTGGCAATCGACCTTGATGCGCTAAATCAAACGCGCCGCGAGATAGAACAAGGTATGCAAGTTGAAGCTTTGCAACTGTGTGACCAATTAGAGCGAACCAGCACAGAATTACCTTACGGTATCGCGATGTACCATCCAGAGTGGCATCAAGGGGTAGTCGGGATTCTAGCTTCACGCATTAAAGAGCGTTTTCACCGGCCAGTGATTGCCTTTGCCCCAGCCGGTGACGGGTTATTGAAAGGTTCGGGGCGCAGTGTAGCTGGTTTGCATATGCGCGATGCTCTGGAGCGCTTGGATACCTTGAACCCAGGGCTGATGCTAAAGTTTGGCGGCCATGCCATGGCGGCGGGACTATCGTTGGAGCAGGATAAGTTCGATGAATTCCGTCAGCGCTTTGCAGATTTAGTCGGTGAATGGATGGATGCCTCACAGTTAGAGGGCGTTATCTGGTCAGACGGCGAACTGAAAGGCAACGAATTATCGCTGGAAACCGCAGAGTTACTGCGTGATGGTGGCCCATGGGGGCAATCTTTCCCGGAACCCACATTTGACGGGAAATTTCGCATTTTGCAACAACGGCTGGTGGGCGAGCGTCACCTGAAGCTGATGATTGAACCCTTGAATGGCGGGCCTCTGCTGGATGCTATCGCCTTTAATATTGATACCACTTTATGGCCTGACAGTAGCGTGCGTGAAGTTAAGCTAGCTTATAAACTCGATATTAATGAATATCGCGGCAATCGCAGTGTGCAATTGCTGGTTCAGCACTTATGGCCTTATTAGTTAGCTACAATATTGTTCTATACCCAAATTAGTTGGTGTTGCAGCAAGGCGGCCGACCAATGACCAATTGGTCGGGAACCCATTTGAACAGCATTTATGCTAGCCCGCTGGGTGAGCCTCAAGGATGAGCTGACATTAGTCAGTGATTCGGGTGAGAGAGAGCCGCTAACACAGCCGCAGCAGCAAATAGAAAGGGGATAGCTATAAATACAGTCAACTTGCTATAAACCGCCGTACAGATCCGTTAGAATTACGGGTTCTAATGACATTCCGTCATCTACGACTTAACGTAAGACTTTAAATTATGTTTGAAATAAACCCGGTAAAAAACCGAATTCAGGACTTGTCTGATCGGACTGCCGTTCTTAGGGGGTATCTTTGACTATGATGCCAAGAAAGAGCGGCTGGAAGAAGTAAACGCGGAGCTGGAACAGCCCGACGTCTGGAATGAACCTGAGCGCGCCCAAGCGCTGGGTAAAGAGCGTTCAGCGCTAGAAGAGATTGTCACCACCATTGATCAACTGGATCAGGGGATGGAGGACGTGACTGGCTTGCTGGAGTTGGCTATCGAAGCTGACGATGAAGAGACATTTAATGAAGCAGTTGCTGAGTTAGATATCCTTGATGGCAAGCTAGGCCAACTTGAATTCCGCCGCATGTTCTCCGGTGAATATGATAGCGCCAACTGTTATCTGGATCTGCAAGCTGGCTCCGGTGGTACAGAAGCTCAAGATTGGGCCAGCATGTTGTTGCGCATGTACTTACGTTGGGCAGAAGCTAAAGGTTTCAAAACCGAAATTATTGAAGAATCTGATGGTGATGTTGCGGGCCTGAAGTCTGCCACTATTAAGATAATTGGTGAATATGCGTTTGGTTGGTTACGCACTGAAACTGGCGTACATCGCCTGGTTCGTAAAAGCCCATTTGACTCCGGCGGCCGTCGTCATACTTCTTTCAGTTCTGCTTTTGTCTATCCAGAAGTTGATGACGATATTGATATCGAAATCAACCCGGCGGATTTGCGTATTGACGTTTACCGCGCATCTGGTGCGGGTGGTCAGCACGTCAACAAAACGGAATCTGCGGTGCGTATTACCCATATTCCGACCAATATTGTGACTCAGTGCCAGAATGACCGTTCTCAGCATAAGAACAAAGATCAAGCCATGAAACAGCTGAAAGCGAAGCTGTATGAGTTTGAGATGCAAAAGAAAAATGCTGATAAACAGATGCTGGAAGATAATAAGTCCGATATTGGTTGGGGTAGTCAGATCCGTTCTTATGTACTGGATGACTCCCGAATCAAAGATTTGCGTACTGGTGTGGAAACACGCAACACGCAAGCGGTACTAGATGGCGATTTGGACAAATTCATTGAAGCAAGTTTAAAAGCTGGGCTATAAAGCTGGGCTATAAGGAACTGAGATGTCAGAGCAAAAACCACAAGTCGCTGAGCAAGCGCAAGAACTTAATAGTGAGTTACAAGCTCGTCGGGAAAAACTAGCTGCACTGCGGGATAAGGGGATCGCTTTCCCTAATGATTTCCGCCGTGAGCATCTCTCTGACCAGCTACATGCTGAGTACGGCAGCAAAGAGAATGAAGAATTAGAAGCGCTGAATATAGAAGTTACTGTTGCTGGCCGTATGATGACTCGCCGTATTATGGGGAAAGCATCATTTGTAACGCTGCAAGATGTCGGTGGCCGTATTCAACTGTACGTTTCCCGTGATGACCTGCCGGAAGGCGTGTATAACGAAGAATTTAAAAAGTGGGATCTGGGGGATATCCTGGGTGCGCGCGGTAAGTTATTCAAAACTAAAACCGGTGAGCTGTCTATCCATTGTAGCGAACTGCGTTTGCTGACCAAAGCACTGCGCCCGTTGCCGGATAAATTCCACGGTCTGGCTGATCAAGAAACTCGCTACCGCCAGCGTTATTTAGATCTTATTGCTAACGACGAATCTCGGAATACATTCAAAGTTCGTTCGCAAGTTATGGCTGGTATTCGCAGCTTTATGGTGGAAAAAGGCTTCATGGAAGTCGAAACGCCTATGATGCAAGTGATCCCCGGCGGTGCTTCAGCACGTCCGTTTGTGACTCATCACAATGCGCTGGATATCGATATGTACTTACGCATCGCGCCAGAGTTGTATCTGAAGCGCCTGGTTGTCGGTGGATTTGAACGAGTGTTCGAAATCAACCGTAACTTCCGTAATGAAGGCGTTTCGCCGCGTCATAACCCAGAGTTCACCATGATGGAACTCTATATGGCTTATGCGGATTACAAAGATCTGATTGTGTTGACCGAAGAGTTATTCCGTACTTTGACGGAAAAAGTATTGGGCAGCAGTGTGGTGCAGTATGGCGACCAGACCTTCGATTTTGGTAAGCCTTTCGCTAAATTGACCATGAAAGAAGCTATCTGCAAATACCGTCCAGAAACCAATGTGGCAGATTTGGACGATATGGACAAAGCTGTGGCAATTGCCGAGTCATTGGGTATTAAAGTTGAGAAAAGCTGGGGCTTGGGCCGTGTTCAATGTGAAATTTTCGAAGAGACTGCCGAGAGCCATCTGATTCAGCCAACTTTCATCACTGAATATCCAGCAGAAGTTTCACCGTTGGCACGTCGTAATGATGATAATCCAGAAATCACTGACCGTTTTGAATTCTTTATTGGTGGTCGTGAGATTGGTAACGGTTTCTCCGAGCTGAATGATGCTGAAGATCAGGCACAGCGCTTTGCTGATCAGGTTAGCGCCAAAGAAGCTGGTGATGATGAAGCGATGTTCTACGACGAAGACTATGTTACTGCACTGGAACATGGCTTGCCGCCGACCGCGGGGCTGGGCATTGGTATTGACCGTATGGTAATGCTGTTTACCAACAGCCATACTATCCGCGATGTCATTTTGTTCCCGGCGATGCGTCCGATAAAATAAGTTGCTTCGGTTAACAGTAAATCTGATTAGGGCGCTACGGTGCCCTTTTTACTAAGCAAAAATAGCGGTAGTTATACTTTGTTTAATCTAATTGCTTAAAATACCGGCGCTTAGACTATATCTTCACTTGCCCATGCCAAAGAACCGGTTATAATGCAAACCGCACACCGAAGCGGGTGTAGTTCAATGGTAGAACGAGAGCTTCCCAAGCTCTATACGAGGGTTCGATTCCCTTCACCCGCTCCAATCTAACGTCTCGCAGTATCTCCCGAAGTCCATCAAACCCAGTAAATCTGCACTTATGCTCACACGGACATATTTTTCAGAGTCCACATTCTGCTATTTCCGGCGGCAGTCACGAACCTGAATGTGCCATATGCACGCCGGATGTTTAGCCCTCTTACAGTGACAGCCGTGGTAGCCAAGCCGCGCCGCGCACGCCGCTGGAGTCGCCATGAACCGCTTTGCGAATAGGGGTATCGCACTCGCCACCAAACACATATTGCGGTAGTAGCTGTGGCAAGGTGGTATACAGGCGATCGACATTGCTCATGCCGCCGCCCAGAACAATCACACCGGGATCGAGGATATTTACCAGTGCGGCCAATGCTTTTGCTAGCCGCCGCTCGTAATACTGTATCGCCTGCTCCGCGTATGTTTCACCCTGTGCCAGCCGTGCAATAATCTCGTTTCCTTTCAGATGGTTGCCGCTGAGTCGTTGATAAGTTCTCTCAAAACCGGTGCCGGAAATAAAGGTTTCATTACAGCCTGCTTTGCCACAATAACAGGGAACCTCACGTAGATAATGCTGTTCTTCTTCATCGGGCCAGGGCAGGGGATTATGGCCCCATTCGCCCGCCACGCCATTATCGCCCACATAAATACCCTGTTTTACCGCCACGCCGCCGCCACAGCCAGTGCCGATAATGACGGCAAATACCACCTTATACCCGGCGCCCGCACCGTCAGCGGCTTCGGATATAGCAAGGCAGTTAGCATCGTTGGCGACGATCACTTGCCGTTTTAGTCGCGCGGAAAGATCACTGTGTAATGGCTGGCCATTCAACCACACCGAATTGGCATTTTTCACCTTGCCGGTATGGCGGGAAATGGTACCCGGAATACCCACGCCCACTGTTCCTTGCCTGCCCACACTGTTTTCTGCCAGCAGCACCAGTTCAGCGATAGTTTGTATGGTGGCGATGTAATCGTTTTTCGGGGTGGGTACCCGATGACGGAAATGTTCTACACCCTGGTCATCCAGTGCAATAACCTCGGTTTTGGTGCCACCCAGATCGATGCCAATCATCATGATGCTTTTTCCTTGTTTTTCATTCGCTGTTTTAACTGCGAAAACAGGCTACGGAATACCACGATAAAGATAATAAGCGCGCCCCAAGTAGCGGTTATCATAAAGGGATCAAGGCGCATCAGGTTGAGCCCGCTGGAGATGATTTGTAAAATGATCACCGCCAGTACTACGCCGGAGATACGGCCAAATCCACCAAATGGGCTGACTTTCCCCAGAAATGCCGCCAGCACCGCCACCAACAAATAAGAGTCGGCATAGCTGGCTTTCACCGAGTTGAGCTGGCCTATCATTACCAGTGATGTCAGTGCGGCAAAACAGGATGAGAAGGCATATTGCATCACGCTGGTTTTCACCAGACTGATGCCAGAATACTGGGTTGCCGTGGGATTTGACCCCATCATGTACAAACTAAAACCAAAACGCGTTTTGTTCAGAATGATGGCCGCCGCCACACTAGCCAGTAGAAATAGAATCAGCGCATTAGGCAGGCCGAAGCTATCGCCATTCCCAATATTGAGCAGGATGTCGGGGAAGCCGGATAGGGTGTAGCCCTTGGTCAGCACCACGTTAATACCGGAGATCAAGGTCATCGTGCCCAGAGTCACCAGAATATCCGGGATCTTGAGGAGTGAAATCAGCAACCCATTGATCACCCCCACCAGCAAGCAGCTCAGCAGCCCCAGCGCAATAGCCAGCAGAATAATTTCATTGCTGGCAGTGCTCATCTGACCGTTGGCAAAATGCTGCAAGCACAGTGCAATCACAATGCCGTTTAGGTTGGCGGTGGCGATAATAGATAAATTAATCCCGCCGGAAAGCATTGAAATCATCATCCCGATGGCTAAAAGGCCAATAATCGGTAGCTGATAGGCCATCGATAGCAGATTTTGCGGGCGGATAAAACGTTCGCCATTGAGCGCGAACATCAGTAAGAACGCCCCGATAAGAACCAGATAGAGCGACAGGTTTTCCGAAAAGATCGCAGAAAGACGCAATCTTGCTGGTGTATGGGTTTTCATGGTTCCGTTCCTCATTATTCCACTACCACTCTGACCTGGGCCCGCTTTTGCCGGCGTATTTGCAGGGCATTCAGTGTGATACTGACCAGAATCACCAGGCCGGTGAACATGTTGTAGTAATACGGTGAGACTTTCAGTAGCGTCAGGCTGTTACTTAGGATAGCGAATAGCAGCACGCCCAGTAATGTGCCCAGTACGCTGCCGCGCCCACCGGTGACGGAGGCTCCTCCCAGTACCACGGCGGCAATCACTTGTAGCTCGGAGCCGACGATCGAGTTAGGGATAACCGTCTGTACGATGGATACCTGAATCAGACTGGCGAAGCCGGATACCGCACCGACGAAGGTATAGATAAATAGCGTGGTACGACGCAGGTTAAAGCCAACGCGCTCGGCTGATAGCGCATTGCCACCCACTGCGAAGATACTGCGCCCCAGCACGGTGTTTTTGAGGAAAAAGTGCAGGAAAATCGCCAGCATGAACCACAGGCAGGTCACCAGACTGAGCCCATACCAAGCCCCATTCGTGGCCTGCATCGGGAAGATTTTAATTTCCGCCAGTTGCAGCAGAGAGGGAGGAATGTCGTAGATTAAATTGCCCTGCGTCACCACATATAAGGTGCCATAGAACAGACTGTTGGTGGCAATAGTGACAATGATTGCAGTTATCTTGAAGTAATAGATGAGCACGCCGTTCAGCAGCCCCATCAAGGCTCCGAGGATCAAACTACAGGCGATCGCTAGCCAGATATTGTCCAGCCCAGCCTGTATGAACCAGAATACAACAACGTATTGCACCACCTGAGCGATGGCGGTGAAGGAGACATCAAAACCACCAGAGAGCAGCACCAGCATCACGCCGAGTGCGAAGATACCCAATACCGTCCAGGTTTTCAGTAGGCCGGTAATATTATCGAAAGTCATAAATGAGGGATTGATGCTGGTAATCACGATCGACAAGATCACGATCAATACCAGCAGCAGCGTTTCCCGTTTTTTGAAGAGATTTAATACGCCCATCAAAGTTACCTCGGTCTGATGCCAGTATTAATGGCTTTCCATTTCACGCAGTAGTGCATCGTTATCTACCTCGTCAGTAAGCCAACTTTTACCGAATCGACCACGGCGCATCATGATGATACGGTCACAGTTCGCCAGTAGCTCGGGCAGTTCGTCAGAGATAAAAATGATGCCCATCCCTTCGCTAGCTTTAGCTCTAACGGTCTGATAGATGTAGCTTTTTGCGCCTACATCGATACCGACCGTTGGGCTGTCGAGGATGAATACTTTGGGTTTCATTGCCAGCCATTTTGCCAACACGACTTTTTGCTGGTTGCCGCCAGAGAGCATACGAATAGGTTTGGACTGGTTATCAAATTTCACCTGCATCCCTGTCAGATAGCCCGCCACCGCATCGCGCAGCTTGCCGCTGTCCAGTAGTTTTATTGGATTGAGATAATGATCCAACGTACAAATAGCGGCGTTGGCGGCAATACTTTGGTCCATTACCAGCCCTTGTAACAGGCGATCTTCGGGAACATAGGCGATGCCGTTTTTAACCGCATCCTGAATGCTTTTGATAGTGATAGGCTGGCCGTTCAGATGAATATCGCCGGACTGAGCCGGTTCAACACCAAATAATGCCATCGCCAATTCGGTACGTCCGGCACCGAGTAATCCGGCAATACCCAGCACTTCGCCCTGATGCAGATCGAAGCTGATATCCTGGAAACTGTTGTGTTTAGCGAGGTTGCGTACACTCAGCAGGACGGTATCACTGGCGTGTGACTGGTGCGTGGTGAACGCCAATTCATAACCCAGCATCATGTTCTCAATCTGGCCGCTGGTCAGGTTGCTGACCGGAACGGTATCGATAAGTTTGCCGTCACGCATCACTGTAATACGATCGCAAATCTCCAGCAGTTCATTGAGCTTATGACTGATGAAAATGAATGAGATGCCTTGCTCGCGTAAGCGGTACAGAATAGCAAACAGATTGTTTATTTCGGTACGGGTCAGCGCTGTAGTGGGTTCATCAAGGATGATCAATTTAGAGTCGTTAATCAGTGCACGGGCAATGGCCACCAACTGCTGTTTAGCAATGGGGAGTTCCTCTACCGTGGCCTCTAAATCAAGGGTAATACCTAGTTGTTGGACGATTTGCTGGGCTTTATTTTTAAACCGACCGGAGAACACAAAGGATTTTTTATCGTTCAGCATCTGGCTGATATAAATATTTTCCAGCACCGTCAGGTTAGGAAACAGTGACAAATCCTGATAAATGATACCGATACCCTGTTGCGCGGCAGCAATGGCGTTGTATTTTTCAATCTGCTTACCGTTGATGGTCAGAATGCCGGAGTCATACTCCAGCACCCCGGCAATAATTTTCATCAACGTCGATTTACCACAGCCGTTTTCACCAACCAGCCCATGAACTTCCCCCTGGTTGATATCAAAGCTGACATCATTTAACGCAATCACACCATCAAAGGTTTTTGTGACGTGTTCAATGGATAAAAATTGCATAATTCCCCCTGGTGTGGGCGGATAGCCCCCGGCTGGCGGGGGCTAATTATTTAGGGTCTAGAAGTCGTATTTTTTGTAGTTTTCTTTGGTGACGGTCAGCGGTTTATCAAAAATGATATTCATACCGTTGATTTCAGGTTTGCCCAGTCCGGGAACTTCTAGCCCTTGTTTGATCTGGTCACGCTTGCCATCCAGCACCATTTTGGCGATGTAGGCCATGGCATAGGAGGCTTCACCTGGGCTCCACAGAATCGACTCTGTGATAGCACCGTCCTCGAGGAAGCGGGCGCTCTCTTTCGGTGAGGTGGTACCAATGACAGTCAGTTTACCGACCAGACCTTTTTCACGTAGTGCTTGCCCTGCGCCGGGTGCGCCTTGGCTACCGAAGGACAATACGCCTTTCAGATCAGGATAAGTGGAAATCAATTCGAGTGTTTTTTGGCGTGAAGCATTACGATCTTCGCTGACCGGGAAGCGCTCAGCCACCAGTTTCATCTGTGGATATTTTTCTTTCATCCGCTTGATGGCGGCATCAGCCCAAATGTTATGTGCGGGTACTGTCAACGAGCCGACGTAAATGGCGAATTCGCCTTTCTCACCCGCATGTTTAGCAAACTGATCCATCATATAGCTGCCAAACTTTTGGTTTTCGATCATTTCGACATCATAATCGGCCTCTTTTTGATTGACCGACTCATGGGTGATGACCACGATATTTTGCGCGCGGGCTTGTTTAAATACCGGTTCGACAGAGCTGGCGTTATTCGGCACTACCAGCAGCGCATTATTGCCCTGCGAGATGCTATCGCGTATCACGCTCACCTGCTGCTGCTCATCCGCAGAGGCGGGAGCTTGAAAGTAGGTCTTGATGCCAAAATCTTTTTCCGCTTTTTTCAGGCCGGTTTCATAATCATTAAACCAGGCGGAGCGCAGTTTAGGGATACCAACCATCGAATAGGTTTCGTCGGCGGCGTACGCAGGCACCGTGGTGCAAAGCGCTGAAAAACTCAAGAGCACAGCGAGGGTCAGTTTATTATGTATTTTCATGGTGTTGTCCTCAAAAAGTATCTATTCAGGCAGGATAGCGCCGCTCAGGTTCGGGAATTGCACCGGCATTGCCGATCTCAATAACTGCACCCTGGAATTGTTCTTCGGTATCGAGGTAGTAGAAAACATCGTCGCCGATATTACCGCTCTGTACCACGTCGTAGCCGCGAGCTTTATAGCGCGCTAGCGCTGTTTCACAGTCGGCGAAATAGAGTTTCATATGGTGTAAACCGTAGCCGTGCTTCTCGATGTATTCGTCATAAATGCTGTAGCCGGAGACCGGTTGCATTAACTCCATCTGCACGCCGTTGATCCAGCAAACGGCAATTTGATAAATGTGTTCGGCCGGTTTACCGCGATACAGTGAGTTCTTAACGTTATGTGGGCCGTAGGTATAAACATCCCACGGGCCGATATCGAATACTTCTGTGTAGTGTTTCATTGCGGCATCTAAGTCTTCGACCAGATGGGCAATTTGGATGATATCGCCGTCTTTCATGACCAGGCCCTCAGGCAAATTTATGGGGTAAACCTTCAAGGTTTGTATGGCTGGCTTTCATCTCCGCCATAGAGATATTGCAGCGTTCAATCAGCATCATGGTGACGATGTCGGTGAATAAAAATAGTGATTGTTCCAGCAGGGTGGACATCGGCTGAATGGAAGACACTTCCTCTTCACCGCCAAAGATTTGCCCGGGTACACGTACAGCTAAGTCGGCATATTGCCCATGTTCATTTTCCGGATGCGCGGTGAGTAATACGATGCGGGCACCGGCTTCTTTAGCCAGCTTAATGATGTTCAGTTCGACGTTGGTGACCGCGCAATGCACGATCAACAGATCACCTTTACCGAGATAAGGCGTGGTGGTGTCGTACACTACATAGCTATCAAATCCCATATGTTTCAGTCGCATAGCAAAGCCACGGACTGATAATTGCATCCTCCCCATGGCATAGAGCTGTATGGTTTTGGCTTGACGAATCTCTTTAATTAGCTGTTCAATTTGCTGTTCATCTACTTTCAGCAAAGTAGTCCGGTTTTCTTCAATGACCTTTTCGACTAGATCGTGATATTGAGACATTTCTATTTCCTCGGGTTGGCGCAAAGAGAGAAGGTAAGAAAGCTATCTGTTGCCTGCTTTAGTTTACAAATATGTAAATTGTTTCTGTGCTGGCTGTTAAATATCCTATCTGTTATTTTACAATTTCTTTTGGTTTTGATCACATTTCACGTATTTGAGAGTTTTTTTTAGTCATTTTTTGCCCAATAAGTGACCTTTATCACGATTTTAGCTTGTTGATTTATTTTTGAAGAAAAAGTGACCAGTAAAGTGCTATAAATTAGTGAGTTTATTTGTTTCCAAATTTGTTATGTAAATCACTGTACAACTTTACTTATTATCACCCTTTCGGTGATGGCTGTTTTATACTGGTTATCTGCCGGTACCGTTGAATGGCATAACGGGCAAAAAAAACTGGGAATATGCGAACAGAAAACATGACGAAATCAGGCAAGCTGGACACGATCTATCAGGAATTGGCGCAGCGTATCCGCAGCGGCTTTTATGTGCAGGGGCAACGGTTGCCCACGGAAAATAGCTTGTGCAGTGAATTTTCTGCTTCGCGCCCAACCATTTCGCGGGCACTGGCAAAACTGCGCTCAGAGGGGATAATCAGCAGCACTCAGGGGTCTGGGCATTATTTGATGGCGCAGGAGAATGAACCGGCGCGGGCTTCGCTCCAGCATGAGGTGCAGACATTTGGCATTCTTTCGCCCCGGATGGAAGAGAACGAAAGCGGCTTCCTGTTCGAGCAAATCTTCAAATCCATTGCCTCACTGTCGCAGCAGTTTAATTTCGATTTGATCTGGAATGGCGTGATGACGCTGGGCGCAGGTGCTACCCGTCAGGCGGTTTTGAACAAAATTGATCATGTTATTGAGCGCTACCTGCGGAGCAACGTTAAGGGCGTATTTTTTATCCCAATAGAGTTCCACCCTTATGCCACCGAGATTAATCAGCTGATTTTAAATAAGCTAGACCGAGACGGTCTGGGTGTAGTGCTTCTGGATAGTGACGTCGTATCCTGGCCGGAGCGCAGCCGCTGGGATCTTATTGGCATTGATAACGTTGCGGCGGGGCAGGAGGTCACCACCTATCTTCTGAATAAGCAGCCGCGGCGCATCGATTTTCTCTGTGAACGCTTTTCTGCGAATACCGTCAACATGCGCAAAATGGGTTACCGGCTGGCGCTGTTGGAGGCGGGGATGGTGCCGCAGGTCAGTTGGGAGCATGAAGGGAATGTGGGCGATAGTGACTTTATTGAACAACTTCTTGAGAGCGGAGCACAGGATATTGTCTGTGCCAATGATTTCACCGCCATGAAACTGTTGTCGGCTTGCGGACAAAATGGCAGGAAAATCAATGTGGTTGGGTTTGATGACAACGAATATTCCGCGCTGCTGGGCATTCCATTAACCACCTATAAACAACCTTTCAATGACATTGCACGACATGCAGTTTTCACTATGCTGGATAGGTTGCAGTACCCCGATAGCGCAGGGCGTCATTTACAGATAAATGGTGAGCTAATTATCAGAGCATCGTGCCGCTGGCGGGATGAATAGCGGTGAAATCTGATTTATGGTGAGTTTGAAAAACGGGCCACTCTTATGGTGGCCCGTAAATAATGATGACATTAGAAGTTATATTTAACGCCTAATACGGCAGAGGTATCACTGTAGCCTTTACCTCCCACCTGCTGACCAACGTTCATCCAGAGATTTAACTTAGGATCCCACTGGGCCTCAACACCGACTTTCAGCTCGCCGATATTTCTGGTGCCATCTTGCTCAACCAGCTTGCCACCCATGTTGCCGCCAAAGCTCTTACTGTTATGGATCCAGTTGGCTTCAACGAAAGGTTCAAATACGCGCTGTTTACTTTTATCAATATCACTATACCCATTGATATAAGAACGGAGGCCTAAGCGGGTCAGAATATTACCATCACCTTCACTACTGACCTGAGTGTTACGTGCATCGCTGAAACTATCAGCTTTGACGCCCATCCAGACAATCTGAGCTTTCGGCTGCAGATAAAATATTCTGTTATCTTCCGGTGATTCGCTCATTTTGAAGGTATATCCTACCTCCGCAGATGCCGTAAAACCGTTGGACTTATAGCTTTCACTGGCAAGGTTTTCACCGCTGACAGTGTTGTTAAACCAGTTATACAGAACCCAGGTATCAACATAAGTGCCGTTTTTATCAGCATCATTATCATACCAAGTGCCATATAAGCCGGCGCTATAGCCGTCAACCTTACCTTTGGATCCAATGCCTGTAACCTGTGAATTTGTATTACTTTGCTGATTGGCATAACCGGCCATCACGCCTAAATGCCAGCGATTGAGATTATCATCACTCCATTGCGCAATATCACCGCCTAACTGCAACACGTAACGATTACTCTGGGTTTTCAATTGCCCAGAGGTGTCACGGGAGCGGTTATGCCCGCCGACCTGGCGCATCCACATACTGGTGACTTTCTCTTCGCCGGTTAAAGCATCGATATATTGAGTTTCACCTAAACGGTCATGCAGTCGGGTCATAAATAAAGTATTGGCCCCTGCAATATTCGCCGCATAGCTGCTTATCTCAGGCCGTAAAACCGACGGTTTTGAAGGATCGGCTGGATCGACTAACTCAGATGGAAGGTCGTTTAGTTGGCTGGTTAAATACCAGTTGCTTGCATTTGCCCCATTTCCACGACCTAAACTATATTCATAAGCCCCAGCAACAATACGGCCATTTTGGCTAAATGTACCGGTAGAGTCCCCTCCAACATGTACCACTTCAATACCATTGAGCGTTTGAGCACCCTGACCACCGACATTAGCAACAGTCACTAAAGTATTACCTTGGGTACTACCGTCAACAATAAGCTTATCTGTTAGTGAGTTATCATCACCCAGAACAGTATTAAGATACAGATTGCCATTATTTCCCAGATAATCCCCACTGATATGCAGTTGATTACCGACGGAAGTTGATGCTGATCCAATATAGGTTGAACCGCTGTTAATGAGGTCGCCACCTACTCTAAAGGTCGTGGCTGGCGATAATGAACGGGTAATCGCTCTATCACCGACATATAACGAACCCAGATTATTGATATTACCGGCAACGCCGCCATAGCCTGACATAAAGCTATTATCAGCAATATTGACTTGCTGGCTGGCTAAAGTCACAGGCGTATTACTGTTGCCTAAGGTAACGCCACCCTGATTAATATCGGTCAGGCCGGTGTAAGTGACATTTCCCATTAAGGTCAACACAGCCTGACCTAATTTAGTCAGGTTACCAACACCACTGACATTATTTAACAGCGTCCAGTCAGAATTGGCATTCAATACCAACTCTCCGTCATCTTCTACATCAGCACTGCCAAGATGTTGGGCCTGAGATGCAGTCAATACAGATGTATTATCAATCTGATAGCGTCCAGAGAAGGATGTATTATTTCCTTGTAATACCGCTTGGCTGTTGTTCAGCTTAACATCACCACTGTTACTCAGATTATTAACGAAGTAACCTGTAGCGCCAGTGAGATTAAGTATACCGGCATTATCAATATCACCAATTCCTAATCCGCTGATATGGTTCAGGCTAACTTGAGCAGTATTGGCAATCTCAGTCTTAGCTGAGAGTTGATCATTGGCCCCATTTACCGTTAGCGTATTATCTGCAACAGTCAAGGTTCCTGCCCCAGTCAAATGACCATCAGAAACACCGCCCTGATTGATAGTCAGGTGTCCGCCACTTAAGTTAACCCATGTCCCTAAAGCGCTGTCAAGCTTACCAATCACCTGACTAAAAGAGGCCATTTCAAACAGACTTTGATTGCTTAGCTGCAATTTTTGGGTATTACCCAGCACGTTATTCGCTGCCATCAATAAGGTGCCAGAACGAATATCAGTAATACCGGTATAGCTATTAAGTGCATTTGATAGCGAAACAGTTTTTCCTGCACCGGTATCGATTGATAAATCTCCGCTACCGACTATTTTTGCACTAAGGTCGGCGGCTGCACCTGTTTTCCCACCGGAATTCAGTGTTAAAGCATTGGCTCCATTGCTCAACAACTCCACTTGCGTTAAGGCATAGTTCACATACAAGCCGTCATTATTGGCACCTGTTGTTAATCGATAATCGTAAGTCCCATTAGCAACGTGCACACCATTTTGCTCGATGTCCGCCCTTGTTGTGTCTGTTATTACTGTATTAGTCCGATTATCAATCAGCTGTAATGCACCGCCGCTTCCGGTGACAACGCCAAGGGAGTTCGCCAATTTGAGTAATAGATTGCCATCATCTTGTTCCATTAAAGGGGTAACATCGATAGATGGCGTTGAGGGTGGCTGATGGTTTAGAACACTTTCAATATTAATACCGACTTTACCGGTGCCGGCCAAGTCCAATATATTACTGGTCTGGATTTGACTTTTTTCCGGCTGACCCGGTGTTCCGGTGTTGAAGTTAATTGTGCCGCCGTCAAAAGTCAGCCCGCCGATATTCTGTAGGCTATCACCAACATGAGTCACATTATTTTGGCCTAGTTTCAATGTGGCATGGGTTAGCGCTTGCGTATTACCGTCTTTCAATTGGAAAGTCGTGTGTCCCAATGCAACTGTACCGGCAAAACCGTCGGTATAGTTATTCGCTGTGAAATCAAAACTCTGGCCGGAGGTATTGATACTCAGTAATCCATTACCCGATAAATGGCCGTTAAAAGCCACGGCACTATTATTAACAATGGCAAGTTCACTGGTCGCATCTATGCTATAGCCGGTATCAGCGGCATCATCTTTAGCATCACCTAGTTTTAGCAAGGTATTGTCTAATGTCAGCGTTGAGTTATTTTTTAGCTCAATCTCATCCATGTTCAAAATAGTATTTTCATTCAGAACACGATAAACAGAATTATCCAGTTGCAATATATCGTGGCCAGCACCCCCGTCCAGTGTATGGAATAACGTACCTTGCTCGCTGGCAGTAATATCTTTTAAGAAAAAGCGGTCATCACCTGTACTGGTTTTAAAGTCGGTGCCTTTGCTGCCACTGATCAGGGTAATGCTATTATTTTGATTATTAAGGAGATTAACTTCACCGTTGATAATGGCATTAGCCGCATTGGTGAATATTACTGCCGGGCCGGAGAGTGTTTGTAGAGCGAATTGCGTTGCGCTTGCTGCTAAAATTTGGCCGTAATTAGTAAAGGTACTGACGTGGTCATTATTGATATCAACCACCGAAATACCACTCACGGTGGAATTCGATTGAAGTTTCCCGTATTGGTTTACCGTATTACTCGTGCCAGCAACGACTAAGGCTGAGCCCCCAGTGGTCTGATTAACATTAATATCTGCTCCGCTGGTAACATTGGCGGACGAATGAGTTACCAAACCTTGTCCACTGGCTGAATTAACGTTAATCGTTAGGCCGTCAGTTCCCGCCAGGTTAAGCTCAACATCGGTTATTTTATTTCCGGCTATATTTTTCTCAAACAAGAAGCCAGTGCCGTTAGTTCCTTCAACATTGATAGTCACATTATCAGTTTGTGCCAGAGCTGTTGCAGTGCGTATCCCCGCACCAGAACCGACATTAATCACTGCATCACTCAATTTGATATTACTAATTTCAGCCGTATTTTCTATACCATTACCGCTTCCAAGCATGTCAATAATTGCGCGACCGATAGTTAAACCTTTCGCACCAGCTTGTAATAACACACCATGAGCGGTACCACCGGCTTTTGTTTGGCCCGTTCCCTCCAGTGTCAGTGAAGCACCGTTATCGATTAAATAAGCTGCGGTTTCATCCGTCGTTTCAATCGTGCTGGTGTTATTTACTCTGGCATTCTCACCTTTAATATGAACGGCAGTGCCTTTAACTTTTATAGCGCCCTGATTATCCAGTATTCCATTATCAACCAGCACCCCAGTTTTACCTGTTCCACTGGTTGAGAAATCAAGGTTGCCTTTATGAAGCAGAGTTCCGCTGTTACGGGCAATATAGCCAAAAGCACCATCAACAGAATGTGCTGAACCTAATTGGGCATAGCTGGTTAAAATAGAGTTAGTGCTGAAACTTTCTGGGACTTCCTGACCATCAATACCATAATATTTACCGTCAACAACGCCAGCTGTTGCACCATTACCTGCTACCCGAATAATATCGGCTGTTGCAGTGATAGTGCCACTTGCTCCACCTTCTACGCGAATACCGGTAGAACCTTCACCGTTAACGTCCATTTTTAGTTTACCCGAAGTAAAGCTACTGGCCGTGCCGGTATCTTTATCCATTCCTGTCACTAAAAATAGAGTGGTATCTTTTGATTGGGCAGTGAGTTGTGAAGATAAATCAATGAAATCGGAGCCTACAAAACTGGCTCCGCCATCCAGGCGATAGAGTGTTGAACCCTTGGTGGTTAATGTTTGCGCCTGAGATGTGCTATTGAGAATTTGGGATCCCAGACCGTGAACGAAGTAACCAATCTGGTTATCACCATCAATGAAATTAACTTGGGCGTTGCCTTTGACATCAATCTTGGCACCATTACGGGCATGTACACCGATAGCACCTTCACCTTTCAGATTAACTTGTCCCTGTATCTCTGCGGATGCATCACTACCTTCAACCCATATACCAAAGTTTCGGGTACCATTAGAAATGTTGGCACCACCTTCAATATCAATACTGCTATTTGAGCTGGTGGTTGCCGAAGCATTTTTATGGGTAGATAACACTTTTAAAGCAACGGCATTAACCCCGTTGAGTTCGATCAGACCATTATGATGAATATCAGTATTGCCGGTATTTTCAGCCCACATGGCGACATTTTGTAATGGGTGAGCCGATGCATCGCCGTTAATAATGATTTGACCATTATTGGTTAGCGAGGTCCCGACGTTATCACCGGTGGCAATCATGCCAATAGCATTTTCGGTTTTACTACCAATAGTAATACGACCATTATTGGTCGCATTCCCTTCAATTAGGCGGATACCCTGTTGTAAACGTTTGTTGGCTGTATCACTAACATTTTCTGGGTTATCAATATCATATTGCGCCGCTCGGCCAATATAGATATGACCGCCAGATTCATTGGTAAACGAAGAGCCCGTGCCATCAACAATCGCCCCAGCAAGATCAGCATCGAGAAAATTATTGTTAACACCAATATTCATTATTCCGTGGTTACTTGCTGTCGCACCTGAGGCAGTCTTAATGAGGTAATTGGTATCAAGGGGCGAGCTGGCATTTTCCACATAGCTCCATCCGGCCAGATTCATAATTCCGTTATTAATAAAGCTCGCATTTGCTCCTTCAGCGGTGACGGCGAAACCCTGAACATAAGCTAAACCTTGAGGGTAGGGGTCTAGTGATGTGGTATCCCAATTATCACCCACGAGGTAGCCACTCGAAATAATACCGTCATTGGTTCCAGTACTATCTTCCATGATTCTCATCAAATAATATTGGCCGGAAAGTTGAGCACCATGCTCTACTTCAATGTGGGCACCATTTTTAGCCAGCATAGCGCCTAAATTATTGATTCGGGCATCTAACTGTCCACCATCTTTAATAACGCCTTTGGCTCCCTGTCCATCGGCAACAATCACCGCGTTATCACCAATAGACATGGTGACTTCATCTCCAGGGGTGACTATATAGTTGAAGGTACCTGTTTTATTGGTAAAAGTTACGCCTTGGGCTAAAGCATTATCATAGGCTTGTTGAGATTTTAACTGACCCTGTTTTAATGCCTGGATCAAAACGTCATTATAGGCTTTTAACTCGGCGTCATTATTGACGGTATAACTCTTGTTATCAAAGCCGATAAAAGTGCCCTGATAGTTTGGCGTGCTGTATTCGAAATTAGTGGTTCCCACTCCAGCCTGTTCTGGACTCCAGGCTTCTAATACCACCATGTTTTTTGATGTCCATTCAACGGTGCTGTTATTCCCTTTAGCTACCGTTAAAAAACTTTGCTTAGCGGCAATTCTTATTTTGTTTTCAGCCGCCGTAGATGGCAACGTAGAATTACCCAGATTAATGACCAAAGTACCATTTTCGACGGTACCGAAACGTGTATTAATATATTGTTGTCCATTAACATCATGGGGAATGGCGGTAAACCAATAATTAGATGCTCCCCAGTCGGATGTGGTGATTTTACTACTATCATAGGTCGCAACCACGATATTTGAGCCGGTAATCTCATCCCATGTCGTCACGCCATGGGTTTTATCACCCAACATTAAATGTTCTTGGCCATTCGCATCGGGATAAAGGTCACCCAGCAGTTTACCGGTATAACCAGACTCACCTTGAATAATGGTAGATGCGTCGCCTGTCAGTGTGATTCTGTCCCCATTATTGACATAAACTGCACCTGCTTCATTGTCATTTGTCGTGGGGTCATATTTGTTGGTAATGGAACAGCTACCATTGTGGGTAACCGCTATTCCACCTTGCATCCCATCTGTTGTTTGACAACTGGATGCATCGGCAGTGTTGGCGAAGTACAGTGCACCACTACAAGCGATAATGACGCCGATAGCAATTTTACTGAGTTTAACTCCACTGATTAGATTACTCATCGGTAAAAAAGAGTTATTGATAGAGTTGTGTCGGGATGGCATAACTAGTACTTTCCTTGATATAATATTTAATTGTTTTTATTGATGTAAAAGTTAGTTATGCCATAACAATGGTTATTAGCATTCTTAACAAATTAATATCAATATATATAGGAATAAAGCCTGGTGTATAACTTTGGTGTTAATCACTTAGATAGTGATATATATCGAATGTACATTAAAAAATAACCTTATCAATATGGTTTGGGTAAATTAAGCCCTTTCTTATATTGTGAGTTGTGTTAGTTAACTGTCGCTTTTAAACTCAAGAAATATCCTAAAAAATAGAATTTTTATTTTGATTTTATAAAAACAAGGCTAATAAAATTTAATAGAAAATAGTTAATTTTTGAAACAGCTTATTCACATGATAGCTTATTATTTTATATTTGGAGTTATTTGTAATAATGTTATTTCCTTGAGGTGCATTATTTTAAGTTTTAGTTATTAACAAGTGTCAGTGACCTCCTCGATAGTGCTGTAACTTCAGCTTTACCTCTATTGCATATCCTTTATGATGGGGGAAAGACCCGTCGATGAAATATTTCCGTGCTATACCTATTCCCCTAATCTATGGAGCTATTTTCAATGAGTTCACATCCAATACGTCAAGTTATCGAAGCCTGTGACAAAGCCATATCTGAGCGTAATTTTGATGAGTTGATGAAGTATTATGCGGAGGATGCCGCGCTGGTGATCAAACCTGGGATGATTGCCAGAGGCAAAGAGAATATCCGAAAAGCATTTATCGCCATCTCTGATCATTTTAAAAATCAGTTGGTTGTTGAGCAGGGCGAAATGCAAGTCATTGAAGGTGCTGGAGACGCTCTGGTTATTATGGAAACAGTGTTGCATTTTCCTGATGGGCAAGGGGGGGTTGTCACGACAACGCGACGGGCGACCTATGTATTTCGGCGTGAAGACGATGGAAGTTGGATTTGCACCATTGACAACTCTTATGGCACCGCGCTTTTAGATAACGAGTGCCATTAGTCAGTATTGACTTAAGATTACAGCGAGCGGGATGTCCGGGTACCGAGAATCACCAGAGGGACGGCGATGGCATACAGGATGATAACTGAGAGCCAAATAGCACCTGGCCACTCACTCTGAACGACAAAGTAGATCGTTGAAAAAGTGAGTGGCCCAATGATGGTGGCCAAGCTAACAGCCGATGCCAGCACCCCCTGAAATTGGCCTTGGTGAGCAGAATCAACCTGTCGAGTCGCCAGTGCTTGAAGCGCGGGTGTTCCAATGCCGCCTAGCGCAAATAAGGGCATGATGGCGAACACCATCCAGCTTTGGGTCGTGAAAGCCAGGATGAAAAGTGCCATACACGCGCAGGCAATTCCGAAAAGAACGGCCCCACGTTCGCCAAGCAGTTTGGTCGCCGGGCCGGGTAATAATGCTTGTGTCAGTGCTTGGCAGAGCCCGAATGCCCCGAGTGAAAGCCCGATCCACAGACCATTCCACTGAAAAGTATCGAATCCCCATAAGGCCCAACAGGTGCCATAAACCTCGCCGGTGGCGCTTAAAATGAAGAAGACCAGAGTGATAGGTAGAAGCCCTTTCATTGATAAGGCCCAGCGCAGTGGTCGGAGTGGGTTGAGTGCCGTGATATTGATTTTTTGGCGGGCCGGTGTGTGAGATTCCGGTAGGATAAATAATGCCAATAACAGATTGCAGGCATTCAGCACGGCAGCGGCAATGAAAGGAAGCCGTAGCCAGTAATCGCCGAGCAGGCCGCCAAGAACTGGCCCGATGATAAATCCAATGCCAAACATTGCATTAAAGAGGCCAAAGCGGCGCGCTCGCGTATCTTCATGTGAAATATCAGTAATATAGGCCATCGCAACTGAGATGTTCGCGCTAGTTAGGCCTGCAATAGCGCGGCCGAGTAACAGCATCCAAAGCTGGGGCGCAAACGCCATAATGACATAATTTATCGCTGCGCCTGCCAGTGAAATCAGCAACACCGGGCGTCGGCCGAGATTGTCACTCAATGCACCGAGCACTGGGGCGAAGATGAACTGTATTAGCGCGTAAAGTGCGGTCATTATTCCTATATAGGGCGCGATATTCTGGCTATGTGTTACCTCTGCCAGCAGTCGCGGGAGAATAGGGAAAATGAGACCTATACCCACGGCGTCGAGGCAAATTGTGGCGAAGATAATAACTAACGGTTTATTCATAAAGCGTTCCAAAGAGAGACGGCAGATCACGCAAAGTGTCGGCTGCCAGCAGTTTTCCCCGCACCAACAACCAAAACAGCAATTTGTCTTTTTGTATACTAAATACTAATATATACTCAGTATATAATTAGCCATCAAGAGAAATATGTCAATGCCAGTAGATCGCCGAACTCGCAAGCGCCTCGCAACACGACAAAGTATATCCACTGCCGCAACCCGCCTTTTTTTAGCGCGCGGTTTTGACCATGTCACGGTAGACGAGATTGCGGCAGCTGCCGATGTTGGGCGCATGACCGTGTTTAATCACTTCCCCCGCAAGGAAGACATGTTTTTTGATCGCGACGAAGAGGTGCGAGACATTCTGCGGCAAGCGATACGGCAGTGCGATCCTGCTGTCTCCGCCATTGAGGCGTTACGTCTACTGGCCCACCGGCTGATTGTGGAACAAAGCCCGTTAGTCGAATTTTCTGTTGCTAGTCAGGGTTTTATCGCGACAATCGAAGCAAGCGAAACCCTAAAAGCGCGGGCGAGGGCGATACGCGATGAATTGGCACAGGTTGTCGCGATGGCGTTAGCTGAATATGCCGGACGAGACCCTGGCGACCCTTCACCAGAAGCCTGTTTAGCGGCTGGATTACTCCTGGCGATGTGGAGTGTCGCTCTTCTTCAGGCCCACCAGACTTTTCGGCTGACACAAGACCGTGAAAAAGCACAAGCGGTTTTTCTCGCGATGATTGATAGAGGAACCCTCGGTCTAAAAGCGGCAATGACGGATACGCCTTATGTCTGAGCGCTCGACAGTAAAAATAAGGGGGAATCGCATTCATTGAAATATAGTGAATCCGGGGTAATTAGCTGTATTCTGTTCTGATGCCAAATATCTTTCGGTATTCCTATGGTAGTGACTGACTTAGATACATTAAATATCTTGAGTACCCCGATCTGGGTGGTATTACCCAAAAATCAGGAAATACTTTTTGCTAACAAGGAAGCTCGAAAAATTGCCGGTAACAACATCCAGTTGCCGCTAGTGCGTTATGGACGTTTTTCAGCTCATGCGCAGCAGCATTTGAGTGCTTATCTCCCCGCGCTGGCTGTAGATGACCACATTGTTGAAATCTGGACTATTCAGGTAGAAAAAAATATCTTTCCTCTGAGCTGTCGGCTCTCTTTAACTCAGCTAGAACCTTATGGGGCGGTGATTATTTTTGAAGGGCTTTATATTTCAGAAAGTGTCGTCACCCAACCGACCAGCCCGAGGCTATTAGCAAAAAGCTATTCTCGCGGTGAGCAGAGTTTTTACGAGCAGTTCTTCAGTACCAATACTGCCCCAATGCTGCTTATTGATCCCTCGAAAGAGGGGCTGATTGTTGATGCCAATCAGGCCGCAACCCGTTTCTATGGTTATCCGCGTGATGAAATGTGCAGGAAGCACACCTGGGAAATCAATAGTATGGGAAGGGATGTATTACCGGTAATGAATGAGGTCGCCAAATTACCCGGTGGGCATAAGCCACTCAATTTTATCCATAAATTAGCCGATGGCAATACTCGCCATGTCCAAACCTATGCCGGCCCAGTTGAGTTGGATGGCATAAGATTGATGCTGTGTATCATTCATGACATTACCGAACAAAAGCGGCTGGAACAGGCATTAGAATATGCCGCGTTAAAAGATCCACTGACCGATTTGGGCAATCGGCGTCAGTTCTTTCCCTTAGTTGAACATGCACACGCCCAGAGTCAGCGCTACGGCCAACATTTCAGTTTAATTTTATTGGATGTCGACCATTTCAAAAGTATTAATGATCAACTGGGGCATCATAAGGGCGATGAGGTGCTGATTTTCCTCGCCAGAACGTTGGAGTCGATCATCCGTGAGTGCGATATTGTTTTCCGCTGGGGAGGTGAGGAATTTACTATTCTCCTACCCTCAACCAATTTGGATGGTGCATTGCAATTAGCTGAATCTATTAGAGAAACTATTGAGATGATCTGCCAACCTAACCTACCACAACTTACGGTCAGCATCGGCGTCGCGCAACATCAGGTGGGGGAAGACACCGATAGTTTGTTTAAACGTATGGATGAAGCGCTCTATCGAGCCAAAGCATCGGGGCGCAACAGAGTGTTGGCCGCATAGAGAGTTAGACCGCCAAATAAGCTAGATAAATAAAAATTAAGTAGATAACAGGCATCGATTGATGCCTTCCAATGTGACTTATTCTAGCGGCAAACTTACCAGTGGTTTGACTTCGCGTAGGACAATAGTTGTTTGCATCTCTTTAATTCCTGACAGTCGACGGATGACCGACATCGCGAAAGTGGAAAAACTGTCGAGATCCTCAGCCACCACTTGCAGTAGAAAGTCCGCATCTCCCGCGACGGCATAGCAAGCAATCACTGGTTTTAACGCTCCCACTTGCATCTCAAACAACTTCGCTTCTTCTTCACTGTGACTGTCAATTTTCACCCGGATAAAGGCCAAAATCCCCAAACCTATTTTCCGGCGATCAATATTGGCTTGATAACCGGTAATAACGCCGCTCTCTTCAAGTTGTTTCACCCGCCGCCAACACGGGGAGGTCGCCATCCCCACTTTGTCGGCCAACTCTTGGTTAGTCATCCGGCCCGTGTGCTGTAATTGCTTTAAAATTTTTATATCTGCCGGTGTTATTAATGATGATGGCATTTTCTACCTGATTATTGTGTTATTTGGGTGTGATTTACCCATATTAGCGGAATAAGGCTAATAAAAGAAAGCACTTACCCACGCCGGAGAGATAAGATCTTTGTACATATCATCAGTAAAAGGGCATGGCTGTGGCAGAACAAATGCGGATCGCAATTATTGTTAATCCTGAGCTTCCGGTTGGCTTGGTTGCCAATACCACCAGTGCGGTGGGAATTGGTCTCGCGGCAAAATTTCCACAATTGGCAGGAGCAGTATTATCCGATTCAGAGGGGAAAGAAATTGATGTTAGCTCAAAATTGCCGGTACCTATTTTGCAAGCAAATGCTGTACAGATGAGAGAGGTGTTGCTGAAAGCGTTGGCGGCCACTCATGAGCGGGCGATTGTGCCTTTTCCTGCATTTGCGCGCTCGATGCACAGTTACCAGGATTATGAAGCCGCGTTTCCATTACGTTCTTTGGCTGATGAACAGTTGGATGGTTTGGGATTGGTGGGGCCGGAGAAGTGGGTGCGCTCATTGACTGGTGCATTAAAGCTGTTGCGCTAAATAGCCGTTTATTGCTGTGAAAATAAGCGGGTTCAAGCATCGAACCCGTTTATGATGGCCAGCTATATATTTATCCGCTGATTACCCTAATTGACTTAACTGTAATTGATGACTGGCAACCCCGTTGATATACAACTTGCGCTGCTCGTGTTCCGGCAGATTAATCGTCAATTCATGCCAGGCAGGTTGATAACTTCCCGTGCGGCTGAAAGTAATATCAATGCGGTGATTATCGGTTGTCACCTGCCAGCTCAGCCATAATGCATAACCTTGCTGCCAGCGGTGACTTTCACCATCATCTTCAAACAGCATCCCACTAGATTGACCGCCCCCTTTGGTCGGATAAAGCGCCAACTCGCGTTGGGTATCTTGCGCAGCATTCACAAAAGCAATACGTCCTGACCGTGGTAGTGCGGCCCCGGCCCGTACCAACAGCGGCAGGCGTTCCAGTGGCGCATCTAAAACAATGGTTTGCCCGCCGCTATACCATTGGCCGGTATGGAAACAATACCAACCGACATGATTATCTGGCAGATAGACCTCGCGCCGGCGTTGCCCCGGCTCCACTACACTGGCAACCAGTAAATCACGGCCCAGCATAAAGTCGTCATTTTCCGTAAACGTGCCGCTATCATGCTCATGATCGAGGAAAGTTGGGCGCAACATCGGCTCATCATCATGAGTGGCTTGCCATTGTAATGTATAAAAGTAAGGTAATAGCCGATAGCGTAATGCCATTGCATCGCGAATCATTGGCGTGGCTGCGGGATACATCCACGGCTCATTGACAGTGTTATCGTCATTCCATGAGTGAATGGTAAATCGCGGATGCATCACGCCGTTTTGTACCCAGCGAATAAATAATTCAGCTTCCGGTTTATCCCCCGAAAAACCGCCGACATCATGACCGAGGTTATACAACCCAGACAGGCTCATGCCCAGCCCCATGCGGATGTTATAGCGCAGCGTTTGCCAACTGGTACGGTTATCACCACTCCAGGTTTGGGCGTAGCGCTGCATCCCGGCACAGCCGGAGCGTGATATTAAATATGGGCGCATATCTGGCGCAAATGCCTGTTGAGCTTCCATTGAGGCCCGCATCATCAGCAAAGGCATTACCGGTCTGATGTGTTTGATGGCAATAGATTCACCGAATCCATTGCATCGCGCTTCGCCATCCCACACTTCGTATTCATTATTATCATTCCAGGTTGAGCCAATACCCAGTTCTAACAGTTGCTTAGTGACGTTTTCCTGCCACCAATCCACGGTTTTTGGGTTGGTAAAATCAAGGTGAGAACCTTCGTCGTCCCAAAATGAGGAGCGCTCCGGCAGCCCGGTTTCGCCATCACAAATAAATAAGCCGCGCTCTGCAACTTCCTGATATTTAGGATGATCCTGCAATAGGCAAGGTTTGATATTGGCAGCCAATTTGATACCGGCTTGCAAAAACGCCTGGCTCATTACTTTTGGCTGCGGCACTTTGTCGTTATTCCAGTTAAAAACATAGCGCTTATTATTGATGGAGGTATAGCCGGACGAGAGCTGGAATGAGTCACAGGGAATATCATGCTGTTGACACAAAGTAATGAACTTTTGTAATTGCACCTGTGCATCGGGGGCATCGGTATAGTGCATGGTGGAGCCGCTATAGCCGAGACTCCATTTCGGGCCAAATTGGGTTTTACCGGTCAGGCGAACAAAGGCTTTAGTGACATCCAGCACTTTCGGGCCGAGGAACATATAGTAATCAAGGTCACCCGCTTCGGCCTGATAACGGCGATAAGCCAGATGATAATTATCAATCTCGTTACCTAAATCCAACCAACAACTGCTTAAATTGTCATAAAACAGGCCGAAACTCACATCATCGCGGCGAGTAATGGTGAACGGAATATGCTTGTAAAGTGGGTCAGTGCTGGCGGCGTTGTACCCCATGGCATCTAAATTACGCATTTCAAAACGGCGACCAGCACGGTTAAGGTCACCGGCTTTCTCACCCAGTCCATAATATTGCTCATTAGGATAGCGGCGTTGATAGTGAGCAATCGCTTCTCCTTGTGGGCTGAGTAAATAAGCGCTGGTTGGTCTATCTGCTGCTAGAGGCTGCCATTCGCCGTGCTGATTTTTATATTCCCACTCCAAATACAGCGGTTGATGAATAGTGGCTCGCAAGCAGTCGGTGGTCACTATCAATTGTTGTTCATGGCGCTGCAACTGATAACCCGGCACGGAGAAACCCGCCAGACTCAGGCGATCACGCCCAGACCACGGAACATCTCCTTCTGGCGCGATGCTCCAGGTGCGGTTCAGTGCCAGCTCGCCATTGCGTTTAATCAGCACGCGGCAGAGGTTTGGCTCTAATACATATAGACAAAATATATGACGGTCATCGACCAGTAGTTCCAGGTGATCAGGATATTCATTGATTAATGACCAGTTTTTTAATGTTTTCATCTTAGTTTATCTCTTAAAGGTATCGCATCAGGCGGCCGGTTGATTTTTATTACGGCGCTCAGCAAACAGGGAGACCAGGAACACGGCACCAATCAAATCGAAGAAGCCCATGGCGATAAATAGTGGGTTAAAGCCGATGGTGTCGGACACGGCGCCGATTAATAAAGTAAACAGGAAGCTGGCTATCCAGGCCGAAGAACCCCGTAGCCCGTTGACAGTAGCAACCTGATTTTTATCAAAAGATTCAACTACTAATGCGCTGAGCATGCAGGAGATAACCTGATGACCAAAGCCGCCAATCGAGATTAATGCAATCGCCAGATAGGGGCTTTGGGTAATGGCAACAAAGGCCAGTGAGACCATCATGAAGGCGCCGGTGACTGAACTGGCCACCACCGAGTTAATGCGGCTGCAACCGAACCATTTTTGATAAAGTTTGGTTAAGTAGCCACTGGCAACACTGCCGATATCTGCCGCGAGGAAGGGCAGCCAGGCGAACATGGCGATTTGCTTCAAATCCATGCCGCGCTCGGTCGCTAAATACAGCGGAACCCAGAAACTAAACACGGCCCAGGCCGGTTCCGCCAGGAATGCGGGGATAGCAATGCCGTAGAATTTCTTGTTTTTACTGAGGATAGCTAAGGATTTTAGGAATGGCAGCCGTGGTAATACAGGCTCATTATCCTGATGAATCAGTTCAAATTCTTCTTTGCTCAGATTGGGGTGGGTATCTGGTGAATGATAAAAACGCCACCATAACAGCACCCACACCATGGCTAAGGCACCGGAGAAAAGAAAGGCGCCTTGCCAGCCGAGAGCAACATGGGCCAGCACGATAATCGGTGGTGCTAACATCGCACCGATAGAGAAGCCGACGCCAGCCCAGCCCGCCGCAATAGGGCGCTCTTTTTTCGGGAACCAGTCCGAAATAGCTTTGGCGTTTGCTGGTGTGGCGGCGGCTTCAGCACTGCCCATAAAGAAGCGCAATACGGCCAGTTGGAACCAGGTGCCCGCCCCAGCGTGCATCATACACACCACCGCCCAAACGCTGGCGCAGATCAGGAACCCCATCTTCAAACCGATGACATCGATTAACCAGCCACAGAGCGGCTGAAATACGGTGTAAGCCAACTGGAATGATGCCACTATCCATGAATATTGTTCAGTGGTCATATTCAGGCTGGTTTTTAATTCAGGGGCGAGGATACCCAGCGAGTTACGGGTAATATAGTTAACAGTAACCCCAAGTAAAAATAGCGCCAGCATCCACCAGCGTAATGACTTTATTTTCCGTCGCCCAACCACTTTTGCGGATTGATTAACCTCAACACTCATCCCAGCCTCCTAGTGTTAGTCGGTAGCAAATTAACCGGACCAACTTATTGTTTTGGTAAGATCCATTTTTGGTTATTAAGATTAAGCTGAGTTTTAATGTGATTTAACTCACGCTAAATTAGGCCAATAAACAATAACAAATTGATATTGTTGATATTTTTATATTTAATCAAAAATAACCGGACTGATAAGTTTTTAAAATTGGTTTACCAAAACTTGATTATTTTGGTTAAAACAAGGTAACTAGCTTAAATTGGCTTTAATACGCGTTTTTTTGAAAAAATTTTCATAAGCTGAGTAATATTTCAGCATTTATATTGGATAGCGCCCTGAATAAGGGATTCATGGGGCATGAAAATTTTTTCATTTGCTAATTTGAGAGAGATCACAAAATGAATGGAAAGCTAAAAATACAAGAAATAGCTAATCAGACTGGCCTTTCAATTAGCACTGTATCCAGAGTTTTAGCCGGCAAAGCGAATACCAGCGCGAAAGCAAAACAGCGGGTTATGGCCTATGCGCAGTCACAGGGGATTTTACAGAATTTATCTAGTGGGCGATTAATGCTCAATAACATTATGGTATTTGCACCACATCGGGCCTTTGATGTGCGCACTGATATCTTTTACTACAAAGTCATTCAGGGAATAACGCAAGCAGTCAGTCAACATGAGGTGATGATTCGCTATTGCGGGCTATCTGAAACTCACTGCGATATCGCTCTATTTCTGGAAAAAATGACCCATCCTCAGACGGAAGCGGCAATTATTATTGGCATCGATGACCCGCGTATTCATACTTTAGCGGCTGGCGTGCATAAACCCTCGGTATTAATAAATTGTCGCGACCAAGAAATGTCACTGGACAGTGTTTCTCCTGATCACCAATTGATCGGTGAATTTTCTGCCAACTATCTGATACAACAAGGGCATCGGCGTATTTTAACCTTGCAATGTTTACGGCGTAATACTATGGAATTGCGGTTGGTGGGAATTAAAGAGGCATTCGCCAGCAATAATATGCATTTTGATGATAACCAACATCTGGTGACCACTCACGGCTTTGGTGCAGAAGAAGCTGAGCAGGCCATCACTGCCTTTATGGCTGGCTGTGAGGATAAGAGCCAACTGCCCACGGCTATCTTGGCGGGGGGCGATTATATGGCGGTTGGCGCTGTTAATGCACTGAATAAATTGAATATAAATGTGCCAGAGAGTATTTCAGTTATGAGCATGGATGGCTTTAATTTGGCAGAAATTCATGATGTTCCGCTCACGGCGGTGCATGTTCCGCGCGATGAATTGGGGGCGGAAGCTATCCAGTTATTACAACGGCGTTTATTGCGGCCCGATGCCCCTTTTAGCAATACTCTTTTGCAAGGCAAATTGGTTGTTCGCTCATCGGTGAAGCAGGTTAATCAGAAAAGAACCCTGCCTGCGGCCAATAAGACGACGGATCAGTTATATGATTTGTAATACTCATGTGATGCCAGAATAGTTTACGCCAATAAGGGGCGATTCCCCACAATCAGGCAGTTAGCGCTATAGTTTATGGTTAGGTTACCCGCTAACGGGATTGAAAAAATCGGGAATAGACATAAATAGGTTTTATCTAAGTCTGATGGGGATATACCTATACTCTAAATAATTCGAGTTGCAGGAAGGCGGCAGGTGAGAGAATCCCGATGAGCTTACATAAGTAAGTGATTCGGGTTATTGAGCGCAGCCAACACACATGTAGCTTGAAGTATGGCGGGTATAATTGAACATTGAATGTAAGGATATAACCGCATGGAATTCAAAGACTATTATGCAGTTATGGGCGTCGAGCCCACAGCTTCCCTAAAAGAGATTAAAACAGCCTATCGCCGGCTGGCACGTAAGTACCACCCGGATGTTAGTTCTGAAGCTAATGCAGAGAGTAAGTTTAAAGAAGTTGCCGAGGCTTACGAAGTATTAAAGGATACCGAGCGGCGAGCTGAGTATGACGAGTTAAGATTGCACCGTAATGACCCAGGGTTTGGCCAGCATCAGTTTGGTCAACGACAGGCTGCTGGTGGTCAACAATGGCACAGCCGTGCCGGTGGCGACGCTCACGACTACTCAGACTTTTTCGAATCCTTCTTTGGTCACCGTGCCTCTTCAGCTAAACACTCATCTCACCGAGCATCTCATGGGGTGCGCGGGCAGGATCTTGAGATGGAGTTCCCCCTCTTTTTAGAAGAAACGTTAGCTGAACAAACTCGGTCGATCTCTTACAAAATACCGACCATTGATGAATCCGGCTTCCCGGGTGCTGAAACCTCGAAGACATTGAAAGTAAAAATTCCTGCCGGTGTGGGTGATGGTGAGCGCATTCGCCTTAAAGGGCAGGGGGCGCCGGGTATTGCAGGCGGAGCCAATGGTGATTTATTCCTGATTATTCGTATTGCACCACATCCGTTATTTGATATTGATGGTCAGAATTTACAAATAGTCGTACCGCTAGCCCCATGGGAAGCGGCATTGGGTGCCAGTGTTGAGGTGCCAACACTGACGGGAAAAATTGCCTTAACCATTCCAGCGGGTAGCCAAAGTGGTCAGCGGTTACGCATCAAAGGCAAAGGTCTGGTCAGTAAAAAAGGCACTGGCGATCTGTACGCAATCCTTAAAGTGGTCATGCCACCGAAACCAGATGAGAAAACGCGGGCGCTTTGGCAACAACTGTCAGAGCAGGCGGCATTTAATCCTCGGACTGGATGGGAGTAACAGAGTATGGCTGATATCGAAATTACCTACACCGTAACTGAATTATGCCAGTCAACGGGGATAATGCAGGATGAATTGGTCGAGGTCGTCGGGCTGGGAGTGATTGTGCCGTTAGAGCCCACGGCCAGGGTTTGGGTTTTTGATGCGGATGCATTGAGCTGTCTGAAACGCGCCCGGCGCTTGCAAAATGAGTTAGATCTGGACTGGTCAGGCGTCGCCATGACCTTGACTCTGCTGGAGAGAATTGACCAGCTCAAGAAAGAAAACGACCAATTGCGCAGGCAGCTCGACCGTTTTGTTCAAACATCTTAATAAGACTAACACGGGTTGGTGCTTATAACAGCCCAACCCGATGCTGACTTTATTTGATGGACAAAACAGAGCGGATATCACTGTTTTTATTCAGATCCCAGACATCCGCCACCTCTTCCAGCTTATGAACTTGGGTGTCAATGCTGATTTTTTGCTGTGCCGCGAGGCTGAAGATATCCGTCACAATTTGTTTCAACTCAGGGATTGGCGGGAAATTACCGGTACCACTGCCCAGTAGGTGCAGATTGGCACTGCGTAAAACGGCGGAAGGAAGCTGTAGCGTCGGAGAGGCCATGGATCCAACATTAACCAAGCGGATACCACGATCTGAATCATTGGCGTGAGATGTTAAATCATGGCGGGTCAGTGCGGCGAAAAGCGCCTCAGTCGCTGGCCCCCAGATATAATCCACAATCACATGGTAACCCGTCGGCCCTGCGGCTTGAACAAATGCGTCCGCCAGCTCCGCTCCTTGTAAGGTCAGATCCACCGTGGCATCGGCCCCCAGTGTTGCCAAAACCTCCTGGCGTCGGCCCGCCGCAATAATTCTACCCGCACCAAGATGACGCGCGGCAGCGATAGCCAGTTTGCCGGAAGTGCCGGTAGCACCCATAATCAGCACTGTTTCACCTGGTTGGATTTTAGCCCGCCAGACAAGGGGCAGCCACGCGGCTAATCCCGGATTAATCAATGCTGCCGCAGTGGCATCATTAACCTCAGGCGGTACCGGGACATACCAAGAGGCGACTGCTTTTTCTGCCATCGCGCCAAAAGGGGGGCGGAATGAAGCAAAATATACTCGTGAGCCATCCGATAGAGACCCAATGCCATCGGTGCCTGGCACAATGGGGAGAATTTTCGGACTTGAATAATGTGTTCCTCTCACTATGGCGCGATCAAGTTGTTTAATACCCGCGGCGATAACATTCACTACTGTTTCACCCGCTATAGGGGTGGGTTCAGCAAATTGCCCCAAAACAGGGGGCTTTCCCAAGGTCTGAACGATTGCGGCCTTCATCATTTCGCCTCACTTTAGTGTGCCATCAAGAATATGTTTCAATCTGCACCTAATTTATTTTGAAGACAATATGTTCAGTAAGTGACTAATTTCCAGCTAAAGACTGCTGACGCCGCCATCGACCCGAAACTCCGTTCCGACCACGAAACTGGATTCATCCGAAGCCAGAAATACTGCTGCGTGAGCAATTTCAGCCGGTGTTCCCATTCTTTTAATCGGCACTAACTGACGAATTTGCTCTGTCAGTTTTTCTTCTTCACTACCGGATAACCCCAGTTTTTGCAGGGCAGGAGTCTGTGTCGGCCCAGGGCTTAGCCCATTAACCCGAATTCCTCTGTCACTCCACTCGCCGGATAATGTCCGCGCAAGAGAAAGTAACCCCGCCTTGCTGGCGGCATAAACACTGCTTTGGGGCAAACCAATATGGACACTTGCCGAACCGCAAAGAATGACAGACGCGGGGTTAGCCAGCAGTGGAAGCAATGATTGCAACAGGAAAAAAGGGCCCTTTAGATTGGTTGAGATGACTCGTTCAAAGCTAGTTTCATCCCACTCCTCTATTGGATTGTGAGTCACATCACCAGCATTGATATAAACGACATCCAGATGTGGCCAGCTTTCAGCAAGTTTAGCCGCCAGTTGCGATTGGTCGGCGATATTGCTGGCATCACTTTTTAATAGCCAAACACGCTCTCCGAGTTCGGCATGTACCGCTTGCAATGCGGCTTCATTTCGGCCGGTAATCGCGACAGTTGCCCCTTCGGCCAGAAACTGGCGCGCAGTTTCCAACCCGATACCGCTAGTACCACCGGTAATCAATGCATACTTATCTTTCAAACGATTCATGATGAGCCTTCCTATTGAGAGCAATGGAGGACTATTTTTAATATAAAAGTATCTAAAGTATAGTAGGTACCAATTTGATACTAAAGATGGAGCAGGAATGTAATGACAGCTTATCAGCCCCTCACACCTAAAAATAAATCGCTATCCGCTAGCGTCATCGCAGAAGAAAAGTGCCCAATGGTGCAATTCGTTGAGCTTATTGCCGGGAAATGGGCAATACCTATTCTCTATCGTTTGATAGTGACTGCTGGCCCGATTCGATTTGGTGAGCTACAGCGGGCGATTGCCCCTATTACCCAAAAAGAGCTGACCCGACAACTGCGTGCTTTTGAGCAACGTGGGTTGGTTCATCGCACAATCTATGCCGAAGTGCCGCCACGTGTTGAATATGAGATTACCTCTTTAGGAAAAACATTAAAGCCAACACTGGACTCTCTGGCGCAATGGATGAGGGATAACCATCGAGAACTTAATAACAACATGTAGTTTGGGTGGTTAGAAATCAAGAATCGGCTTATTTTTTCGTAATCTATCTATTATCTATCGCGTAAAACAAGTTGGATGTACTACATTTAATAGACTGCTCATTAATTGCGCAGCATCGAAAATAACAACAATAATTTGAAGGAGAGAGTATGAGTAAGATAACCGGTTGTTGTTCAGAAGATAGCCATCCTAATAGCCGAAGGACTGTGCTAAAAGCTGCTTTGGGCATCACCGCTGCGGGTGTTATTGGCGGGATTGGGCTAGGGCTACCTCAGATATCATATGCAGCCTCTTTGACACGAGAAGAACGGGATAAATTAACACCCGATCAGATAATAGAGGGATTGAAGCAAGGTAATAAAAGATTTGTTTCCGGGAAAATGCAACAACACGATTATCTCGCACAAAAACGCAGCAGTGCAGAAGGACAATTCCCTGCGGCAGTTATATTGAGCTGCATTGATTCCCGAGCGCCAGCTGAAATTGTTCTGGATACAGGAATTGGTGAAACATTCAATGCCAGGATTGCCGGTAATATTTCTAATGATGATTTGTTAGGTAGCATGGAGTTTGCTTGTGCTGCCGCGGGGGCAAAAGTTATTTTGGTCATGGGGCATACTGCTTGCGGTGCTGTCAAAGGCGCTATTGATAACGTAGAACTTGGCAACCTGACTGGTCTCCTCGATAAAATTAAGCCCGCGATTAAAACGACTCAATTTGACGGTGAGAAGAGTAGTAAAAACGAAAAATATGTAGATGCTGTCGCGAAGAATAATGTGAAGCACACTATTGATGAGATTCGTAAAAATAGTGAAATAATTAATAAATTAGAGAAAGAAGGGAAAGTGAAGATTGTAGGCAGTATGTATAACCTAAATGGCGGTGAAGTCGAGTTCTTCATGTAATAACTCGAGGTTCTCAATTCCCCTTGGGCGCTCTCAAGGGGAATATCAAATTTTTTCAGTTTAATATTAATTTATATATCCTGTAATTTTTTTTATTGACATAACACTCTTGGTCGTAATTAAAATTTGTGGTTATATGTTTAAAGCAAGGGTTGCACGATAAAATAGACATATATAGTGATGAGAGTATTTTAGTTAAACCTTAAGCTATATGAATTATATAAATCAATAAATAGACCTTACAGAGACAAGTAAAAAGTACATATAATGTTATTATTATGTTTCAATAGTAAACAACTTGATTTGACATTATTAAATAATATTTATTTCTTGAGTTTTTTAATTATTATTGTATGTTAACTCAGTGGTTGCGTGTATTTTTCTAAATGAATAAAGTAATGTATAGATATTTGAAATGGAAATATTTCCTTTATATGGCTGAGTTATTTCATCATCATTGTTAATGCATGGTTTAATTGTATCATTATACAATCTGGTCGTTTTTTTCTATCATTGGGATGTTTTTTTGTATAGGAAAGTCATTTAAAATATCAAATATAATTAAAAAATATAATTTAATTGGATTTATTCATTAAGTAAGCACGATACTAATCACTAGTTCTCTTATCACATCTGTAGTGTGATTAATTGTTATTAACTGAGTGAATATATTTGTAGGGGTTATATATGTACGTTGATACAGTCTCTGTTGTTTCTGGTAGTAAGTTTATTGATATTAATGGTAAAGGGGTGATTGACTATGAAAAAGAGATATCACTGGATTGCTGTATGAATAAAATACATTTCCACTCTAAAAAATTAACTATTGATATTAATGAAAAACAAAAGAGATTGGTAATGTGCTTGTTTAATGATGTCAATAGAAAACAAGATATTATTAAGGTTGTATGGTATGAAAATCATAAGAGCATTTCAGATAATAACTATCATCAATTGATACATAAATTCAGAGTACATCTGAAAAATGCTGGTATACCTGATGGAATCGTAAAAACCATAAATAGATACGGACTTAGATTAGATTCAGGGATCTTGAGTGCTATGGTATCAAGTAAGACAACAGATAGGTTTGTTGGATATTAATAATAGTATTCTGTTCTTATATTATATTTCACTAAATCGCGCATGAGAGGTCAGGGTGTTATCATTTTTTAATCTGATAGTCATAACACCCTATAAAATATTAGTTAATAGGAAAAAAATTATACTGGAAATTATTATCATATTGTGCTTTTTTTATCAAGTTAGCGTTGGTTTTAATATGGTGATGGGGGGGAGTAAAAGAACAGTTCCATTATTATATGAAGGTGAATGGGATAACGGAGAAGATATTAACTTGATAAATAAAACTAAAATGGTAGAAGAAATAAAGAATACTATTTTTTTTAAAAGAAAATATAAAGAGGATGATAAAGAAATAATCATAGAGTTTGAAAATATTTCAAACTCACCACTTTATACTGGTACTCTAAAGTTAGTGGGGGTATTAGAGCATACGGATAAGGCAAACTCTATTGCTATTCTAGAGTTTAAGAGGAAACAAAATTTATACTTAGAGGGTGATAAAATAGACGCTATTACTATCATTAAGATATTAAAAGACCGGATTATAGTCAATGAAAATGGAGGGTATTACACGCTTGTAATATTATGATTCAATCACCCTTATGTTTTTATAAAGGGGCTTTTCATGTACTGTAATAATAAAATATTTTTATCCTATGCTAATATAGTTGAGGTTTTTTTAAGATTAAATTTATTTTGTATGAAGTTATTGAAATTTATTATTTTAGCTTCTGCTTTACCTATAGTAGTCTATGGTTCCAGTTTCTCAGCATCATTCAGAGATGCTGATATAAAAGAGTTTATTAATACGGTGAGTAAGAATATTAATAAAACTATAATTATAGATCCCAAAGTTCAAGGAGTGGTTAGCGTCCGTAGTTTTGAACAATTAGATAAAGATAAATATTATCAGTTCTTTCTAAACGTACTTGATGTTTATGGGTACACAGTCGTTGAAATGCCTAATGATATATTAAAGGTCATACCTGCAAAACGTGCAAAAAACTCAGTTGTTCCTCTACAAAAGAATGCAGAAGAAACCCAAGGTGATGAGCTTATTAACCGGGTTTTTAAACTTAAATATATTTTAGCGAAGAACTTGGCTCCATTACTCCGTCAGTTAAATGATAATACTGAGTCAGGAAGCATTATTAATTATGATCCATCAAATGTAATACTTATTACAGGGCGTGCAGCGGTAGTCAATCGTTTATATAGTATTATCGGCACATTAGACCAACCTGGGGATGCAGAGATTGAACTCTATCAATTGAATCATGCCCTAGCTGCCGATATTATTAAATTAGTCAATCAAGTTATAAATCCAGTAAGCACAACTAAAAAAGATTTATTCAATACCGGGAAAGTTATTGCAGATGAGAGAACTAATTCAGTCTTAATCAGTGGTGATAGCCATACCAGAAAAAGAGCTATTAAAATGATAAAGAGGCTTGACCAACAACAAGATAACGATGGAACTACTAAAGTTGTTTATATGAAGTATGCTCAGGCATCAAAGTTATTGGATGTATTAAATGGTGTCAGCAATGGAATTCAAAGTGATAATACTAAAAAATTGGTTGGGAAAAGCAATGCTGGAAATGTGTCTATAAGGGCATATGATCAGACAAATGCTTTAGTGATTACTGCTCATTCAAAAATAATGAAAGAATTAGATCAGGTTATTGAAAAACTAGATGTTAGACGGGCTCAGGTATTGGTTGAAGCTATTATAGTTGAAACTCAAAATGGAGAAGGGCTAAATCTGGGTATTAAATGGGCTAATAAGTTTCATGGGGGGGTTAATTTTCTCCAAAATCCAGATAGAATAAGAGCAAATAATAACAGTGAAAACCCCATACCCACGGTAATATCAGGGTTAACAGCCGGTTTCTACAAAGGAAATTGGGATGGTCTGTTCACTGCTCTGGCAACTAATTCAAATAATAATATTCTTGCTACGCCAAGTATTGTCACTCTAGATAATATGGAGGCTGAGTTCAATGTCGGTCAAGAAGTCCCGGTGCTGACTTCGACACAAACAACGGCTACAGATAAGGTATATAACTCGATTTCGAGACAATCGGTTGGTGTTATGCTGAAAGTCAAACCACAGATAAATAAAGGTGATTCAGTTCTGCTGGAAATTCGGCAAGAGGTATCAAGTGTTGCTGACAGTTCTGGTACTAATGCCAATAATTTAGGTTCGGTTTTTAATAAGAGAGTTGTTAACAATGCAGTATTGGTTAAAAGTGGTGAAACAGTTGTCGTTGGGGGGCTATTAGATAAAAAACTGAGTAAGGTTATAAATAAAGTTCCTTTTTTAGGTGATATTCCTTTAATTGGTCGACTATTCCAGCAGAGGAAAGAAAATATTGAAAAAAGTAACCTGATTCTATTTATCAGGCCAACAATACTCAGAGAGACGAATGATTATAGTAAAGTTACGGCAGATAAATATGCTGAGCATAATAATTTGTATTCTATAGATATAAAAGAACCTATAGAAATATTATCAGATAAAATAAATAATGATGAATTCAACTCTCTTAAAAATGACATAGTAAAATTTTATGAAATGATAGGGGTAAAATATGACCCTAAGTAAATCTGAATTACTGCCATTAGCTTTTAGCTGGGCAAGGGATAATGGTGTTATTTTAGCGCCTGTTAAACAAGGTTACCATATTATTTGCCGTAACTCCGCTTCTCTTGAGGCAATACTTGAAGGTAACAGAGTCGGCAATCAACCTATTGGGCTCCAAATCGTGGCCGATGATGAGTTTGACCTCCAACTTGCTACCGTATATCAAAATAGCTCAGTACAATCACATAAGATAATGAATGCTATAAGTGATGAAATTGCTATTTATTCGTTTAGTGGTGATCTTCCCATTAGTGAGGATTTACTCGATAGTGACAATGAAGCCCCAGTAATAAAACTAATAAATACAATCTTGGTAGAGGCCATTAAGGAATTAGCTTCAGATATACATATAGAATCTTTCGATGAGAAAATAATTATAAGATTTCGTATTGATGGTGTACTAAAAAACATATTAGAACTACAACGTCGAGTTGCGTTATTATTAGTTTCTAGAATTAAAATCATGGCAAAATTAGATATTGCAGAAAAACGTATCCCACAAGATGGCCGTATGGCGCTCAGTTTAGCCGGACGATCATTGGATGTTCGTGTCTCGGTATTGCCAGTAAATCATGGTGAGCGAGTTGTCATGCGCCTATTAGACAAAAATAGCCTTAAACTAGATTTAGAATGTTTGGGGATGTCGAAAAAAAACTGCCACACTATGAAATCATTGGTTGTTAAACCTCATGGTATTATATTAATCGTTGGGCCTACTGGTGCAGGTAAAAGCACTACGCTCTATGCTGCATTAATGGGAATAGATGCATGCGAAAGGAATATCATGACAGTGGAGGATCCTATTGAATTTGACATAGATAGAATTTCTCAGACGCAAGTTAATTCAAAGATCGATATGACTTTTTCACGTAGCTTAAGAGCAATTCTGCGCCAAGACCCTGATGTTATTTTGATCGGTGAAATACGAGATGCAGAAACCGCACAAATAGCAGTTCAAGCTTCTTTAACTGGGCATTTAGTTTTATCAACATTGCACGCTAACAGTGCGATTGGTGCTGTCACTAGACTCAAAGATATGGGCATTGAACCATTTATGTTATCGAGTTCATTGTTGGCTGTTTTATCTCAACGCTTAGTTAGAAGATTATGTGCTGAATGCAGACAACAATACTCTTACCCGCAGGATGCTCTAAAAATGTTGAATATTTATGATCAAACTCCTATGGAGGGACATGGCTTTCGTGCTGTTGGCTGTAATCATTGTAATAAAACAGGTTATCGTGGGCGAATCGCTTTACATGAATTGCTAATTATTAATAACAAGTTACGTGAGGGTATTTATAAAGGGGACAGTGAACTTGAATTAAATAAAGTAGCTAAGGGATATATACGCAGCATTGAGAAAGATGGTATTGAAAAAATAATTATAGGCCTCACGACAATAGAAGAAGTAATGAGGGTAAGTTTAGAAGATAAACATGCCGATATTTAATTATTCAGCTATTAACAATAAAGGTATAAAAATAAAAGGCAGTATTGTTGCTGAAAATATATTGTCAGCCAGACATGTTATTTATCAAAGAAAATTAGTTTTATTAAGTATCAAACTCAAGCATGAAAACTTATTTTTACGCTGGGCTAACAGTATTAAAAAAATAAACAACATGGATCTTGTTTTAATTACCAGACAGATGTCTATTTTAGTTAATGCTTCAATACCATTAGACGAAACACTGGAGATAATTGAAAAACAAGGTGCGAAAAATAATGTTAACAGCGTGATTCATGAGATAAGAAAGAAAATCCTTGAAGGTCATTCTTTCTCCGATTCACTCTCTCAATTTCCGGTTGTTTTTAATTCACTATACAGATCTATGATTGCCGCAGGTGAACTATCAGGTCATTTGGGTTTGGTTCTATCTAAGCTGGCCGATCATATCGAACAAGCATATAAGGTGAGGAATAAAATAATTCAAGCGTTAGTTTATCCTGTTATTTTAATTTTAATATCTATAGGCGTTATAATAATACTATTGTCTGTAATAATCCCTAATATAATTGAGCAGTTTATTTCTTATGATAAAGTTTTGCCATTATCTACTAGAGTCCTCATGGTGACGAGTCATTGGGTTGAAGATAATATTTTGTTCATTGCTATGATTTTAATTGTTGTTTTTGTGGGGGGGTATGGACTATTAAAAATAATAAAGATAAAAATAATTTTTGAATACTATTATCTGAGAATACCAATTTTAGGTAGAGCAATATTTATTTTAAACATATCCAGATATTTAAGAATGATGACAATTTTAAATTCTAATGGTGTTAGTCTGATTAAGACGATGGAAATTAGTAGTTCTGTGGTAACTAACTTATATATAAAACAGGGATTAGAACATGCTGCAAAATTAGTTAGGGAAGGTGGTAGCCTGTCATCATCTCTAGCCCATAGCAATGGATTCTCCCCTATGATTTTACATATGATTGTATCTGGCGAGCGTAGTGGAACGCTAGATATTATTTTGGAAAAAATAACAGATATTCAAGAGCAGGAATTAATTGATAAAATAAATATCTTTGTAATATTAATTGAGCCAATAATAATGATCTTCATGGCTACATTTATATTTTTCATTGTCTTGGCAATATTCCAACCAATACTGGAAATGAATAGTTTGATTTTATGATTTTATCTAAGGATATCTATGGGTAATATTGAAAATAATGGCTTTACATTATTAGAAATGATGGTGGTTATTATTATCTTAGGCTTGCTTGCTAGCTTGACAGTACCTAGTTTAATGGAAAATAAAAGTAGAGCTGACCAGCAAAAGGCATTAAGTGATATCGCAGCAATAGGGAATGCATTAGATATGTATAAGTTGGATAATGGTTACTATCCAACTGAATCGCAAGGTATTATTTCATTAGTTATTAAACCAATAGATCTGCCGATTCCACGTATTTACCCTAATGGTGGATATATTAGACGATTACCAAAAGACCCATGGGGTAACTCATATCTGATGAATAATCCCGGCCGACATGAGGATATTGATATATTCTCAGCTGGTCCAGATAGAGAAGTAGGGACTGAAGATGATATAGGTAACTGGTTAACATCATTAGTAAAAAATGACACTAAAAACGGTTTATAAATAATTGGGCCTTTAGGGTGTAATAGGTGATACTTGCGATATTGCTCGGGTTTCACATTGCTAGAGTCCATACTATCAATGGCAATTTTTTCTGTTGTAGGTATCGGAATCATGGCGATTATTAGTGAACAATTACTATGGGTCAAAACACTCGAAGATAGGGTATCGGCCTCGTGGATTGCGGAGAATGTTTTAGCTCAAATTAAATTGGAAAGAATAGAGCAAACTGAAGATTGGATAAAAGGAAGCGATTTTATTGTCAACAAATTATGGTATTGGCAATCAAGAGAAGTCATAAGTGAAACGATAGGTGTCTTGACGGTTGAAGTTCGTAGCCAAGAAATCAGTAAAGAGCCTATTTTTATCCTGGAAGGGTATCGCGTCATTAATGAATAAACGTCCCGCTCAAGGTTTTACATTATTAGAGACTTTATTAGCTATAATTATTTTTACTTTAATAAGCTTAACTGTTTACCAAGCCATGACTGTTGTTAGCCAAGGAAGTAGCGCAGTTAATAAAAAATCAAAACAGGTCAATAAGTTACGGCACGTGATAAATATACTAGACCATCAAATTTCACATATAATGATATATGTTTATTCACAACACAATCAGACATTTGATAATAGTATCAGGATGGGTGAGTTTTTATTGGATAGTGATGACTTTGGCATTTACTTTTCGTATGACATTAGTATTAATACTGATTTTCCCTACCGCATGGAATCACAAGTATTAGGGTATAGATTAAGGAATAATATTTTAGAAAAACTATCATATCACTTAGATAAAAATCAACCGACAGTATCAAAAATTCTAGATGGTGTGACTGCATTTCGTATTAGAGTTTATCATAAAAATAAATGGTTAAATAAGTGGGACGAAATGGCCCATTTACCTGAGGGAATTGAGTTAACTCTCGAGATGGAAAATATAGGCACTATAAGAAAAGTTATTCTTTTATTAAATAAGACTGTTTAACTAAGGATGAATAAGTGAAACAACGTGGTGTTGCTCTATTACTTGTTTTATCTGTTACTCTATTGATGAGTTTAATGGTTTCTATTGCCTATTTTTATCTAATTGATATGTTTTATTTTGTGGCTAATAGTCAACTTAATCAATCTAACAAAAGATTACTGCTGAGTTCTGAGGATGTTTTGCTAAAGAATATAATTGAAAAAATATCAAATAAAGTAAGTTTTGAAGCTATTCCATCGATGTTATTAACTTCAGAGTCAGTTATAAGAGTAAATAATAGAGATGTGCATTATAAGATAATTGATAAAACAAATTGTTTTAATGTAAATACTCTTCACTACAATCTTAGTTATATTAACAATGATGATTATATCTACCCTTGGTTAGTATTAAAATATCTTCTTCAACTAAATAATATACAATCAACAGTATTAAATGAAATAATAATGGATTTTAACCATGCTTATCAAGATAGTTCAAAACAGAGAAATATTAATAATGGATATAGCCATTCAATATTAGCTATAAGGAATGCTCTCTTAGTGGGTGACTCGATAGGTAGTTTACTTAACATTGATGATGAGGATTTTTTGAAAATAATCCCATTTCTTTGCTATAGAAATGATACAACATTATTAATTAATATAAATACTCTTGAAGCTAAGCATAGCCCATTATTACAAGCCATTTTTATGAATGAAATAAATGAAATTGATATTAACAAACTAATATTGTTTAAATATAATAATAAACTTGAAATTATTGAGTCGTTTTTTGACTTCATTGTAACCAACTCCATTATAGATATAAATAATATTAATAAAATTAGAGATATTAATAGATTGAGGTTTTTACATGATGAATATTATTTCTTATCTATTTTTAGGTTAGAGAGTAAGGGGGGAGTGCATCAGTTAATGAGTCTTTTTCATATGAATGAGAAAGATGTTACTGTATTACAACGGAGATTGAGCTTTAGTGAAGAATATAAAAAAAGTAGATTACCCTCGATCAACACTAATGATTAGGTTGGGGAACCATACAAGTGATCCCATTTATTGGTATGCCAAAATAGAAGAGGGTGAAGAATATGGAATGATAGATCATTATACTGAATTGAAGAGCATTTCTATATGGTTTAATTGTGATGTTAAAATATTAATTCCCGCTAGTTTTGTTATTTTTAGAAGAATTAGGATAAAGAATAAAGAGATATTAAATAATAAAAAATCCCTTGCTTTCTCTATTGAGCGTTCGATTGTTAGTAATATAGAAGATTTCCATGTAGTGATACTAAAAGCAGATAGTACTTTTTGTTACATAGCTGCCATTGAGCATGAGTTAATGAATGTTTGGTTAGGGTGGTTAAAGGATGCAGGTATATCTGCGACCGCTATGATCCCGGATGTATTAACATTACCATTTAGTGATGGAAAATGGTTTTCAATAAAATTAGATAATGAATGGATAATAAGAAACGGTGATATGTCGGGTTTTTCAATTAAGGAAGATATATTTGAAGTGTTATATCGGTCAAAGTCATTATCTCTTCCTGAAAATTTACTTAGCCACCATAATGTTCAAACAACCGACTCTCATTCAATACACTATCGCGAAGTACTACGCATTATGGTAGATAATCTTGAAAATAATAATGTTAATTTATTGAGAGGAAGATACTATCGGCATAGAAAAAAAATTATTCATAATGCGCCTATGTATAGAACTATTCACTTGTGTTTTTTATTATCTATAGTTATGTGTTTAAATTCGTGGTTTTATAAAATTGATATATTACGAGATATCCATATGCTAAATGTAGTCTTACAGGATTTTTATACTCAATATCCGGCCATGAAAAAATATGAGGAAATGGAAAGTATTAATGTTCATGAGAGTATATATCATACTCATATGATAGGTCATGACTTTATTCATTTTCTGCATGTGGCGAGTGAGGTTTTTGGCAAGACTGATGCCACTATAAATAGTATTGTCTTTGATAAAAAACAGAATAAAATCAGCTTTAATGTAGCAGTGTCGAAGGGGAGTGAGATAGATGTAGAATTAAAAAAAGTAGATGAAAAAAGTGAAGGATTTAGTGTTTTAAAAAAAATAAATGATAATGGAACTCGCGATATAATATTTGAATACTGTTTATGAAATCAAACAAAAATAGTTCAGTTTTATTATCATTCAAACCGAATATTGTTTTTTTTATTGCACTTATCATTTTTTGTTTTGCTATGAAGTTATCATGGGAAAATAAAAGAAATTCACAACAATACGATATATTAAACAGTAAGGTTACCAGTCTATCATCTATTGCTGAGAGGCTAAAGATGAAAAGGAATTCAAACTCTGGAGTTAGTGAACTTTCTAGTGAAAGCTTGAATGATACATTAATGAAATTATTTAATGAAAACTCTATTGCATTAAAAATTACTTATTTACAACAAAACTCTATTTTATTGGAAGTTAAAATGGCTGATTTTTCTCAACTTCTTAATGTCTTTCTTATACTATCGCAAGATGAAAGATTTGAAATAATTAACGCTAATATAACCATTAATAAAGATAATGATTATGTTAATGGTTATGTGACTCTATTATGTAAATGATAAGAAGGTATAGAATAATATTATGATTGATATACACTTTTTTACCTGGCTTTTAATTTATATTTCTCTTGGGGTATGTGTGGGAAGTTTTTTAAATGTTGTTATTTATCGTCTTCCTATTATGCTTTTAGATGCTGTTCCTGAAAATATTATAAATAAAAAAGAGGCCGATACTTTTAAACGTGGGTTTAATTTGTGCTTCCCTAAATCATTTTGTCCACATTGTTATAGCCCCTTGCCACTTAAATATAATATACCCATATTGGGGTGGTTTTTTTTACGAGGTATGACTAAATGTTGTAACCGAAAAATAAATCCTCGTTACATCATTGTCGAACTATTGACGGCATCCCTGACTTTGATTATCGGTTTTTTTGTTCAAGATGTTTATTTAGTCTTTTGTAGTTTGTTATTAGTTTGGGCTCTTATTGCTTTGGCCTTTATTGACCTTAGCTACTATATTCTTCCCGACTGTATTACATTACCATTACTCTGGTGCGGGCTTGTTTTAAATATAAATGATACTTTTTCATCCTTGTCATTTTCAGTTCTTGGTGCAGTAATGGGTTATGTATTTTTATGGCTACCTTATTGGATATTTAAACTATTAAAAGATATTGATAGTATGGGATATGGTGATTTTAAGTTAATGGCGGCCTTAGGGGCTTGGTTTGGCATAACGGCGATACCTTTTCTGGTTTTATTTTCCTCCAGTTTGGGTATTATTTCCTATGTGGTTATTGATAGATTTTCAAATGAAAAAAGAAAATTCATAGCATTCGGACCTTATATCTCGTTAGCTGGTGTTGGATATATTTTTTGGGGTGATTATATTACGAGTTTATTATATTAATAAAGCGTTTAAGGATTTTTTCAAGTTCATGACATTTTGTCTTGTCATCTATCTTATGTGATTTTATTTCTTCATATCTTATCTTAGTCAGAGTCGCTATTTTTGTATGAAACTCATAGGTACTTTTCTCTTTATCTTTTCTCAGTGCTTTAATTGCCACATTGATTATCTCCTTTTCATTAGGTAGACCTTCTCGCAAACATATTTCCTTTAGAAAATGGATGCCCGATGTAAGGGCCGTTATTTTTTCTATTACATCTTCATTAAATGAATTTTTTTTATTATTTGATTCACATCCAAAAATAATTGGTATGATTAATAAAACAAGTTTGTATTTTTTGGTTTTCATGTGTGTCTTCTATAGAGTAAGTTTATTTTTATTACTACTTTGCAAATTGTATCTTATAATTTATAAAATAATGATTTACATTTTTTATTACTAATCTATTTTTTTTGATAGATTGATAAGTTTAAGTGGTTGCTATTTTTATGACTATTTAATTTTTATTGAAATTATTGTTTTTGATTTTTTTTATATCCTCCAGTTAGGGTTTAATGTTGTCATTTCTGTTAGTTTCTTAAGTTATATTTTTAAATGTGAGAAATAAAATGGATGAAATAATTATTGGTGATATTATTTTTTCTCCACGAAAAAGAACCCTTAATAAAAGAGGGTGTATCCTTAAGATAAGGAATAAAGAATCTGAAGTTTTGTCTTTATTGTGTTCTCACTATCCGGAGGCCATGTCTCGTGAGAATATCGAGAAGAAAATATGGTCGGGAAGTTATGTTACTGACAATACGTTAACTCAAACGATTAGTAATTTACGGCATGCTTTGGATGATAAAAAACATGAATTAGTTACCACAATTCCTAAGAAAGGATATTGTATTGGGATTAAACCTGATTTTTCCATCAATGGTTTCACACCAAATTCATTAATTACTGGTATTGATTTTGTCGATCATCTTAAAGATAAACTTATCTATGCATCCTCGGAGTCTATTGGTTTTACTTGCAAAATCATTACGTTTATTGCTTTTTGTTTTTTTTTATTTATTTCATTCAATATGACATCCAATCATTATCAGGTGAAAATTATTAATGTGAGAAAACTACCTATCTTAGTGAATTTAGATGAAGTTCGCGATAAGGATTTTTTGTTCTCCTATAATAAAGATCCCTATGTGTTTTTAAAAAAACAAAAAAATGGTGATTACACTATCTGCAAACTTCAGAATAGGGGGCTAGAATGCGAAAAAAAATGACGAAAATAGTATGTTTTGGAATTTTATTTGGTGCTGGATTAGGATATGTCTTAGGGAGGGGGTATTCCTACGTTCATCCAATGAAAGATATAGAAGGTTACTGGGCAGTTAATCATTATTTTAATCATTTAACAGAAAAATATCATGTTTGTTCTAGAGTTAGTATTATTGGGAGGGAGGTTAAATCATCTGCTGATGTATATGATAATGATGGTTATATAAAAGCAAGAAGAACAATTTCTTTTGATGTGGTAGATGTTAAGGAGAATATTTTCATCGGTAACATATTATCTATGACTATTATAGAGGATAAAGATCGTTATCTGGATAACATTATAAATACGCCATATACAGTAAGTTATCCTATTTTCTATCGCCTGAACGAAGATGCGGTTTTGATAGAACAATCACAGGGGCATCCTGTTAATAGCTTACGTTTACTGAGTCGTAATGATATACAAACATGTCCTTCTGTTTATTGAAATATATCTGTCATATTTAATGCGTAATATTGCTATATCAACCCTAGCTAAGTGTGAAAATAATGTTCTCCCGCATTGGATTTTTTGTTAAGAGACTTGTGCCTGGTGTTAAATCTATAAGTTCATTGACGAATGGAAGGCTTGGTATTTTGTCGGGGCTTATCTTGGTTATTAGTCTTTTCTCTTTATTACAACTATTTTCAATAGGATATTTATCTCATATATTGGATAACACAAAAGGTAATGTTGAAAAAACGCACTATAGTCATCGGCAAGAAGTATTAATGGATCGAGCCAGGATGGAGTTATTAATTGCCAGTGATAAACTCAATCGTGCAGGCATCTATTATATGGAGGACAAAGAGACTGGCTCTGAAGGGAGCTGGCAGAGTCTATTGAGTGAAGCAATGCTCTCTATGCAGCAGTCACAGGATAATTACCGCCAGTTGTTGCAGCTTTTTGCTCATGATGAGCGGCCGGAGTTCATTGCTCTGAAAGAAAGCTATCAACAGTTGTATCAAGGCTTAACCGAACTTGGACAAGGTTTGCTCAAGAACAACAATATTGATGCTTTTTTTGAAGTTCCCATTCAAGGTTTTCAAAGTGATTTCACCGAAAAGTATTACCGTTATTTGCAGGAAAGCGAAAACAACCGCATGGTAATGGATAGTCAATTACTCTCTTCATTATCCTTGGCAAAGCAAGCCGTTATTATTGCTTTGGTTATTCTATTGTGTCTTGCATTTTCTGTTTGGTTAGGGGTAACTCGCTGGGTTATTAGGCCACTTAATTATATTATTTCACAAATTCACGTTATTGCGGCGGGAGATTTATCTCGGCAGATTGAACATAACGCTTTTACCAGCCGGGAAGTTCGGCAGTTAACTGACAGTATATATCAAATGCAGTACGGATTAGTTGCATTGGTTAATCAGGTTCGTGGTGGTGTTGATCTTATCCTTACCGGCGTTAATCAAATAGCTGCAGACAGCCATCGTATTTCTGAGCAAACACAATCACAAACATTGTCACTTGCTACCACGACACTGAATATGCATCAACTTACCGAACGCGTAAAACAGAACTCATTGAGTGCGGACCAGGCGAATCATTTGGCAATTGAAGCCAAAAATATCGCCAGCCAAGGTGGAGACATGATGTCGAGTGTGGTGAGTTCGATGGCGGATATTTCTGCGGGCTCGCAGGAGATAGCTGAGATTATCACCTTGATTGAATCAGTCGCTTTTCAGACCAATATTTTAGCTTTAAATGCTGCAATTGAAGCTGCCCATGCTGGCGAACACGGACGGGGATTCTCCGTTGTTGCACGAGAAGTGGGGATGTTAGCGCACCAAAGTGGGCATTCAGCACTGAATATTAAGCGCCTTATTGAGAACTCTTCAACCTATATTTCGGCAGGGGCCGGGTTGGTGGGCCGCTCTGGTGACAACTTGCACGCTATTATTGACGCGGTTATAAAAGTGACGGATTTGATGGCAGAAATATCTGCTGCATCACATGAACAAAGTAAAGGTATTGAGGATATAACCGCGCGGGTAGGGATGATTAATGAGGTTACAAAACTGAATGCTGAACTAGTCGGCCAATCCACTCGCGCTTCCGAGGTTTTACAGCAGCAAATTTTTCAACTCAACCAGTCTGTGGCTCGTTTTTGTTTGCCAACTACAATACAGCCTCCTCAACGTATTAATGAGGAGGTCGCGGTTAGTTTTTAATGTGCCGTAATGCTTTTTAACAACTCGCTCCAGCCAGACGGATTTCCATAATATTCATTTGCGGGCAGGAGGGCTATTTTCCCTTGTTCGTCTTCCAGTGCAAATGTCGGGAAGCCGTGTCCATGTACTTTAGCCAGTAATGCTCGGCTTTCAGCAATATGCTGGCTGGATGTTGTTAAGGCGCTATTGTAGGCGTTTATAAATAAATCCCTATCTAACCCAAGTTCCACAGCAAGTTCCGTTAATACAGGAGTATCTGCAATGCGGCGGCCTTCAACATAATGAGCGTATTGGATGCGGTGCAGTATTTCTGCACCCCGGCCTGCAAGTATCTCTGCTGCCAGAATAGCGGCGATCGGTGGTGTGGAATCCATAATAGCTGAAGTATCATTCAGTAAATTATTAAAATAATTATCACCAAAGATTTGCCCGGTTAGCTGTGCAATACGTTGGTCATGGGGCATAACATAGCTACGCCATTGGCTATCTATTTGGCGACGATTAGCTCCAGACATCATTCCACCACCGTGTAATACCAGAGTGAGCTTAGGGATTTTTTGTGCAGCTTGCACCAGTGGCGCGGCACCATAACACCAGCCACATAATGGATCAAAAATGTAATGCAACTTTGTACTGGCCATTGTGTTTTCCTAAAATTATATTTTCTGATCTACTCATTCAGTCATAATTAATGTTGATAGCTTTTATTGTGGCCATTTCATTTCGTTTTTAAGCACCTTGGCACTTAATTCCAAGCTAGATTCATCTTTCAGTTCAGGGTAATGTTTTTTCATCGCTGCAATTAGCTCTGCGGAGTCTTTTGCTTTGGGAATTTCTGCATTTAACGTAGTTAAATAGTGTTGAGTAAAGTTCACCGATTCCAATGTTTGTGGCGCGTTATCAAGATAATGTCCTGGGACCACGGTAGCTGGTTTCAATGCTTTGATTTTGTCCAGTGTTGTCAGCCAGTTTTGGCGTGACTCAGCTGTTTGAGTATCAGCGACCCATAAATGAATATTACCTGAGACGGCAACACCACCGACGACTGCTTTTAATGATGGGATCCAGACAAATGTTTTTTCTGGCGATGGCCCATCTAAGCCTTCAACGTTAATTTTTTGCCCATCAACCGTAAAGCTTTTGCCTTGCATTTCTTGCGGGACAATGACACGGGTAGGGGCGTTTTCTTTCAAAATAGGGCCCCAATAGGCCATTTTCCCGTCTTTAGTGGCTTTAATTTCTTCAATGGTTTGCGGTGTTGCTATTATTTTAGCTTGCGGAAACGCCTTGGTAATTACATCCAAACCAAAATAGAAGTCTGGGTCGGCTTGGCTAATATAAATAGTGGTCAGTTTCTTACCACTTTGCTGAATTTTTTTCACCAGTGCTTCAGCATCATTGCGCTGAAATTGAGTATCAATAAGTGCTACTTCAGTTTTACCGCTGATAATTTCAGAGGATACCGGGAAGATACTTTTTTCACCGGGGTTATAAACTTCCATTTTCAGCTGTTCAGCAGCGCTAGCGGTTGATATAGCCGCGAAAGTTGTCAGGCCAGCAAAGGCCATTTGTAATAGAGTTTTATTTAACATGTTCGTTTTCCTGGGAGTGACTGGGGTATGGGCTAGATAATAGATTGCTTATATCGATAGAAAAACCCGATAATGGGCAATTGTTTGTTGCTTAAATCGAGCTAATAATGGATAGAATTACCGCAGCAGAGGTATTTGTCGCTATTGTTGAGCGGGGCAGTATGATTGCCGCCGCCGAAGCTTTGAATATGTCGCGGGCAATGGTGACACGCTATTTGGCGCAGATGGAGCAATGGGCCGGAGCTCGTTTATTGCACCGAACAACTCGAAAATTGAGTTTGACTCATGCGGGGGAGTCCACACTCACGCGTTGCCGACATATGCTTGAATTTGCTAAAGATATGGATTTAGTTGAGGGGCAAGAAAATGATGAACTACGCGGTTTGTTGCGTATTAGTTGCTCTCAATCCCTCGGACAAAGTGCAGTGGCGATTGCCGTTACTGACTATTTACGCCGCCATCCTCAGGTCGCAGTGGATTTACAAATGGATAACCGAACTGTCAATCTGGTGGAGGAACGTATTGATTTGGCACTGCGCATTACCAATGATTTAGACCCCAATTTAATCGCTCGTCCACTCTCCATCTGCCATTCTGTTGTTTGCGCCGCGCCGAGTTATCTATCAGCTAAAGGAATACCGAAAAGCCCACCTGATTTGGCGGTTCACAATTGCCTGACCTATTCCTATTTTGGGAAAAGTTTATGGCATTTTGATCACCAAGGAATTAAATCATCTGTCGCGGTAGGGGGGAATCTTAGTGCCAATGAATCGGTCGTTTTACTCAGCGGAGCATTAGATGGCGCCGGTATCACTTTGCAACCCAGCTACTCCGCCGCGCCTTATATTGCCCGTGGCGAGCTAATAAGATTATTGCCAGATTATCAGCCACAGGCGATGGGAATTTATGGCATTTATACCTCACGCCGGCAAATGCCAGCCACATTAAGGTCGATGTTGGATTTTTTGGTGGAGTGGTTTGCCACCCACCCCTTGCCTAACTGAAACCGCAGCGGTGTTAGCTGCGTGGTTACATTCTCAAACATATTTTTATTATTGGCGATGTGCCTAAATTATTATTTATTTCATTTGGTTATCGCGAAAAATGAGCATTTATTACTTATCAGGCTAGTTATAACTCTGTTCATTACTGGTCATCATTCCTCAACTCATGCTATTTCTATCTATACCCGTCATGTTGAAGTCGATTGGGTATTACAAGTTGAGAAATTAAACGATTATAAATAATAGGGTTATTGCTGCATTATTCGGCAATTGACCCCTTTCTTTTGCCTTTTTTCTACTTACTACCACATGTCGGTTAATTATTACTGGCAACCATTTGATCCGCCTGTGACCTACGACGGGTAGATATTATCTGACTGGGAGCTTTGATTATGCCTGTTGCGCTATTGGCATTAGCACTGAGTGCTTTTGCTATTGGTACCACTGAATTTGTTATTATGGGATTGTTACCGCAGGTGGCGGGTGATTTGCACATCTCGATTCCAACGGCAGGTTGGTTAATCAGTGGCTATGCGCTGGGGGTGGCTATCGGCGCACCTATCATGGCGGTTTTGACGGCTAAATTACCGCGTAAAAAGACATTATTGCTATTAATGGTCATCTTTATCATCGGGAACCTGATGTGTGCTCTGGCATACAGTTACGATTTCCTGATGTTAGCCAGGGTCATTACGGCGCTGAGTCATGGGGCCTTTTTTGGTATTGGGGCCGTGGTGGCGTCTAATCTGGTGGCACCTAATAGACGAGCGTCTGCGGTGGCGCTGATGTTTACCGGCCTGACACTGGCGAATGTGTTGGGCGTGCCTTTGGGAACGGCTTTGGGGCAAGCTTTCGGCTGGCGTTCGACATTTTGGGTCGTCTCGGTCATCGGCTTATTTTCACTGGCAACACTTTATAGCAAGCTGCCTTCTGCTCAGGACGAATCACCGACCGAGTTACGCAAAGAGATAGCGGCGCTGCGCGGTGGCGGTATCTGGTTATCTTTACTGATGACGGTCTTTTTTGCCGCGGCGATGTTCGCCCTCTTTACTTATATCGCGCCAATTCTGACTGAAGTGACTCAGGTTTCTGAGCACGGCATCAGTTGGACATTATTGTTGATGGGGGTGGGCCTGACATTAGGTAATATTGTTGGCGGTCGCTTAGCGGATTGGCGATTATCGACGAGCTTGACGATGACGTTCTTACTCATCGCGATATTATCAGCCCTCTTTAGTTGGACCAGCAACTCCTTCCTGGCCGCGGAAGTGACGTTATTTTTGTGGTCAGCTGCGGCATTCTCCGCTGTACCAGCGTTGCAAATTAACGTCGTCACTTACGGCAAAAAAGCCCCTAATCTGGTCTCAACCCTTAACATTGCGGCCTTCAATGTCGGTAATGCTTTAGGAGCATGGGTCGGGGGTGTGGTGATCGCCAAAGGATTGGGATTGACGGCCGTCCCGCTGGCCGCCGCCGCACTCGCAGTTATTGGTTTGCTGCTGTGTCTGTTTACTTTTTCTCGGGCGCGCGCCAGTAAGGCCACGACGGCTTAATTAACAGCTTAATACTGTTGGGCAATCACCGCAGCCAGACGTTGTTGGAAGGTGATTGCCTGCTGTTTTAGATGCTCGATAAAAGTATCCACTAAGCTGGATGATGGGCGATGTATCGGTTGTATCAAGCTGATAGTAAAAGGAATCTCAACACTGAACCGTCGCACGCAAACGCCGTCACCGGCCCCTTTACCGATATAATCCAGCGCGGTTAATGGGTTCACAATGGAGACACCCACACCTTCTCGCACCATGGCGCAAACAGATGCCGCGCTGTGAGTTTCCAAGACTAATCTTCGATTAATCCCTTGTTCAGTAAAGAGATTGTCCAACAACTGGCGATAACTGTCAGTGACCGACAGGCTGATAAAATTCTCGCCCTGGAAATCATGCGGTGTGAGCACGGTTTTCTCCCGCAACGGGTGGTCACTGGGTAAGACACAAACTTCATTTACCGTCATCAGCGCATAGCGCACTGTACCTGCCGGGGTCTGGGTATTTTCTGTCAGGCCGAGGTCGTGCCGCTGGGCTGAAAGCCACTCTTCTAATAAAGGCGATTCTTGCGGAATAACACTCAAACTTACTTCGGGATAGCGGTCAATAAAGGGTTTGCACACCGCCGGTAGCAGTGATTGAGAAAATACTGGCAGGCAAGCAATAGAAAGTTGTGCATGCTGGAATTGGCGGATCCCCTCGGCGGCTTGTTTAATACGATCAAGCCCATAATAGGAGCGCTGAACCTCTTCAAATAAGCGCAAACCTTGTACGGTGGGATACAGCCGCCCGCGCACCCGATCAAACAGTTTTAACTGGACTAATTGCTCAAAGCGAGCCAATTCACGGCTGACGGTCGGTTGTGATGTCTGAAGCAATAATGCGGCTTCAGTCAGATTACCGGTGGTCATAACAGCATGAAAAATTTCTATTTGTCGTAGAGAAATAGCGGGCATCACAGCACTCCGGCGGTGGTGTAAAAGTCATCTAATCCATATCATAAATGAATAGACTAAGGGTAAATAGATATTTTCCTCACAAGCACTCTGTCGTTAATAATAAGTCATCCGCGAAATCCTTATTTTCGCCCCCTATATTGACCACCCATTATTAGGACATACCTATGCCGCGCGCACTTAACGATATTTCTACGGCACTGACTGCCCAAAATCTGATTGCTTTACCAGAGCGTTTTGGTTGCCCGGTTTGGGCCTATGATGGTGAAGTTATTACGCAAAAAATCAATCAATTACGTCATTTTGATGTGATTCGTTTTGCCCAGAAAGCGTGCTCAAATATTCATATATTGCGGTTGATGCGCGAGCAAGGGGTTAAAGTCGATTCGGTATCTCTGGGCGAAATAGAACGCGCATTACAGGCCGGTTTTCTGCCGGGACAGGAGCCCGCGGAGATAGTCTTTACCGCTGATTTACTGGATCACGCCACCTTACTGCGGGTGACGGAATTAAACATTCCGGTGAATGCCGGCTCCATCGATATGCTTGATCAATTGGGGCAGCATGCGCCTGGCCACCCAGTCTGGCTGCGGGTCAATCCGGGGTTCGGTCATGGGCATAGTCAGAAAACCAATACCGGCGGTGAAAACAGTAAACACGGTATTTGGCATGAAGATTTAACACAAGCGATTGAAAAAATTCAGCAATATGGCCTAACCCTGGTAGGCATTCATATGCATATTGGCTCCGGTGTTGATTACCAGCATTTGGAACAAGTCTGTGACGCCATGGTGCAGCAGGTTATCGCGCTTGGGCAGGATATCAGCGCGATTTCGGCAGGTGGCGGGTTATCAATTCCCTATCAATTTGGTGATGATGAGATTGATACCGAGCATTATTATGGTTTATGGAACCGCGCTCGCGAGAAAATTGCCGCATATTTGGGCCATGCTGTCAGTCTTGAAATTGAACCCGGCCGCTTCTTGGTAGCAGAATCCGGTGTGTTAATTGCACAAGTCCGGGCGGTGAAAAATATGGGTAGTCGGCACTATGTGTTAGTGGATGCGGGCTTTAATGATTTGATGCGGCCGGCCATGTATGGCAGTTACCACCATATTTCTTTGCTACCTGCTGATGGGCGCTTACTGGCTGGCGAACCCCTGATTGACACGGTGGTAGCAGGGCCGCTTTGTGAGTCAGGGGATGTGTTTACTCAAGAAGCCGGTGGTGGGCTGGAAACCCGCGCATTGCCCGCCGCCAAAATTGGCGATTATCTGGTATTCCACGATACCGGGGCTTATGGGGCGTCAATGTCTTCAAACTATAATAGCCGCCCATTATTACCGGAAGTATTATTCGAACAAGGGCAGCCGCGCTTAATCCGCCGCCGCCAAACCATCGAAGAACTTATCGCATTAGAGCTGATTTAATCACAGTGGCCCAATACCTCACTCATCTACCTGTGGGGATTGCGGGCTGGCGACCGAATGGCGGCGCACCAGGGTTGGGCTGAACATATTGGTGATTTCGGGCAGTGGCGTGTTATTGGCGAGCGCTAATGCCAATTCCGCCGCCTGTGTCGCCATCGCCACCACCGGGTAGCGAATGGTGGTCAGCCGAGGGCGCAGATAACGCGAGATTAATACATCGTCAAAACCGATCAGTGAGATCTCTTGCGGCACCTCGATACTGTTATCACTAAGCACTGATAATGCCCCAGCAGCCATCGAATCGTTATAACAGGTGACTGCCGTAAAATGTTTGCCACGGCCAAGTAGCTCTGTCATGGCCTGCTCACCACCGATTTCATCTGGTGTCCCGTAGGAAATTAAGCGGTCGTCAACCGGGAGACTAAACTCTTCGAGTGCATCCAGATAACCTTGCAGCCGATCAATAGCATCTGAAATCTGATGGTTGGAGCAAATAATAGCAATCCGTTTATGACCTTGCTGAATCAGATGGCGGGTTGCCAGCCAGGCACCGTAACGATCATCCAATGCGACACAGCGAGTTTCAAAGCCGGGTAAGGTGCGGTTAATCAACACCATACCGGGAATTTGTTTCATTAATGACGTCAATTCTTCATCGGATAATTTTTTGGCGTGGACGACTAACGCGGCACAGCGATGGCGAATCAGTTGTTCGATGGCCTGACGCTCTTTTTCCTCTTCATGGTAACCGTTTCCAATCAGTAGAAAATTACCGGTGGCATAAGCCACTTGCTCGACGGCTTTGACCATCGAGCCAAAGAAGGGGTCGGATACATCGGAAACAATCATACCGACGGTTTCTGTTGATTGTTGCGCCAGCGCCCGAGCATTGGCGTTCGGGTGGTATTGCAACTGCTCCATAGCGTCACATACCGCTTTTCTTGATGTTTCACTGGCCTTGGGCGAATTATTGATAACACGAGATACCGTCGCGACGGAAACACCCGCCAGCTTGGCAACATCCTTAATAGTGGCCATTTTTCTTCCAGAGATTTTCAGGGTAATCGCTTACATCACCCAGTTTTGCGGAAAACGGCGCTGTCCGCAAGGGGGGATGATCGCAACTTGATGAGAAAAAGCCGCAGCAGCGGAAATTAGGGACATGACCCACGATTGACGACAAAAAGTCACTCTGCCAGAGACCGCACAACAAAATAGCCCGGCCAGCTTAGTCCAAAACAGGGAGGTTTAGGCCAAAATCAGTAGGCTTAGTTCAAAATCAGTAGGTTTAGTCAAAATTGTGCTTTGGGCTTACTGCCGGGTAAATGTTACTTTTATGATCTATTTAATTGTTTGAGATAGCCATGTCCATCACCCGTTACCCCCAGCTAGCCCACTGGGGCGCATATACCGCTGTCGTTGACGATGGCAAATTAATTCGCTGCGAACCTTTTGCCGATGACCCCAATCCTTCTCCCTTATTGGATTCCATTGCCCCCATGGTCTATTCCGATAAACGTATCCGTAAACCTGCGGTGCGCCGTTCGTGGTTACAGCAGCGGGAAAAAAGTGATCGCACTTTACGGGGGCGGGAAGATTTTGTTGAGGTGGACTGGGATGTTGCGCTGGATTTAGTCGCCGCAGAGAACCGCCGCGTGAGGGACAAATATGGCCCATCAGGGCTATTTACCGGCTCTTATGGCTGGTCTTCTGCTGGGCGTTTACATCACGCTCGCTCATTAGTCCGGCGTTTCTATTTCAGTGGCGGTGGTGGTGTTGATCAACTAGGTAACTACAGCTGGGGATCGGCGCAGTTTTTCTTACCCTATGTGATCGGGACTTTTAGTCCGCTGACTGGCAGGGTCACCTCTTGGCCGAGTGTGGTCGAGCACTGTGAACTGTTTATCGCCTTTGGTGGATTAGCCCTGAAAAATGCTCAGGTTTCCTCTGGCGGTTCGGCGGAACACTCCTTAAAACCTTGGCTGGAGAAACTGGCGCAAAAAGGCACACAGGTGATTAACATCAGCCCAATGCGCGATGACTGCCCAGACTTTGTTAATGCGGAATGGATCCCCATTCGTCCGAATACCGATGTGGCACTGATGTTGGCGCTGGCATATGAAATTCAGCGGGTAGGGGGAGAAGATCGCGCTTTTCTGGCTAGCCACTGTGTGGGTTATGAGCAATTAGCTGATTACATTCGTGGAGTGAATGACGGCGTAGCGAAAACACCAGACTGGGCCAGTGACATTACCGGTATTCCGGCGGCAAGAATAAGTCAGTTAGCACAGCAACTTATTGGCGTGCGCAGCTTTATGACTTGTTCCTATTCAGTTCAGCGCGCACATCGCGGTGAGCAACCTTACTGGATGGTGATTGCGTTATCCGCCATGTTAGGGCAAGTGGGCTTGCCGGGCGGCGGTTTCTCCTTTGGTCACGGCTCAATGAATGGCGTTGGTAACCCCAGAATTGATACCCCAGGGCCAACTATGCCGGTAGGGAAAAATCCATCCGGGCTGGCGATTCCGGTCGCGCGGATTTGTGACATGTTGCTGCAACCGGGGCAGCCTTATCAGTTTCAGGGTGAAACCCATACCTATCCGGATATTCATTTGGTGCACTGGGCGGGCGGCAATCCTTTCCACCATCATCAGCAATTGAACCGGCTGGTGGAGGGCTGGCAAAAGCCGGATACCGTGATTGTGCAGGATATCTGGTGGACACCGGCGGCGAAAATGGCCGATATCGTGTTGCCGGTGACCAGTTCGCTGGAGCGCAATGATATTGGCGGCTCGTCGCGGGATCGCTATGTTTTGGCGATGCATCAGGCTATTGCCCCGCAGCATCAGGCTCGGCACGATTTTGATATTTTTGCTGATCTGGCTGAGCGGCTAGGTTATCGCGACACCTTTACTGAGGGGCGCGATGAAATGGCGTGGATCAAGCATATCTATCAAGAATGTGGTGCTGCGCAACAGCCCCATGGGGTGGATTGGCCTGATTTTGATACTTTCTGGCAACGCGGGCATGTGGATTTACCGGCTCCCCAGAAAGAGTTTGTTTTCTTTGATGCTTTCCGCGCCGATCCACAGGTTAATCCACTTCAGACGCCGAGCGGCAAAATTGAATTATTCAGTGAAAAAATCGCCAGTTATCAATATGATGATTTTGCTCCGCATCCACAATGGAAGCCGCCGATTGAATGGCTTGGCGCACCGCAAGCGGAGCAATGGCCACTGCATTTGATTTCTATCCAACCGGGCGATCGCCTGCATAGCCAGCTTGATCCGGCCCCATTGGCGCAGGGGAATAAAACCGCAGGGCGCGAAACACTCTTTATGCATCCACAGGATGCGGCCAGTCGTGAAATTACCGAGGGCAGCCAGGTAAAAGTGAGTAATTTACGGGGTGATTGTCTGGCGGGGGTGCGCATTACTGATGGGGTGACTCGTGGCGTGGTGTTGATGGCAACCGGTGCATGGTTTGACCCCGGCTTTGGCAGCAAACAACATGTTGATAGTCAACAACCTCAAGTTGAGCAATCCGGTAACCCGAATGTCCTGACATTGGATATTGGGACGTCTCGTTTGACTCAAGGCCCGAACGCGATGAGTTGCTTGGTTGAGGTGGCGCTATATTAATACACAGAATGTACCTTAATGAATTACAAACCTTTTCGGCTCACTCACAATGTTCACTCCTGGTTACACTTTGCACGTAAATGTTGCGATTGCTTGCTGGTAGAGGTTTAACACAAACGGATACAGTAGTGATCCCAGAGGTATTAATTGGTGAATAATCAACATACGCTGTGTGTTAAAGCCAGTTTTTTATTTGCACCGACCTACGCAGATGCGTAGGTTTTTTTTTATTTCTGCTTTAACTCCCCATTCTCAGTGTGATCTTAGATATAAAACAGCCCCTCTTATAGTATTCTCTCCTTATCATATTCATCGGCTTATAGAGAAACAGACATGGCTTATCGTTTGTTGCGTACTCTTTTTCGTGGGTTATTTCGCGTCACCATCACGGGGGTTACTGACCAGTTTTCGCACCAAAAACTGATTATTACCCCCAATCATGTCTCTTTCCTTGATGGTGCTTTGTTAGCGCTGTTTCTCCCGATAAAACCGGTGTTTGCTGTTTATTCCAACATCACTGAAAGCTGGTATATGCGCTGGTTGCGGGCCTATGTGGATTTTGTCGCGCTTGATCCGACCAAGCCAATGGCTATCAAACACTTGGTCAGAATGGTCGAGCAGGGCAGGCCGGTGGTGATATTCCCTGAGGGGCGAATCACCGTGACGGGTTCATTGATGAAAATCTATGATGGCGCTGCATTTGTTGCCGCGAAATCAGGCGCGATGGTAGTTCCTATCCGTTTAGAAGGCCCAGAATTTACGCGTTTTGGCCGATTGGGCGAGGTGCTAAAAGTCCGTTGGTTCCCAAAAATCAGTATTCATGTGCTGCCAGCGACCCCCTTACCCATGCCACAAGCTCCGCGTGCCCGTGACCGCCGGGTGTTGGCGGGTGAGCGCTTACACGCCATTATGATGGCGGCGCGTATGGCTATTGTGCCCCGCGAAACGCTATTTGAAGCATTGCTATCAGCACAAACCCGTTATGGGCGCTTCAAACCTTGCATCGAAGACATTTCCTTTAAAGAAGATAGCTATCAAACGTTGCTGAAGAAAATCTTAGGTGTCAGCCGTATCCTGCAACGTTTTACCGTGCAGGGAGAGCATGTGGGGATGCTATTGCCCAATGCGACTATCACGGCAGCGGCGATTTTTGGTGCTACCCTGCGGGGCCGTATCCCGGCGCTGCTTAACTACACCTCCGGCGCTAAAGGCTTGAAAAGCGCTATTACCGCGGCCTCATTGAAGACTATCGTCACCTCACGCCAGTTCTTGGAAAAAGGCAAACTGACACATTTGCCTGAACAGGTGACTGAGGCCAATTGGGTCTATCTGGAAGATTTAAAAGACACGGTTACGCTGGTGGATAAGTTATGGATTTTATTCCACTTATGCTGTCCGCGCCGGGCGATGGTGCCGCAGCAGACTGATGATAGCGCCTTAGTTTTGTTTACCTCGGGTTCAGAGGGCAACCCGAAAGGCGTGGTACATTCACATGCCAGTTTATTGGCAAATGTCGAGCAGATCCGCACCATTGCAGATTTCACACCGCGTGATCGTTTTATGTCGTCACTGCCGCTGTTCCATGCTTTTGGCCTGACAGTGGGTTTATTCACTCCGTTAATGACCGGCAGCCGTGTATTCCTTTACCCCAGCCCGCTGCATTATCGGGTGGTGCCTGAACTGGTGTATGACCGCAACTGTACTGTGCTGTTTGGGACGTCCACTTTCTTGGGTAATTATGCCCGCTTTGCCCATCCGTATGATTTTGCCCGCTTGCGTTATGTGGTGGCAGGGGCGGAAAAGTTAGCCGATAGCACTAAACAGATTTGGCAGGATAAGTTTGGTATTCGTATTTTGGAAGGTTATGGCGTTACTGAATGTGCGCCAGTGGTGGCCATTAACGTACCGATGGCGGCAAAAGTGAATACTGTGGGCCGCATTCTGCCGGGTATGGAATCCCGCTTGATCCCCGTGCCGGGTATTGAGCAGGGCGGGCGTTTACAATTGCGCGGCCCGAATATTATGCGCGGCTACCTGCGGGTAGAAAATCCGGGGGTGCTGGAGCAACCCTCTGCTGAAAATGCTCAGGGTGAGCAGGAAGCGGGTTGGTATGACACCGGGGATATTGTGGCGATTGATGAGCAAGGGTTCTGCGCCATTCGTGGCCGGATGAAGCGCTTTGCTAAATTAGCCGGAGAAATGGTCTCATTGGAGAGTGTCGAGCAACTGGCATTGCGGATTTCGCCAGAAGGGCAACATGCGGCGGCGGCCAAAACAGACAGCGCCAAAGGGGAAGCCTTGGTGTTATTTACCACCGACAGTGAAATCACCCGCGAGAAATTAGTCAAAGCAGCACGGGAAAATGGGGTACCTGAACTGGCGGTACCGCGCGACATTCGGGTGGTGAAAGCCTTGCCTTTACTGGGGAGCGGTAAACCTGATTTTGTGACGTTAACTAAAATGGCGGAAGATCCGGAGATGAGCGCATGAGTCAGTCAGCATTAGTAGATAAGCCCCTGTTATCAAAAGGGATGGTCGCGGTTCTCTGTGCGCAATTTTTCTCAGCTTTTGGTGATAATGCACTGCTTTTCGCCACCTTGGCATTAATTAAGCAGCAGCTATACCCCGACTGGAGCCAACCCATTTTACAAATGGCATTCGTCGCGACCTATATTATTCTGGCTCCGTTTGTCGGGCAATTTGCCGATAGCTTTGCTAAGGGGCGGGTGATGATGGTGGCGAACGGCTTGAAACTGGCCGGTGCATTGGTTATCTGCTTTGGTTTTAATCCCTTTCTGGGGTATAGCCTGGTGGGCGTGGGGGCTGCGGCCTATTCACCTGCTAAATATGGGATTCTGGGGGAAATCACCTCCGGAGAACAGTTGGTTAAAGCCAACGGCATGATGGAAGCTTCAACTATCGCCGCCATTTTACTCGGCTCGGTTGCGGGGGGCGTGCTGGCAGATTGGCATCTGGGGGCGGCATTGGCTGTATGCGCGCTGGTCTATGCTATTGCGGTGGTCGCGAATATGTTTATCCCAAGGTTAGCCGCCGCTCGCTCAGGTAGCTCATGGCGGCCGCGGGCAATGACTGGCAGCTTCTTTGCAGCTTGCCGGATTTTATGGCGCGATGGCGAAACCCGTTTTTCACTGGCGGGAACCAGCTTGTTTTGGGGCGCGGGGGTCACATTGCGCTTCCTACTGGTGCTGTGGGTGCCTATTGCGCTAGGAATTACGGATAACACGACTCCGACACTGCTCAATGCCATGGTGGCGATTGGCATTGTCGTCGGGGCAGGGGCTGCGGCCCGTTTTGTTACCTTGAAAACCGTGAAACGTTGCTTACCTGCGGGGGTACTGATTGGCGTGGCAGTGGCGATTTTTGCTCTGCAACACAGTATGCCAATGGCTTATCTGCTGCTGATTATCATCGGGATTTTGGGCGGGTTCTTTGTGGTTCCGCTCAATGCTTTATTGCAGGAACGTGGTAAAAATAGTGTCGGTGCGGGTAATGCCATTGCGGTACAAAATTTGGGTGAAAACACCGCGATGCTGGTGATGCTGGGCTTGTTCTCGGTGGTGGTGAAACTCGGAGTGCCAGTGGTGGCAGTAGGCGTTGGCTTCGGCGTGATATTTGCACTGGCGATAGCGCTGCTTTGGGGCTGGCAGTGGCGGCAACAGCGGCGCAAAGCGGTGTAATAACTTAAACCTACTTATAACCCTGTAATAGAAGGATTTACCGCACCCAGGGGCACTTCGGTGGCTTACGCCACTACGACCCCAACGGCACGATTCTCCTTCATTTTACTTTGTCAGCAATCTGAAGGCCGCCTAAGCGGCCTTTTTGCTATTTGGACTGCGCTGATATTAAGGTGCCGGGAAGGTAAAGCGGGTGTGAATCTCTTCCAATGCCTTCAATATTTCCGGGGCCAGCACCACATCCTGGCTATCAATGTTACTTTTCAGTTGTTCCAGAGTGGTCGCGCCCAACAAGGTGCTGGCAACAAAAGGTTGCTGGCGCACGAAAGCCAGTGCCATTTGTGCCGGATCCAATCCATGACGTTTTGCTAATGCCACATATTCAGCTATCGCTAATTGGGCTTGTGGCCCGGTATAGCGGGTGAATCGGCTGAATAAAGTATTACGCGCTCCAGCGGGTTGTGCGCCATTAAGATATTTACCACTGAGGGTACCAAACGCCAGGCTAGAATAAGCCAGCAGCTCCACCCCTTCGTGTTGGCTTATCTCGGCTAAACCCACTTCAAAGCTACGGTTAAGCAAACTGTAGGGATTTTGAATCGACACAATACGCGGTAAGTCATGCTTTTCTGCCAAATGCAGATAACGCATCACGCCCCAAGGTGTTTCATTCGAGACGCCAATGTAACGGATTTTACCGGCGCGCACCTGTTCGTTCAGGGCTTCCAGCGTCTCAAGCAAGGTGATGACAGCGGTTTGTTCACTGTAACGATAATTCAACTTACCAAAACAGTTGGTTTCACGTTGTGGCCAATGCAGTTGATATAAATCGATATAGTCGGTATTCAGGCGCTTAAGACTGGCATCTAGTGCCTCACGGATGTTTTTCCGATCCAGTGCCATATTAGGACGAATAGGCTGGTCACTGCCGCGCGATGGCCCGGAGACTTTGCTGGCTAAAATGATTTTGTCCCGGCTACCACGCGCTTTTATCCAGCTACCAATATATTGCTCAGTTAACCCTTGGGTTTCTGGCTTTGGGGGAACCGGGTACATTTCTGCGGTATCAATCAAGTTAATACCGGCTGCAACGGCATAATCCAGTTGTTCATGGGCATCGGCTTCACTGTTTTGTTCACCAAAAGTCATGGTGCCCAGACCCAGCAGGCTTACTTCTAATGAACTGTGGGGAATACGATGATATTGCATTGCCGACCTTCCTTTGTGTCTGAAGTTATCAGGCTAAGTCAAACCCGCCTTATCCGACTATAACGAAGCACTGCGGCAGGGGGAAGAGGGCAAGGAAAAAGTGCAGAGAATAGTGGGGAACGGGTGCGACGAATCGCACCCGAGAGTGGTTTATTTCACTCGCTTATTTTTCTTCCCGCGCATGAGGTTAAGGGTTTCAACACCCATTGAGAAGAACATGGCGAAGTAGATATAACCTTTCGGAATGTGAATCTGGAAACTTTCCAACATCAAGGTAAATCCGACTAGGATCAGGAAAGACAATGCCAGCATTTTGACTGATGGGTGGCGGTTAACAAACTCACCAATCGGCCGGGCGGCAAACATCATCACGCCCACGGCGATGACAACAGCAGCCATCATAATAAACAGATGGTCTGACAGCCCCACTGCGGTTATCACCGAGTCCAAGCTAAAGATGATATCCAACAGCATGATTTGCACAATAGCCGCAAAAAAAGAGCTGACATTACTGTTGTGCTCGGTATCGCTACCTTCTATGGTTTCATGGATTTCTTTGCTGGCTTTCCAAATCAGGAACAAGCCCCCCAACAGCAAAATAAGATCCCGCATAGAGATGCTATGGCCAGCCACCGTAAACAACGGCTCCGTCAGGCGGATGACCCAAGCAATAGAAGCCAGTAATGCCAAACGCATTAACATTGCTCCGGCCAAACCCAAGCGGCGGGCTTTGTTTTGCTGCGCTTTAGGTAATTTCGCAACGACTAGAGAAAGGAAAATAATATTGTCTATACCGAGAACGATCTCGAGGATAGTCAGTGTGCCTAGCGCCAACCAAGCATTTGGATCGGCAATCCATTCAAACATCGTGCCTTACACCTTACGGAAACACAAAAATACAATTATACGCGTTTATTCATTAATCGGAATAATCAGATTCGTCTGTTAAAGCAAAAAGTGCCGAGCGAGCAGCGGGCCGGTAAAGGTTTTTTTCAGGTAAAAACCGCGGGGTAGCGTCATGATAGGTTGCCCATGTTCGCCGATGGCCTCAGTCAATGCTCGGCTGTTAGCCGCTTTTGGACGCAGCTGCAATACTTCGCCATGGCGAGCTGTGATGGTTTCAACTTTACCCAAAACGATAAGATCCATTAATTCTTCCCAATCGCATCGCAGTAATTCTTCCTCTTCCTCATTAGGGCTCCACAATAAAGGTGCGCCCACACGGCGCTGCGCTAACGGAATTTGCCGCTCCCCTTCGACAGGCACCCACAACACTCGGGCTAGCTTGTGCCGCACGTGGCTACTTTCCCAGGTGATACCGCTATTACCGGTCAGTGGGGCGACGCAGACGAAAGTGGTCTCCAGCGGCTTGCCTTGGGCGCTGATAGGAATGGTTTTCAGCTCGATACCAATATCGGCAAAATCCTGTTCAGGTTTACTACCCGCGCTGGCCCCCAGATAGAATTCTAGCAGCATGCCAACCCAGCCTTTAACGCGTTTTAAATCCGCCGGAATGTTCCAGCCCGCTCTGATGGCCAATTCGCCAAGGGTAAAACCTGATAACGCCTCAGCACGTTGAAAAAGTTGATGTTCATCAGTGGGTGGTGCCGGGGGCAGTGAATAAACAGACATAGAGTGGAAACCTGCTAAAGTCGGTTAGAAAATAAGCTGAAATAAAAGTGACCGTAGATGTATTGTTATCCAGTCCAGCAGAAACAAATAATAGCATGATTTAACGGAGGTTTTCTTGCCTCCCCCGCTGGAAATACTTTTATTTTGGCTATCTTGTACACCTGCTGACAGGAATAATGAACAGGATCTTACACCTATTTATCCACAGATTTGTTGGATAACCCCAATAAATCATGATCACTGGTTCAATTTACAGCCTTGACGACAGGTTTATTTGCGAGTTTTGCTCTTTTTTGCACAACTTTGCCTCATTATCTGTGGATAAAAACTGCATTGATGGATCTTTAGCCAGTCTCAGATCCAAAACGGATACAGATCACATTTACGGGGTGTTGATACCTGTGGGAAACCTGTTACTTCATTGAAATTAATCATTTATTTTTTTTTATATTTTGAGCGTATAATTACGTTAAAATGAGTTGTACCTGCTTTTCCCTAGAGTTCTGCACACCTATATCCACAGAAAAAGTGAATAAAATGGCGAGTGTAGACCTCAGGGTGTTTATAACTTTGCCAATATCTGTGAGTTATCCCAGAGTTATCTGGTTTCGCTGGCGGATAAGCAGTGGTTTACCGCCTGTTGCTAGTGTGAAACAATCAGAGCATCTTTGAGTTTTAAGCTTATCGAGGTAGTCCGGTGATCGATGATGATGGCTACCGCCCGAACGTGGGTATTGTAATTTGTAATCGACAGGGAGAAGTGTTGTGGGCCAGGCGTTACGGTCAGCACTCTTGGCAGTTTCCTCAAGGGGGGATCAATCCCGGTGAAACACCAGAGCAGGCAATGTATCGTGAACTTTTTGAAGAGGTAGGACTTAACAAAAAGGATGTCCGAATTCTGGCTTCAACCCGTAACTGGTTACGTTACAAATTACCAAAACGTTTGGTGCGTTGGGATACAAAGCCGGTATGCATCGGCCAAAAACAGCGATGGTTTCTACTACAGTTAATGTGTAATGAAGCCGATATAAATATGCAACGGAGTAGCACCCCGGAGTTTGATGGCTGGCGATGGGTCAGTTATTGGTATCCGGTGCGTCAGGTGGTGTCTTTTAAACGGGATGTTTATCGGCGCGTGATGAAAGAGTTTGCACCTACTGTAATGCCTGTGCAGGAGGCTGTTCTGCCACGGGTACCACCCGCTTATCGCCGTAAAAGAGGTTAAGTTAAGCCGATCATGCTCACGCGTTTGCGAGAAATAGTTGAGAAAGTGGCGATGGCAACCAGCCTGACGGATGCGTTAGAGCTGTTGGTCAATGAAACCTGTCTGGCGATGGACACGGAAGTTTGCTCGATTTATCTGGCAGACAATGACCGCCGTTGTTATTACCTGATGGCGACACGGGGTTTGAAAAAGCCCCGTGGTCGCACCATTACGCTGGCCTTTGACGAGGGCATCGTCGGGCTAGTCGGGCGTCTGGCAGAACCCATTAACCTGGCTGATGCCCAGAGCCACCCTAGTTTTAAATATGTTCCCCAAGTCAAAGAGGATCGCTTCCGGGCATTCCTCGGGGTTCCTATTATTTATCGCCGTCAGTTGCTTGGCGTGCTGGTGGTTCAGCAACGTGAACATCGCCAATTTGATGAGAGCGAAGAGTCGTTCATGGTCACGCTGGCAACGCAACTGGCAGGGATCCTTTCTCAATCGCAGCTTAATGCCATTTTTGGTCAATATCGCCAAACGCGGATCCGCGCATTGGCTGCGGCTCCCGGTGTCGCGGTCGCTGAGGGGTGGCAGGATACTTCGCAGCCTTCCCTTGATTTGGTTTACGAAGCTTCGACACTTGATACCGCCCAAGAACGTGAACGCCTAACACAAGCACTGGAAGAGGCTGCGGCCGAATTCCGCCGTTTCAGTAAGCGCTTTGCTGCCAGCTCACAAAAAGAGAGCGCGGCGATTTTCGATCTCTATTCCCACTTGCTCAATGACGCCCGTCTAAAGCGCGAACTTTTTGCTCAAATTGACGCCGGATCGGTGGCGGAATGGGCAGTTAAGCAAGTGGTCGAGCAATTTGCTGCGCAGTTTGCCAGCTTGCAAGACACTTATATGCGCGAGCGTGCCAGTGATCTGCGGGCATTAGGCCAGCGCTTGCTATTCCATCTCGATGACAGCACCTCTGGGGCCAGCCAATGGCCAGAGCGTTTCATTCTGGTGGCTGATGAACTCACCGCGACACTCTTGGCCGAAGTTCCACAGGATCGCCTCGCCGGTGTCGTGGTGCGTGATGGTGCGGCTAACTCCCATGCTGCCATTTTGGTGCGCGCCATGGGGATCCCGACGGTAATGGGCGCGGATATTCAACCCGCGTTACTGAATCAGCGGTTACTCATTGTTGATGGTTATCGTGGCGAAGTGCTGGTTGATCCGGAGCCGGTGTTAGTCAAAGAGTATCAGCGGCTGGTCACAGAAGAGATTGAACTTAGCAAACTGGCTGAAGATGATGTTGAACAGCCTGCTGCTCTGAAAAGTGGTGAGCGGATTCAAGTGATGCTGAACGCAGGTCTTAGCCCGGAACATGAGCAACTACTGGGGGGACGAGTGGATGGCGTGGGCTTATATCGCACCGAAATTCCGTTTATGTTGCAAAGCGGCTTCCCCTCTGAGGAAGAGCAGGTAACGCAGTATCAGGGCATGTTGCAGCTTTACCCGAACAAGCCAGTAACACTCAGAACATTGGACATTGGTGCCGATAAACAGCTTCCTTATATGCCTATCAGTGAAGAGAATCCCTGTCTGGGCTGGCGCGGCATCCGTGTGACTCTCGATCAGCCAGAGATTTTCCTGATCCAAGTCCGAGCAATGCTTAGAGCCAATGCTGGAACCGGCAATTTGGGTATTTTATTGCCGATGATCACTAGCCTGGAAGAAGTCGACGAGGCAAAACGCCTGATTGATCGCGCGGGCCGTGAAGTTCAGGAACTTCTGGGCTATGCATTGCCGCAGCCCAAACTGGGCGTGATGGTTGAAGTGCCCGCCATGATATTTATGCTGCCGTATCTGAAATCACGGGTCGATTTTATCTCAGTCGGTACCAATGATCTGACCCAATATTTGCTGGCGGTGGATCGCAATAATACCCGCGTGGCTTCACTGTATGACAGTTTACATCCCGCGATGTTACAAGTGCTTAGCCACATCTTGACGCAGGCGACACAGTCTGGCCTGCAAGTGAGTTTATGTGGTGAAATGGCCGGTGATCCGATGGGCGCTTTATTGCTGGTTGGGCTGGGTTATCGCAATCTCAGCATGAATGGTCGCAGTGTAGCGCGCATTAAATACCTGCTGCGTAATATCGATTTAGTGGATGCGCAAGCTCTGGCCGAGCGAGTACTAAGTGCGCAAATGACCACCGATGTACGTCATTTAACCGCGGCATTCATGGAGCGCAAAGGGTTAGGGGGCCTGATTCGCGGTGGTAAATAACTTTGTGATGGTCAATAAGTTTGCGATGGTCAATAGAGTTGACCGGGTTTACAGAACTTTTCTGTTTGGTGCAGTCCAGACAACCGCTGCCCTATGCTATTATGCGCTACCTGTCGCCCTAACCGGGCAAGAACATTAATTTTCTCAAAACAAGAGATATTTCGTGGTGATAGATGAGCAATAGCTATCTGGCGTTTCCTAAATTTGATCCGGTCATTTTCTCCATTGGTCCGGTTTCCCTGCATTGGTATGGCCTGATGTATTTGGTGGGCTTTGTCTTCGCGATGTGGTTGGCGGTTCGTCGGGCTAACAAACCGGGTAGTGGCTGGACCAAAGAAGAAGTCGAAAATCTGCTTTACGCCGGTTTCCTCGGGGTGTTTGTTGGTGGCCGTGTCGGTTATGTTCTGTTCTATAACTTGCCGATGTTCCTCGATAATCCACTGTATCTGTTTAAGGTATGGGATGGCGGCATGTCATTCCACGGCGGTTTGATTGGTGTTATCTGTGTGATGCTGTGGTTTGCTCGCCGCACCAAGCGTCATTTCTTCCAGGTCGCTGATTTTATGGCTCCACTAATTCCATTTGGCTTAGGTGCTGGTCGTTTGGGTAATTTTATCAATGGCGAGCTGTGGGGCCGTGTCACGACAGATACCCCGTGGGCGATGCTGTTCCCCACTTCTCGGGGCGAAGATATTGCGATTGTTGCCGCGGATCCGGCTAAATGGCAGGCGATTTTCAATCAATACGGTGTATTGCCGCGCCACCCTTCGCAACTGTATGAAATGATATTGGAAGGGGTGGTGCTGTTTATTATCCTGAACCTATTTATCCGTAAGCCGCGCCCGATGGGCAGTGTTTCAGGCCTGTTCCTGATTGGTTATGGCGCGTTCCGTATTATTGTTGAATGTTTCCGCCAGCCAGATGCCCAGCTCGGCTTGTTCGACGGCGTGATCAGCATGGGGCAGATTCTCTCTGTGCCTATGATTCTGGCCGGTATCATTATGATGATTTGGGCGTATCGCCGTCCTGCGCAACAACTTTCGTGAGGTAACATGAAACAGTATCTGGATTTGATGAAAAAAGTGCTGGAAGAAGGCACTCCTAAAGCTGACCGTACCGGTACCGGGACTGTGTCGATTTTTGGGCATCAGATGCGTTTCAATTTACAAGATGGTTTCCCGCTGGTGACCACTAAGCGCTGCCATTTGCGCTCCATCATCCATGAGCTGTTATGGTTCCTCAATGGCGATACTAATATTGCCTATTTGAAGGAAAATAACGTCTCAATCTGGGATGAATGGGCGGATGAAAACGGTGACCTTGGCCCGGTTTATGGTAAGCAATGGCGCGCTTGGGGCGCTGCTGATGGCCGCCAGATTGACCAACTGAGCAAAGTGGTGCAACAGCTCAAGCAAGACCCAGACTCCCGCCGTATCATTGTTTCAGCATGGAATGTCGGTGAGTTGGATCAAATGGCTTTGGCACCTTGCCATGCTTTCTTCCAGTTTTATGTTGCTGACGGCAAGCTGTCTTGTCAGCTATATCAACGCTCCTGTGACGTGTTCCTCGGCTTGCCATTTAACATCGCCAGCTACGCATTATTGGTGCATATGATGGCGCAACAATGTGATTTGGAAGTAGGTGATTTTGTCTGGACGGGGGGTGATACGCACTTATACAGCAACCATATTGATCAGACAAATCTGCAATTGAGCCGCGAACCGCGGGCATTACCGAAACTGATTATCAAACGTAAACCTGATTCATTGTTTGATTATCGTTTTGAAGATTTTGAAATCGAAGGGTATGACCCGCACCCTGGCATTAAAGCGCCGATCGCTATCTAATCTTTTACCGGAGCCATTTGGCTCCGGTTTCGGTTTATACCCGCCATTTTAGCCCGCAATCATCCTCCTAATAGCCCTTCTCTTCACTTTATCTACTAAGCCCATCGGCAATCAAATTGCGAGCCATGCCGCACACTTTTCTGCATTTATGTCGCCGTGAATAAAATTTTGCGCAGCTCTTCCAGCCTTGATAAGCAGCTACTGGATCTCAAATTTTCACAACGTAAACTTACGCCATGAAAACCAATCTACGGCTCAATATACTTCATGCATAAAAATAATATTCTTAAAAAACAAAATGGTATCAGTCTTATTGAACTGCTGTTGGTCATTGCCTTAGCCGGTGTTATGGCTGTATGGGGGGCACAAAATTGGCACCATTATCGGCAACGGGAGAGGCTCGCGGACAGTGCTCGCCAGTTACTTGCCTTTCTAACTCATTTGCAGGCCAAAACGAATCGCAGTAACAACACGGCATTGTTATGGATACAGCAAGAAGAACAGGGGTGTTTAGGCAGTGGTGATAAGCCTGCCACACCCTGTTCCTCATTAGATGGTTCAGTGTTTATTCCACCTTATCCTGATGTTTCTATTGCGATTTCTCTGCAAAAAGAAATGGGTTTCTTTGGTGTAAGGAATACCGCACAAGCAGGAAATATAATGCTCAGTAGTCCGGCTGGGCGTATTCGGCTCATTATCTCCAGTCGCGGGCGAATGAGGCTATGTAGCGATGAGCAATCAATAGCGGGTATTCATTTATGTTAGTAACGATAAAAAAACCAGAGGCCGCCGTATCAGGTTACTTTTTACATAAATGTATGACGGGTTTTACCCTACCCGAAATGATGCTGGCGCTGAGTGTGGGTAGCTTGATTATTATGGCGGCCACTCAGACTTTCCCTCGGTTACACAAGCAAATAGCAAGGTTACAGCAACACTATCATCTGGAGTTAGCGCTGAGCCAAACTATGGCTGCATTGGAAAAAGACCTACGGCGGGCTGGATTTTGTCACGGTGAGTGTCAGGGCAACGCGATGACTACACAGCATTATCCAGGGGAAGTGACAAACTCTTGCTTGATTGTTGCTTATGACCTCAACCGCAATGGTCGGTGGGAAGGGGCGAAACATCAGGAATCTGAATATTTTGGTTATCGGCTACGCAATAAAGCATTAGAAGGTCAGCGCGGTGAGCTGAATTGTTCTGGCAGTGGTTGGGAAAAACTGTTTGATCCACAAAGTATCACCATAACGCACTTTTCTGTTACCCCATTACCGCAGCAAACTTCGGGTCAGGTTTATAGCGTGCAACTGGCGGGGCAAAGTACCGGTAACCCAGCCATACATAGTCAGCTGAGTTATACCATCCGTGGGAATAATTTATGAGCTGTGATCATCAACGGGGGACAAGTACCCTGGCTGCTGTTGCTACTCTTTTTTCTCTCGGTTTATTTTTGTTATCAGCTTTACACCGAAAATTGGATAATATTCAGCATATTACCGCCGAGGAACAACACCATTTACGGGCCTTTAATCAGGCAACATCATCATTGAATTGGGGGGTGGGGCAGAAGTGGTCATTCAGTATGCCGTGGCAAGCCGGTTCAACATGGCATTGCAATGAGCACCTGCAATATGGCTTAAAAGCCTGTCTTAAACCTGCCTCGCTGGCCGGTTTTTTTATCCTCAGGGGAGAGAGCCAATCTTTCGGAACACAGCCGCCTTTGATGCTTTATCAACGCGTCCAACTGCATTCTACTCAGGGAGTTAGAGGAGAGCATCGGTTGGTTAAAGTTGCTCATGGTTGGTCAGATTTTTGCCCGGATAAGGATGCACAATTTTGTATTTAGTCAGATATAGCTGCAAGTCACAGTATACCAGAGAGGGAGGGAATTCTCATTTTCAACAGGGGTTTAGCCTACCAGAGGTCTTAATCGCGGCACTTTTTTTCTCTGTCTCGCTGCTGGGATTACTGCAATACCATCAGGCACTTTTGCAGGGTTTTTCCTCTTTATGGCAGCAACGTCAGGCGTGGTCTTTGCTTAATCAACATATTGAAAGCAGCAGCGGCGAATCAGCGAAAGCATTTCCTGCAGGAATGAAACCTAATTGGCGATATAACCAGTTTATAAATCGAATCGATGGGGAGTGTACGGAGTTTACATTCATCCTGAAAATGCACTCTAAGCAGCAAGCAGAGTTAAGTCGGTGGTTTTGTATTGCGAGTGAAGGCAGCTAACCGCAGCTATAAATATGATAATGAAGATAACCTATTGCACTCACTCATTATCAAGTTAGAGTATTAAACTTCAGGATTTATCCACAAGTGGTAGTCAGTTGGTTTAATCATTTATGGATATTCTCTATATAGAGCTTTAAGGGAGCCATCATGTTCACGGTTTATCATTCTAATCAATTGGATTTACTCAAAGCGCTAACGACTGCGCTGATAGAACGAGAACCGTTGGATAACCCTTTCCAGCAAGAAGTGGTGCTGGTTCAGAGCCCAGGGATGGCCCAATGGCTGCAAATGCAACTGGCTCAACAGTTTAGTATTGCAGCCAATATTGAGTTTCCACTTCCCGCGACTTTTATTTGGGATATGTTTACCCGCGTGTTGCCCGGCATCCCGAAAGAAAGCGCATTTAGCAAAGATGCCATGACATGGAAACTCATGTGGTTATTGCCTGAATTACTGGAAAATCCGGTATTTTCTGCGATGAAACGCTATTTAAGTGACGATAGCGATAAACGTAAAATTCACCAACTGGCGGCACGCGTCGCTGACCTTTTTGACCAATATCTGGTGTATCGCCCTGAATGGCTTGAAAGTTGGGAGCGTGGCCAACTGATTGATAATCTGGACGATGCCCAGCAATGGCAAGCTTTGCTCTGGGTTGAACTAACGCGCTATACCCGTCAGTTAGCACAACCGGAATGGCACCGCGCTAATCTCTATCAGCGTTTTATCCGAACTTTACTCGAATCCGATGTTTGCCCCGCAGGGCTGCCCAAACGAGTATTCATTTGCGGTATATCTGCATTGCCCCCAATTTATTTACAAGCCTTGCAAGCGCTGGGTAAACACATTGATATTCACCTAATGTTTACTAACCCATGCCGTTATTTCTGGGGTGATATTCAGGATTATGCTTTTTTGGCAAAATTGCAAAGTCGCAAACGCAGGCATTATCGTGAGCCGGCTGAAAGTGGAACTATGGACGTAAAACTCTTTCGTCACCCTGAACAGGCCGATCAGCTATTTAATGATGATGGTGAGCAAGATCTGAGTAACCCGCTGTTAGCCTCATGGGGGCGGCTTGGTCGTGACCATATGTATTTATTATCTCAGGTTGATGAGATTCAAGAGGTTCATGCTTTTGTTGATATTGAGCCGGATAATCTCTTACATGGCGTTCAGCATGACATGCTGGAGCTGGAAGACCACGCTATTATTGGCGTCACTCCAGAAACCTTAGCCCACAGCCACCAAAAACGTGTTTTGGAACTCTCGGACCGCTCCTTGAGCCTGCATGTGTGCCACAGTCCGCAACGCGAAGTAGAAGTTTTACAAGATAATTTACTGAAATTATTGGAGGATTCTCCAGATTTGACCCCACGCGATATCATTGTGATGGTCGCGGATATTGACAGTTACACCCCCTATATTCAGGCCACATTTGGTAATGCTACCGGGGAGCGTTATTTACCCTTTGCTATTTCCGATCGCAAGGCCAGTCAGGCTCATCCCGCACTTCAGGCTTTTATTACTCTGCTTGATTTGCCCCAGAGTCGTTTTACTTCTGAGCAGGTATTAGCCCTGCTGGAAGTGCCCGCTTTAGCCAATAAATTTGGTATTAATGAGGATGGATTGCGCCGTTTGCGGCAATGGGTTGGCGAGTCCGGTATCCGTTGGGGATTAGATGATGACAATGTGCGCGAATTATCTCTGCCCGCAACCGGCCAGCATACCTGGCATTTTGGCATAACCCGTATGTTACTTGGCTATGCCATGGATAGCAGTGCCGGTGATTGGCAAGGGGTGCTACCCTATGATGAATCCAGTGGTTTGGCGGCAGAGCTCGCGGGGCAACTAGCGGATATGCTGATGCAATTAAGTCAGTGGCGGCAGCAGTTAAGTGAATCCCGCGCGCTCAGTGAGTGGCTGCCGTTATGTCGTCAATTATTGGATACCTTCTTTGAACCCGATAATGATACGGAAGCGGTGCTGGTACTGATTGAACAGCAATGGCAGAAGGTTATCAGCTATGGTATTGCTGCCCAATATCCGGATATCGTGCCACTGAATCTGCTACGGGATGAACTGGCTTCGCGCTTGGATAATGAGCGCATTAGCCAGCGTTTTCTCGCCGGGCCCATCAATTTCTGTACATTGATGCCTATGCGTTCTATCCCGTTTAAAGTGGTGTGCTTATTGGGGATGAATGACGGTGTTTACCCACGAACTCTGCCGCCGTTGGGCTTTGATTTAATGGCTAAACAGGTTCGCCGTGGTGACCGCAGCCGACGTGACGATGATCGCTATCTGTTCCTGGAGGCATTACTCTCTGCCCAGCAACAGCTTTATATCAGCTATATCGGGCGCTCAATTCAAGACAATAGTAAACGCTATCCCTCGGTATTGGTTAGTGAGTTGATTGAATACATTTCGCAAAGTTATCGCTTGCCTGGTGATGAAGACCTCAGTGCTGATGACAGCGCCAAACGAGTTATTCAACATTTGCTCTGCTGGCATCCACGCATGCCGTTCGCAGCAGAAAATTTCATCCAAAACAGTGAGCTACAGAGTTATGCGGCTGAATGGTTGCCCTCTGCTGAATCCAAGGGATTGGCACACCCAGAATTTAATCAACCTTTGCCACCTGAACCCTTGCCTGAAATCACTCTTGATGAATTAATCCGTTTCTATCGCCACCCTGTGAGAGCATTTTTCCAACTCCGCTTGGGGGTGAATTTCGTTATTGAAGAGACGGAGTTACCGGATGAAGAACCTTTTATCTTAGATAACCTCAACCGCTATCAGTTTAATACTCAACTGCTGAATGCACTGATTGAAGAAAGTGATATTAATACTGTATTTAGCCGTGCCCGTGCGGCGGGTAACCTTCCTTATGGTTCTTTCGGCGAGCTTTATTGGGAAAGCCAGAAAGAAGAAATGGTGCCATTAGCTGAGCAAATTCGCGCTGAACGTAAAGAGAGTTACAGCATTGAGCTGAATGTTGAATTTGGAAATACCACTCTGACCGGATGGATTCATCAAATTCAGGAGGACGGTTTAATTCGTTGGCGACCCGCGGCATTAACTGCGGTCGATGGGCTTTTGTTGTGGGTTGAGCATCTGGTGTATTGCGTGGCCGGTGGAGAGGGTGAAAGCCGAATGTATGGCCGTAAAGGAACAGCATGGCGTTATGCCCCACTGGATTGTGACGAAGCACGGAAATATTTACAGCAGCTAATCAGTGGCTATCAGCAAGGTATGTGCGAACCTTTACTGCTGTTGAGTAAAAGTGGCTGGGCTTGGTTGAGTCAGTGTTTTGATCGTGAGTCTGGTCAAATTTTGTGGGATGAAGAAACACAAACTAAAGCTCGAATGAAGCTTTTACAGGTTTGGCAAGGTGATCAACGGATTGCTGGGGAAGGTGAGGATAACTATATACAAAGGGTATTCCGCCTGATGGATAACCAACATCTCGACACGATATTACACGAAACTGAACGTTATTTATTACCCATAGCCCGCCATAATAAGGCGTGATAATTGCGCATGACTAAACCAGATTTTCATACATATTAAATACAAGAAGCCGGATATACGCGTTAGCGGCAATCTTTAAGGGGTTAGAGGGAGAGACGGAATGCATAAACAGTTTGCTCGCATCATTGGTATATTTTTCTTATTAGGTTTGCTGGCTCCACTGAGTTGGGCTGACATTCCTGCATGGCAACCACTGGCAGAAGCTATTCACAAAAGTGAACACGACTTACGCAAATATCAGGCGATAAAATTGCCTAATGGTATGACTGTGTTGTTGGTTTCTGATGAGCAAGCACCTAAATCCTTAGCTGCCTTGGCATTACCTGTTGGCTCCCTGGAAGATCCTAATAATCAATTGGGATTAGCTCATTATTTAGAACATATGTTACTGATGGGCTCTAAGCGCTTCCCTGAGCCCGGCAGTTTCTCTGAATTCTTGAAAAAACATGGCGGTAGCCATAACGCGAGCACGGCTTCTTATCGAACCGCTTATTATCTTGAAATTGAAAATGATGCATTGGCCCCGGCGGTTGACCGTTTAGCTGATGCAATTGCTGAGCCGCTGTTAGACCCAATTAATGCCGACCGTGAACGTAATGCGGTAAATGCAGAATTGACGATGGCCCGCTCTCGCGATGGTATGCGTATGGCGCAAGTGAATGCGGAAACCTTAAACCCGGCTCATCCAAGTGCGCGTTTTTCCGGCGGGAATCTGGAGACACTTAAAGATAAACCTGATGGTAAATTACATGATGAGCTGCTGAGTTTCTATCACCATTATTACTCAGCTAACCTGATGGTAGGTGTGCTGTATAGCAATCAGTCCTTGGAACAATTGGCGCAATTAGCTGCCGATACCTTTGGCCGAATCCCTAATCGGGATGCAAAAGTACCACCGATTACAGTACCTGCGGTCACACCGGATCAAACCGGCATTATTATTCATTATGTTCCCGCCCAACCTCGCAAACAACTAAAAGTAGAATTCCGTATTGAGAATAACAGTGCAGAATTCCGCAGTAAAACAGATACTTATATCAGCTATTTAATAGGTAACCGTAGCAAAGATACCCTGTCTGACTGGTTGCAAAAACAAGGGTTGGCAGATGCCATTAATGCCGGGGCTGACCCGATGGTGGATAGGAATGGCGGTGTATTCTCCATTTCGGTATCACTCACGGATAAAGGTTTGGCCAATCGTGATGTCGTGGTCGCCGCCATTTTTGACTACATCAATATGTTGCACAAAGATGGCATCAAAAAGAGTTATTTTGATGAAATTGCCGATGTATTAAATCTGGATTTCCGCTATCCCTCAATCACACGGGATATGGACTACATTGAGTGGCTGGTGGATATGATGTTGCGGGTACCTGTCGCACATGTACTTGATGCCCCTTATCTGGCTGATCACTATGATCCGAAAGCCATCGCTGCGCGATTGGCTGAAATGACACCGGAAAATGCGCGTATTTGGTTTGTCAGCCCAGAAGAACCCCACAATAAGGTGGCCTATTTTGTTGATGCCCCTTATCAGGTCAATAAAATCAGCCCGCAAGAGATACAAGAATGGCAAAAACTGGGGAAAGACATCACGCTGAGTTTACCGGCACTTAACCCCTATATTCCGGACAATTTCTCCTTAATCAAAGCTGATAAAAATATCACCCGACCACAGCAAGTGGCACAACAACCGGGGTTGCGGGTGTTCTATATGCCAAGCCAGTATTTTGCTGACGAACCTAAAGCTGATATTTCGGTTGCTTTCCGTAACCCACATGCATTGGATACTGCCCGTCATCAGGTTCTTTTTGCTTTGACTGATTATCTGGCTGGGTTGTCACTCGATGAGTTGAGTTATCAGGCCTCAATTGGTGGGATTAGCTTCTCTACTGCACCGAATAACGGTTTGTATGTCAGTGCGAATGGCTTCACACAGCGGATGCCGCAGTTACTGACTTCTTTGGTGGAGGGTTACGCCAGTTTCACTCCGACAAAAGATCAATTGGCACAGGCCAAGTCTTGGTATCGTGAACAACTGGAAGTTGCCGAGAAAGGCAAAGCTTATGAGTTGGCAATTCAGCCGGCCAAGTTACTGTCTCATGTTCCCTACTCAGAACGTAGCGAGCGGCGTAAATTGCTAGACACCATCAGTGTGCAAGATGTCGTAACCTATCGTGATGACTTACTCAAACAGTCTGCGGTAGAAGTATTAGCAGTGGGTAATATGACTGCCGGGCAAGTAACATCTCTGGCCGAGTCATTGAAAAAACAGCTCAATTGGACTGGAACAACTTGGTGGACTGGCGAGGATGTCATTGTTGATAAAACTCAGCTTGCCAACATGGAACGGCTTGGCAGTAGCTCAGATGCGGCGCTGGCTGCCGTCTATGTGCCGACTGGCTATACAGAAATTGAGGGCATGGCGCGTAGCGCATTGCTGGGGCAAATTGTTCAGCCGTGGTTCTATGACCAACTACGCACAGCAGAGCAACTCGGCTACGCGGTCTTTGCCTTCCCAATGTCAGTTGGGCGTCAATGGGGCTTAGGTTTCTTACTGCAAAGTAATAGCAAACAACCTGATTATCTTTATCAGCGCTACCTTGCGTTCTATCCACAAGCTGAGAAGCGGTTGCGTGAAATGAAACCGGCTGATTTTGAACAATATAAACAGGCACTCATTAACCAATTACTGCAACGTCCACAAACGCTGGATGAAGAAGCCAGCCGTTACAATAATGATTTCAATCGCAATAATTTTGCGTTTGATAGCCGCGAGAAAATGATTACTCAGGTGAAGCCGCTGACGAACACTGCATTGGCAGATTTCTTCCAGCAAGCTGTTATTAAACCACAAGGTTTGGCGCTACTTTCTCAGGTCAAAGGCCAAGGGCAAACTGAGGGTGGGTATGCGGTGCTTAAAGGATGGACGACTTACCCAACAATTTCAGCCTTGCAAGCAACCTTGCCGCAGAAGGTATTGGCTCCATGACATCAATGACTCCCCAGCGCCTGGAGCCGCTAACGCTGCCCTTGTATGGCGAGAGGCTAATTGAAGCCTCCGCCGGTACCGGTAAGACTTTTACCATCGGGGTTCTTTATCTTAGATTGCTGCTTGGCTTAGGCGGGGAGGCGGCGTTTCGTCGCCCTCTCATGGTTGAGGAAATCCTGGTGGTGACCTTTACTGAGGCGGCAACTGAGGAACTGAGAGGGCGAATTCGTGACAATATTCATGAGTTGCGTATTGCCTGCGTACGGGGAGTCAGCGATGACCCGATGCATAAGGATTTACTGGCGGAAATCACTGATCTGAATAAAGCAGCCGCAGACCTTTTGGCGGCTGAGCGGCAGATGGATGAAGCGGCAATTTATACTATTCACGGTTTTTGTCAGCGCATGTTGGCTAACAATGCCTTTGAATCTGGCATCTTATTTGAACAAACTTTGGTGCAGGATGAACAGCCATTACGCAGGCAAGCTTGCGCCGATTTCTGGCGGCGTCATTGCTACCCGCTCCCTCTGGCTCTCGCCAGGGCAGTGAGTCAGGAGTGGAGTGGGCCGGAGGCATTACTGAAAGACCTTTCTGCTTACTTGCAAGGTGAAACGCCAAAATTTCGGCAAGCTCCCGGCGATGATGAAACAATACTCAGTCGGCATCAGCAGATAGTGATGCAAATTGATGCGGTCAAAGCGCAATGGCGAGCAGCGGCTCCTGAGTTAGAGGCGCTGATTAGCGGGTCGGGAGTGGATAAACGCAGCTACAGTGCGCGATATTTACCTAACTGGCTGGAAAAAGTCGGTGTATGGGCGGAGCAAGAAACCGGCGATTATCAGTTACCCAAAGAGCTAGAAAAATTTCGTCAGTCAGTATTATTTGAAAAAACCAAAAAGGGGGAAGCCCCCCAACACGATATATTCAATGCTATAGACCGAATATTTGAACAACCTCTGACACTCAGAGATCTGATTTTAGCCAGAGCTATCAGTGAAATACGAGCCTCTGTACAGCAAGAAAAACGGCAGCGAGCAGAATTAGGTTTTGATGATCTGCTCAGTAAATTGGATGCTGCATTGCAGCAACCGGGCGGGGAATTGTTAGCTCAATCTATTCGCATTCGTTATCCCGTCGCAATGATTGATGAGTTTCAAGATACCGACCCGCAGCAATACCGTATTTTCCACACACTTTATGGTGGGCAAGGAGAGTGTGGTTTATTGCTGATCGGGGATCCTAAACAAGCTATTTACGCTTTCCGTGGTGCTGACATTTTTACTTATATTCGGGCCCGCTCGGAAGTAAGTGCACACTACACACTAGAGACTAACTGGCGCTCATCCTTCCCGATGGTGCAATCAGTCAATCGACTTTTTAGTTTGGTCGACATTCCTTTTTTGTTTAAACAAATCCCCTTTATAAATGTGGTACCTGCGCAAAAAAATAAGCAGTTATCATTTGAAATAAAAGGAAAAAAACAGCCAGCAATGTCTTTCTGGTTGCAGCCGGGCGAGGGTGTCGGGGTTAGTGAGTACCAACAATTAATGGCGCGACAGTGTGCAGCCCAAATCCGTGACTGGCTCACCTCGGGTCAGCAGGGATTGGCTCAATTAGTGACGGCCACAAGCTCAAGGCCGGTTCAGGCATCAGATATCACTATATTAGTGCGCAGCCGGGCAGAGGCGGCATTAGTGCGCGATGCCCTGAGTGCATTGGCTATCCCATCTGTTTATTTATCTAATCGTGATAGCGTATTTGATACCGCAGAAGCCAAAGATTTGCTGTGGTTATTGCAGGCTGTTCTGGCTCCTGAACAGGAACGGGCATTACGCAGTGCCATGGCGACTGGTATGCTCGGGCTGGATGCACAAATGCTGGATGAATTGAATCACGATGAGCGAGCTTGGGATGCTTTGGTTGATGAGTTCGATGGCTACCGTCAACATTGGCAGCGCCGTGGTGTGCTCCCGATGCTGCGAGAGGTTATGGCTCATCGGCATTTGGCTGAAAACTTGTTAGCAACACAGGGCGGTGAACGGCGGCTGACAGATTTGCTGCATCTGGGCGAATTATTACAAGAAGCCGCATCGCAGCTTGATAGTGAGCACGCACTAATCCGTTGGTTGGCACAGCAAATAGCCCAGCCGAATCATCAGTCTGATAACCAACAATTACGTTTGGAAAGTGACCGCCATTTGGTGCAAGTGATTACTATCCATAAATCGAAAGGGCTGGAATACCCGCTGGTGTGGTTACCTTTTGTGGGCAATTTCCGCCAACAGCAGGATGTTCTTTACCATGATCGTCATAGCTTTGAAGCATTACTTGACCTGAACGCCGACGAAGAGAGTCAAGCTTTGGCGGAGGAAGAGCGTCTGGCAGAAGACTTACGGCTATTATATGTTGCCCTCACCCGAGCGGTTTATCATTGCAGTATAGGTATTGCCCCACTGATTAAAGGTGGGCGAAAAAAACAGGGTGAAAGTGACATGCACCTCAGCGCGCTAGGTTATCTGGTGCAACAAGGACAGTCGGGAGATGCACGGTATCTTGCTGATAAACTCGCAGAGTTAGCAACCCTGGCTGGTGGAGATATTTCTGTTTCGCCAGCCGGACAACTGGACGAAACGCCTTGGCATCCCCAGTCGGAAGCGTTGCCAGCCCTTGCCGCTCGCCAGTTTAGCCGTCAAATACACGATTTTTGGCGGGTCACCAGCTATTCAGGTTTACAACAGCATGGTTCGAGTAAAAGTGGAGTATCACAGGCGCTGAATGTGCCATTACAGGAATTATTACCGCGGCTGGATACAGATGCCGTTGGCGAGCAAGCATTAATAACAGAGCCGCAATTAACCCCTCATACCTTCCCTCGCGGTGCGGCACCAGGGACTTTCCTGCATGATCTGCTGGAACCTTTGGATTTCAGTCAGCCGATCGAACAAGACTGGCTGACTGAACAGTTACAGCAACAAGGTTTTGGCGAACAATGGTCACCTATGTTGTATCAATGGCTAAATGACATTGTACAAACCCCTCTGAATGAAACTGGGGTGACATTGGCGGAATTGACACCACAGAGTAAGCAGGCTGAATTGCAATTTTATTTGCCGATAGACGCATTACTGCAAGCCCGAGAGTTAGACACCTTAATCAAGCGCTATGACCCACTTTCTCGTCAGTGCCCTGCATTGGATTTTCAGCAAGTCCGTGGGATGCTAAAAGGATTTATTGATCTGGTTTTCTGCTGGCAGGGGAAATATTACTTATTGGATTATAAATCCAATTGGTTGGGAGAAGACAGCAGCGCTTACACCAATGAGGCGATGGTCCAAGCCATGGCAGAGCATCGCTATGATTTGCAATATCAGCTTTATACTCTGGCATTACATCGCTATTTACGTCATCGACTGGAAGATTATGACTATCAGCGCGACTTTGGTGGCGTCATTTATCTCTTCCTGCGGGGTATTGATAGCCAACATCCGGGGAATGGTATTTTTAGTTGTCGTCCTGACTGGGAGCTGATTGAAAGAATGGATTGTCTATTCAGTGGTCGTGAGGTAGAACGGCACATTGGCGATAAAAGTGGTATTGCGACTACCGGTGAGGGCACATCAATATGATGACGTTACTGGAGCAGGCGGTTCGTGACCACTTACTCCGCCCGCTGGATATTCAGTTCTCACGGATGATAGCGGGTGATAATGCCCCTATGCTGCAATTGGCAGCGGCTGTTCTGAGTGCCGAAGCTGGTGCTGGACATGTATGTTTGCCACTCAGCTATTTGCAGCCAGATCAGCTATTTGGCGGGCGGCAGCCAGCACTAGCGCAAGCGCTGTGGCAGGCAATTGGTGCGCCGGATCAATTACATTGGATGCAAACACTCAATAACTCTCCAGCCGTCAGTGATGGCACACTGCCCACACCGCTAGTTTTGCAAAATGACCGTTTGTATCTACAACGGATGTGGCAATACGAAGGGGATGTGGTGCGTTTTATGGCCAGTGACAATACGGCGTCATTTATCAATGAAACCAGAGATGTGAACGAGGCATTATTAAGAGAGACGCTCGACCGCCTATTTGGGCCAGCGAGCACTGAGGTCGACTGGCAAAAGTTGGCTGCCGCTGTTGCCGCTACCCGCCGTATTTCCGTGATTTCCGGTGGCCCAGGGACAGGTAAAACGACCACAGTCGCCAAATTATTGACTGCGCTGATACAACTTAGCCAAGGACAACGTTTGCGTATTCAACTTGCTGCACCCACCGGTAAAGCTGCTGCACGTTTGACGGAATCACTGGGCAAAGCCATTCGCCAACTCTCACTGACTGACGATGAACGTAAGTTATTCCCCGACCAGGCATCCACATTGCACCGTTTGTTGGGCGCGCAACCTAATAGCCAGCGCCTACGTTATCACCGTGGTAACCCCCTAAATCTTGATGTGCTGGTGGTCGATGAAGCATCAATGGTGGATTTGCCTATGATGGCGCGGCTAATTGCAGCATTGCCAGCCAAAGCTCAGGTGATTTTTCTCGGTGACCGTGACCAATTGGCTTCGGTAGAAGCAGGGGCAGTGCTGGGCGACATATGCCGTTTTGCTGAGTTGGGTTACAGCGAATCACGGGCGGAACAACTAACTCGCTTAACAGGATGCACATTGGCGGGAAATATCCCGATTGGTGATGTGCAGACAGATACAGTCAATGTCCGTGATAGCTTGTGTTTGTTGCGTAAGAGCTACCGCTTTGATGAGAAATCCGGGATTGGACAACTTGCTTTAGCGGTGAATGCCGGAAGGTATCGGGATGCATTATCTGTTTTAAACGGTGCATATTCCGATATTGAAAATTTCTCATTGGCAGATTCAGACGATTATCAGGTATTGCTGGAAGACTGTGCTGCGGGCTATCGGCACTATCTCGAACTGGCCGCAGCAGGTGTTCATGCAGTTGAGGTGCTGGCCGCATTTGGGCGCTATCAATTATTGTGTGCATTACGATCCGGGCCATTTGGTGTCAGCGGCTTAAATGAGCGCATTGAACAACTATTGCATCGCAAGCGGTTAATTGAGCGAACACCAGGGCCATCGGGACGTTGGTATGTTGGCAGGCCGGTGATGATAGGGCTAAATGACAGCGCACTTGGTTTATTCAACGGCGATATTGGCATTGCTTTATATGACAGTGAGGGCGAGTTGCGAGTGCATTTCCAATTACCAGACGGCAATATAAAATCTGTGCAACCGAGCCGTCTTCCCAGCCATGAAACCGCTTATGCTATGACAGTGCATAAATCTCAAGGCTCGGAGTTTGAACATACGGCATTGGTTTTACCCAATACATTCATGCCCGTGTTAACTCGCGAATTGGTCTATACCGCCATTACCCGCGCCCGTCAGCGTTTGACATTGTATTGTAGTGATACGGTATTGAGCCACGCGATCCGGACACCTACACATCGTGTTAGCGGATTAGTAGAACGTTTGAATCAATTGACCTGAAAATATTGAAAGGGCAAATGCCCTTTCAGATTACAAATCTGCCAGCAGAATCTTTGAGCGGCGTTGATAATTATACAACTCTTGCTTCTGAATCGGTAACACGTCAACTTCGGCGGGAGTAAAACCGCGTTCCTGGAACCAGTGAATACTGCGGGTGGTTAACACAAACAGCTTTTTAAGGCCCATTTGGCGCGCCTGATTAGCCACTCGTTTTAACAGCATTTCACCTCGGGAGGAGCTGCGATAATCCGGATGTACCGCGACACAGGCCATCTCCCCGATCTGTTCCTCGGGGAAGGGATAAAGCGCGGCACAGGCAATGGTCAAATTATCCCGTTCGATAATGGTGAACTTGTCTATTTCCATCTCTAGTTGCTCGCGCGAACGGCGCACCAAAATACCTTGTTGTTCCAGCGGGCGAATCAGCTCCAATATGCCACCAATATCATTAATGGTGGCACGACGAACTTGTTCCGCACTCTCCATCACAATCTGGGTGCCGATACCATCACGGGAGAAGAGTTCTTGCACTAATGCCCCATCTTCCTGATAACTCAGTAAATGGCTGCGGCGTACTCCGCTGCGGCAAGCTTTTACAGCCCCACGCAGAAAACGTACCGTCCCAGAGTTGTAATCGCCTTCTTGCTCCAGATCTTCAATCCGTTTTTGAGCATCATTCGGGAACAGTTCTGAAATAATATTGCCGTCGTTATCTGTTACCCCTTGGGATGAACAAAAACCAATCATTTTTTCGGCTTTCAGTTTGATAGCTAGCTGAGTCGCCACTTCTTCCGAGGTCAGATTAAAGCTCTCGCCAGTTACTGACACCGCAACAGGCCCCAGCAACACAATAGCGCCATTGTCTAATTGGCGATGAATCGCTTCTTCATCTATTCGGCGGATACGGCCGCTGTGGCAATAATCCACACCATCATCTACACCCAAGGGCTGAGCAATAATAAAGTTGCCGCTGACCACATTTATATGCGCGCCCTGGAGCGGGGTATTATTCAAACTCATTGATAATCTGGCAGTAATATCCAATTGCAATAAACCCGCCGCCTGCTTGACCATTTCCAACGTCCGGGCATCAGTGACTCGGGTATGCTTGTGATAAATAGGTTCGTAGTGATGCTGTGCCAGATTGTTGTCGATTTGTGGACGAGCGCCATAGACCACAACCAGCCTGATCCCAAGGCTATGCAATAAGCCTATATCGTTAACGATACTAGAAAAGTTTTCATGCTCAATTGCCTCGCCACCCAGCATGACCACAAATGTCTTGCCGCGGTGCGCATTTATATAGGGAACTGAGTGACGAAATCCCTGGACCAGTTCAGTACTACGTTCCTTCACGGCAGATCCTCTTTGAATTTTTATTCGGTATTTTTGTATTTTTATTCTTTTTTGGCCCGGATGGCAAGCAAGAAATTGCTTTTAAATGCATATGTATGGCGTATCTGTATTAATAAGTTGAATCACATAAAAATGATTTTCTAATGACAGCATGGGATCGATTCGTTAAAGTTTTTCCTCGTGAGTTTTTTTGTTCTATTTTTATTCATATTTTGGTCGTTACTTTGGAGTTACATGGCAGATTCAAATCATAATTCTGGGCGTCGCCGTCTACTACACGATGCTGCTGCAGCCTGGCTACTGAGTGTCAGTCGGGTTGGATTTGCTGCTTCTTCACATATTATTGCCGTCAGGATTTGGCCCTCATCAACCTATACCCGGGTAACGCTGGAATCCAGTACCCCGCTTAAATATCGTCAATTTGCGCTAGCGAATCCGGACCGGATTGTGGTTGATATTGAAGGTGTGCATCTTAATAGCGTACTGAAAGAGATTACCAAGCAAGTTCAGTCTGGAGACCCTTACCTCAAGCAGGCGCGGGTCGGGCAGTTTGATAAAAATACTGTCCGGTTGGTTTTAGAGTTGAAGCAAAGTATTAGTCCGCAACTTTTTACCCTTAAACCTTTTGCTGAGTTCAAAAATCGCCTGGTGGTGGATCTTTATCCACAAGAGGGGAAAACCTCGGCTGAAGATGATCCGTTGCTGGCATTATTAGAAGATTACAATAAAGGCAATGTGGAACGCACTTTACCGGTAGAAGCGCCCAAAGCGGGTAAAGCAGGGCGAGATAGGCCGATTGTTATCATGTTAGATCCTGGACACGGCGGAGAAGACCCTGGGGCCATTGGCCGTAATAAAACTCGTGAGAAAGATATTGTGCTGCAAATTGCCCGTCGATTGCAGGCTTTAATCAAGAAAGAATCGAATATGCGGGTATTTATGACTCGCAATGAAGATGTCTTTATTCCCTTGAAAGTGCGGGTAGCTAAAGCCCGCAAGCTTCGTGCGGATTTATTCATTTCGATCCATGCCGATGCCTTTACCAGCCAGGCCGCTAGAGGCTCCTCTGTCTTTGCGCTATCAACCAAAGGAGCAACCAGTACCGCTGCGCGTTTCTTGGCACAAACACAGAATGAGTCAGACCAGATTGGCGGGGTCAGCAAGAGTGGTGATCGCTATCTCGACCATACCATGATTGATTTACTGCAAACGGCGACTATCAATGACAGCCTGAAATTTGGTAAAGAAGTGCTGAATCGTATGGGGAAAATTAATAAACTCCACAAAAATCGTGTTGACCAAGCGGGTTTTGCCGTCTTGAAAGCACCTGATATTCCATCAATTTTGGTAGAAACGGCGTTTATCAGTAATTTGGAAGAAGAGCGAAAGTTGCGAACCAGCCATTTTCAGCAGCAAGTTGCTGAGTCCATCTTTGCAGGTATCAAAGCTTATTTTGCCAATGGTGGGGCGATGGCCCGGCTTTAGTATGTTGTACGTTGCTATTGATTGATACATATAGCTTAAATAATTCGAGTTGCAGGAAGGCGGCAACTGAGATACAAATCGGTCGGGAACCGATTTGAACAGCATTTATGCTGCCCGGAGGGTGTGCCTCAGGGATGAGGCATATTCATCCCGATGAGTTGACGCGAGTCAATGATTCGGATTAACGAAAGCAGCCAACGCACATGCGGCTTGAAGTATGACGGGTATAACGCCAGAAATAAAAAAACACCCTTAAGGGTGTCTGATGGCGATATGAAATGATTAAGAATTGGTTGCGGGGGCCGGATTTGAACCGACGACCTTCGGGTTATGAGCCCGACGAGCTACCAGGCTGCTCCACCCCGCGTCCGTCTTAATACTTTTTCTATCTGACTACTTTGTGACTTAATGATGTAATTGGTTGCGGGGGCCGGATTTGAACCGACGACCTTCGGGTTATGAGCCCGACGAGCTACCAGGCTGCTCCACCCCGCGTCCGTCATTACATTTTACTGCTATCTTTACTACTGAACAAGTATTCTACCTAATTCATCTTAACTTTCAAGACTATCGGACGACATTTGATACTGCTGGTAGCCAGTATCGGTTGGTTGCGGGGGCCGGATTTGAACCGACGACCTTCGGGTTATGAGCCCGACGAGCTACCAGGCTGCTCCACCCCGCGTCCGATTGAGCGCACTATACTCTGGATGAGATCTGTTGCAAGTAGTTTTGCCACTTAATTAAGGTAAATAGGGTTTTTCGATTAATTTATCAACTATCTGTTTCCTTTTTCCCCACAATGGCGTCAGGGGATTTTTTTCTGCATGCTGATTCCTTTATCTATAGGCGTTTGTTATCGTTCGCCGGTAGATAAAATCCAGTAGATAAAATAAGTAAGAGAAGGCGTGAAATGACAAGTCGTTGGGGCAAATACCTACTGAGTGGAATAATGATTGCTGTTTTGGCCGGTTGCCAATCTCGGCCAACCGATCGTGGGCAGCAATATAAAGATGGGCGTCTTGAGCATCCACTGGAGTTGGTGAATGAACCTCACGCAACAGGTAAGCCAGTCAACGCCAAAGATTTTTCTGATCAGGTGAAAGTGATTAACCAATCTTCACCAGGCCTGTATAACCGCAACAGCAGCACCTTTAATGCGGTTGAAAATTGGATGTTAGCCGGAGCAGATACCAGTAAGTTAAGTCTGTTTGGGCTGAATGCCTATCAGATGGAAGGGGTAGATAATTTCGGTAATGTTCAATTTACCGGTTACTACACGCCGGTACTGCAAGCTCGCTATACACCACAAGGCGAATTCCGCCATCCACTTTATCGTATGCCGGCTAAAGGAAAGCGCCGTCTACCCGATCGCGCAGCTATATATTCAGGCGCATTGGATAATAACAATTTAATTATCGCGTACACCAATTCGTTGGTGGATAACTTTATGATGGAAGTGCAGGGCAGTGGCTATGTTGACTACGGTGATGGACGGCCACTGACCTTCTTCGGGTATGCGGGTAAAAATGGTCATGCTTACCGCAGTATCGGTAAAGTGCTGATTGACCGCGGTGAAGTCGCCAGAGCGGATATGTCGATGCAAGCTATCCGCCATTGGGCTGAAACTCACAGCGAAGCTGAGGTCAGAGAGCTATTAGAGCAGAATCCGTCCTTTGTCTTCTTCAAACCGGAAATGTATGCGCCGGTGAAAGGGGCCAGTGCGGTTCCATTGATTGCCAAAGCGTCGGTCGCCTCTGACCGTTCACTGATTCCACCGGGCACCACATTATTGGCTGAGGTTCCCTTATTAGACGAGAAAGGGAAATTTACCGGCCAATATCAGATGCGGTTGATGGTGGCGCTGGATGTGGGCGGAGCCATTAAAGGCCAACATTTCGATATTTATCAGGGAATTGGTCACGAAGCGGGTCAGGCTGCTGGTTTCTACAACCATTATGGCCGGGTTTGGGTGCTGAAAAATGCGCAAAGTAGCGGGCCACTGTTTACGGCTTATCAAGGGGGTAAAACAACCGCCCCATCCGCGAATAGTTCCTCGCTCTTAGTGAAGAATCAGGGTCAGTAACCAGCCGTTTGATGTGGTCGATTCTCCTCTTTATCAGGCGGCCAATTGGCCGCTTTTGTATTCGTATTATTTTTCCAGGTTATAAAGGTAATAAGTGATGAAGGTAACAAGTCTATGAGCACCGCCTATTCTGAAGCTTACCAACAGAGATTCGGTGGCATTGCCCGCCTCTATGGGCAGCAGGCGCTGACACTTTTTTCGCAGGCGCATATTTGTGTCATCGGTATTGGTGGCGTGGGTTCATGGGCGGCCGAAGCATTGGCGCGTACTGGGATTGGTGCTATTACATTAATTGATATGGATGATGTTTGCGTCACGAATACCAATCGCCAGATTCATGCTTTACGGAGCAATGTCGGACAGGCTAAAACGGAAGTTATGGCGGAACGCATTCGGGCTATCAATCCTGAATGTCAGGTAACGTGTATTGATGATTTTATTACTGCGGATAATGTTGCGGAGCTTTTAGATAAAAACTTTAGCTATGTTATTGATGCTATTGATAGCGTGCGCCCTAAAGCTGCCCTGCTATCCTATTGCCGTCGCTATAAAATCCCGGTAGTGACGACGGGCGGTGCTGGTGGGCAAATCGACCCGACCCGTATTGAAGTGGTGGATTTGGCGAAAACGATCCAAGATCCTTTAGCGGCGAAGTTGCGCGAAAGACTGAAAAGTGATTTTAACGTGGTGAAAAACAGCAAAGGTAAATTGGGAATTGACTGTGTTTTCTCCAGTGAACCCTTAGTTTATCCGCAAAGTGATGGTTCGGTGTGCGCATCGCGCAGCACTGCCGAAGGGCCAAAAAAGATGGATTGTACTTCAGGTTTTGGCTCGGCCACCATGGTCACCGCCACGTTTGGTTTTGTTGCGGTGTCCCATGCATTGAAGAAAATGATGGCAAAAGCTGCCCGTCAGGGGTTATAGCCATCATGACACATATTTAGCCGCAATCGCCTGCACACCCTGCGCCAGTGCTTGTAAACCGCTGGCGCGCGAAGTACTTAATTGCTGCCGTAACCCCAATAAGTCAAACAGTGCCAGGGGATTTTCTGCCAATACTTGCTGTGGTGTTTTGCCTTCTACGGCTGTCAGAATAACAGCCAGCAACCCTCGAACAATGCGGCCCTCGCTGTCACCGTAGAAATGTAAGCGCCCATCCGGCAAGCATTCATGCCCCAACCACACCCGGTTTTCACAGCCCGTCAATTCCAATTCATTTTGCTTTAATGATTCTGGCAATGGCGGGAGCTGCTTGGCCAGCAAGATTAACTGGCGGTAGCGATCTTCCCACTGTTTATGGGCACTGAACGTTTCCAGCAAATTGGCGGCAGTAATATCGTGCCCAAAGGGGTGTGGAGCAATCATCATTTTTTTCTCTTATTAGCGAAATTATTATCTACCAGTTGTTAATCTTGTAATAATTCCAGCGCCTTGGCGATCGCTGAACACAGTGTTTCAACATCTTTTTCGGTATTATAAGGCGCAAAAGAAGCACGCAAACTGCCACTGACTCCTAGCGCCGCCATTAATGGTTGTGCGCAATGTTGGCCGGCGCGCAGCGCGATCCCTTGTTCTGCCAATAGCGTGACTAAATCGCTGTGGTGGACACCATCAAAAGTGAATGCAAGCAAGCTTGATTGCTGACAACGGAAGCTACGGAAACCCGGTAATTGAGCCAGTTTATTCTCCGCTAAAGTCGCCAGTTTTTGGCTATAGATTTCGGCCTCACCCAGATCAATATGTTCCAGCCAACTCAATACCGCCGAGAAACCAATCACACCCGCAATATTAGGAGTGCCAGCTTCAAAGCGGTAAGGCACTTCATGGGGGGTAAAACCGCCGAATGAGGCGTGGGTAAGCATTTTACCGCCGCCTTGCCAGGCGGGCATTTCTTTCAGCAGTTCAGATTTGCCATACAGCACGCCAATGCCGGTCGGCCCATACAATTTGTGAGCGGAAAAAGCATAAAAATCAATATCAAGTGCTTGAACATCTGCTGGGCTATGAACAATTCCTTGTGCGCCATCGACCATCACGATGCAGTCATGTTGATGGGCGAGTTCAATGGCTTCTGTTAATTGCGGGCTACCGCCTGTCACATTAGACATCTGGCCTAGCGCCAATATTCGGGTTTTATTGCTGAATAACTGCGGTAATAGTTGTAGGTCGGGCAGATGATCGAGGCCAATGGGTAATTTAATGATTCTTGCGCCTGTTTGTTCGGCAACCATAAGCCAGGGTATTAAATTGGCATGATGTTCTGCTTCGCTGACAATGATTTCATCCCCAGCCTGTAGGCGGGGGCGAGCATAACTTTGCGCGACCAGATTGATGGCTTCGGTTGTGCCGCGAGTCCAAACAATATTTTCTGCGTCCGGCGCATTAATAAAGTCAGCTACCTGCTGGCGGGTTTCTTCAAAACGAACGGTCAAGGACAACGCCGATTGATGTTGGCTGCGGTGTACTGTCGCGGAGTCTTGTTGATAAAACAACTGGGTAGCTTCAATCATGGCGCGCGGTTTCAGGGCCGTCGCTGCACTGTCCAGATAGATTATTTCATCGTTAATTGCCGGGAATTCCTGGCGAAAATCCGTTGGATTAAAAGACTTCATTCTGTTGTTCGCATCCTTTGATTCACTTCGGAACTGTCTCATTTTAGCTACAATTAGCCCACTAATGGCCCTGATGGCTGGCAATATGACTCAAGAGGGTTATGCTAAATAGTAACGGACATAACCATTTGTCTGGTAATGGAAACGATTTTTTTAGCATTTTAATCTGCAAGGAGTCACCCATGAAAAAGACAGCTGCCGTAATTTCTGCACTTATGCTCACTTTTACCTTAGCAGCCTGTTCAAGCAACTATGTGATGCACACTAATGATGGTCGCACTATCGTTGCTGATGGTAAACCTAAAGTAGATGACGACACTGGGATGATAAGCTACACCGATGCCAATGGCACCGAACAGCAAATTAATCGCTCAGAAGTCAAAGAAATGGCTGAGGGCAAGTAGTTAAGCCGCTATGTTGTTTTCGAAAGAAACCTGATATGTCTGGCATTCTCTGCAACAACTTAAATTTAAGCTTAACTCTGTGCAATACCAAGTGGCGCTTACATTTAGGTTTTAAAAATAAGTCAGTGCTGGGAATAGGGCAAAAAAAAGCACCGCAAAAATTGCGGTGCTGCATAAAATCACTATGGACAGACAGGGTAAATGTACAGGAAGTGAAAAAAAAACAGTAGCTTAGCTACTATGTCTGGTACACCAGACCATTTGCAAACACAACATCACAACCACAAAGCCAAAAGCAATTCAGTACCTGGATACTAAACCTACTTTTCGTTCCGGCTTGGGAAGTGCCGCCACTATAGGTATTTGCTGGCGCATCATCAACGGACAATTTATAATGTCTCGGATTACAAAAACTAATAAGTAAACAAAGGGTCTTACCTGTAGGTGAGCCGTTATAAAAAAGTATCCAATTCATGTCAAAACGATTACCACCACTGAATGCCTTGCGGGTCTTTGATGCGGCCGCACGCCACCTGAGTTTTACTAAAGCTGCTGATGAATTATTTGTCACGCAAGCTGCTGTTAGCCACCAGATAAAGTCACTGGAGGATTTTCTCGGGCTAAAACTGTTCCGTCGGCGTAACCGTTCTCTATTGCTGACCGAAGAAGGCCAGAGTTATTACCTCGATATCAAAGAGATTTTCACCTCTATCAATGAAGCCACTCGCAAATTGCAGGCACGCAGCGCCAAAGGTGCTTTGACTGTCAGTCTTCCCCCCAGTTTTGCTATTCAATGGTTGGTTCCTCGCCTTTCTGGATTCAATGCCGCTTATCCGGGCATTGATGTCAGGATCCAAGCGGTGGATCGGGAGGAGGACAAACTTGCTGATGATGTGGATGTGGCGATATTTTATGGTCGGGGAAATTGGACCGGTTTGCGTACTGAACGTCTGTATGCCGAATTCTTGCTTCCTGTTTGTGCTCCCAGCCTACTAATGGGCGATAATGGATTAAAAGTACCCGCAGATCTGGCTAATCATACCCTGTTGCATGATACTTCCCGCCGAGATTGGATGGCGTATACCCGTCAATTGGGTGTACCGCAGATTAACGTGCAGCAAGGCCCCATATTTAGCCACAGTGTGATGGTGGTTCAGGCCGCTGTTCATGGTCAAGGTATTGCGCTGGTGAATAATGTTATGGCGCAATCTGAGATTGAAGCAGGGCGATTGGTGTGCCCGTTTAATGACGTGCTGGTAAGTAAAAATGCTTTTTATCTGGTTTGTCATGACAGTCAGGCAGAACTGGGTAAAATAGCCGCCTTTCGTCAGTGGATACTGGCAAGAGCAGCTAGCGAGCAGGAAAAACTCCGTTTTCGCTACGACAACTAATTTTAATTATTACCAGGCGATATTAATTTAAGGTTAATGACGATGAATGGTCGTTTAATGCTGATATTTGCCGCCCTGAGCGGTTTTTTCTATGTTGCTTTCGGTGCCTTTGGGGCTCATGTATTGAGTGCCTCGTTGGGAGCGAATGAAATGGCTTGGATTCATACCGGGCTGGAGTATCAGGGGTTCCATACATTGGCTATCCTGGCACTCGCGGTTGCAATGCAACGGCAGATAAGTATTTGGTTTTACTGGAGTGGAGCCTTGTTAGCGCTCGGAACGCTACTCTTTAGTGGCAGTTTATACTGCCTGGCTCTATCGCACCTGAAACTGTGGGTATATATCACGCCAGTGGGCGGAGTATGTTTTCTGGCGGGATGGATTTTGATGTTGATTGGCGCGCTGCGTCTAAGAAAAAGGGCAGAACGCCATGAATAATAAAATTGCTTTATATTGCCGCTCAGGCTTTGAGAAAGAGTGTGCGGCGGAAATTACCGCCAAAGCAGCACAGCTTGAAATCTTTGGCTTCGCGCGGGTAAAAGAAAACAGCGGTTATGTGCTATTTGAATGCTATCAGTTGGAAGATGCGGATCGTTTGATTCGTCAAGTACCATTCCGCGAATTGATTTTCGCCCGCCAGATGATGGTTGTGGGTGAGCTATTGAAAGATTTACCGCCGGAAGATCGAGTTTCGCCCATTGTTGGTATGTTGGTCGGTGTTGTCGAAAAAGCCGGTGAACTTCGGGTTGAAGTTGCTGATACCAATGAAAGCAAAGAGTTACTTAAGTTTTGCCGTAAGTTGACAGTGCCGCTGCGTAGCGCAATGCGTGAACAAAAAATTCTGTCTGCTCGTGAGAACGCACACCGGCCAGTGGTGCATGTGTTCTTTATTGCCTCGGGCTGTTGTTATGTGGGTTATTCTTACAGCAACAATAACTCCCCGTTTTATATGGGGATCCCGCGTCTTAAGTTCCCATCTGACGCGCCAAGCCGCTCAACCTTAAAACTGGAAGAAGCTTTCCACGTATTTATTCCACAAGATGAATGGGAAGAGCGATTGGCCAGCGGTATGCATGCTGTTGATTTAGGTGCTTGCCCTGGAGGTTGGACTTATCAGCTAGTGCAGCGCAGCATGATGGTTCAGGCTATTGATAATGGCTTGATGGCACAAAGTTTGATGGATACCGGGCAGGTTACGCATCATCGTGTTGATGGTTTTAAATATGAACCCACGCGCAGTAATATTTACTGGTTAGTATGCGATATGGTGGAGAAACCGGCCAAAGTAAGCCAACTTATTATCAAATGGTTGGTGAATGGTTGGTGCCGTGAGGCGATTTTCAACCTAAAATTACCGATGAAAAAGCGTTTTGAAGTTGTTTCAGAAAATCTGGAAATGATTGATGAACAGCTAAAAGAGAATGGCATTAATGCCCATATTCAGGCCAAACAGCTCTATCATGACCGCGAAGAAGTCACGGTACATGTGCGCCGTATCTGGTCTGGTGTGCCGGGCCGCCGTGATGAGCGTTTTTAAATTTTAGTGATAGACCTGTCTGTCTTACGCACAAGGGGCCAATTGGCCCCTTTGTTTTTATGCTGATATCATCGATTTAAACGCAATTGCTGCAAATTGCCGCTTAATGGCAAATCAGTTTTTAGTGTCGCAATTTGCTTACAAATAAAGGCCATCTCTTGGTGCTGTTGCAACTTTTTGCGCCATTTCTCCGGTATTGAATCTAGTTGCTGATAGAGTTCCTCCAGGCTGCTGGCTTGTTGTAATAACAGTGTGGCGGTTTTTGCTCCAATACCAGCAACCCCCGGAATTTTGCTGCTACTTATCCCAGCGAGCCCCCAGTAGTCAGGCAATTGGTACGGTAATACACCAAATTCTTGCTTTACGAACGGCATATCCAGCCAGCGTTTTTGGAAGTAATCGCGAATCTGCACATTCGGTGCTAACAGCTGGCAATAGCCTTTGTCGGTCGAAACAATCGTTACTTGATGCCCAGCTCCACCAATTTTTATTGCCAATGTTGCAGCCAGGTCATCAGCTTCATTGCCCGGTGAACTCCAGCAATTAACCCCTAATGAATGGAATGCTTCACGGATCAGCGGCATTTCTTGTTGCAGATTATCTGGCATCGGTGAGCGACCCGCTTTGTAATCGGGCAAGCGTTGATGACGCCAGCTATCCGAGCGGTCATCTTCATCAAAAACGGCGACTGCATGTGTTGGTTGGCTATGTGAAAGCAACTGTTGCAGTGCATGCTGACAAGCATTCACACAAGGTGAACCTTGCACCGCGTGAATGCGGCGAATTAGGTTAAGGGCATCGACGATCAGAAGGTGAATTTGCATGGACTGTCTAAAAACCTATCCCATAAGGGCTATTTTATTGGTCATTCTTTACTATAAAGAGCGAACCTGCAGGGGTTCAAATAACTTTTAGGTAGCGCCAGCCGAGGGAGTGTGCCCGCGCTACCGGTGAAAGTTATTTATTTTTTAACTACAAATTTCATAGCAAGGTGTGTAAGCACTGCCCGGTAATTTCATTCGTTGCTGGATAATAAAACCTTGCAGTAATTGATCCATTTGCTTCATCAGTAGTGGGTCACCGTGCAATTTGAATGGTCCATGAGCTTCAATCGCATGAATCCCGACTTCTTTGACGTTACCCGCCACAATACCGGAGAAAGCACGGCGTAATGCTGCCGCCAGCTTCTCAGGGGCTTGATTATGGGATAAATCCAGATTCGCCATATTTTCATGGTTTGGCTCGAAAGGATGCTGCAAATCTGGCTCAATACGAATAGACCAGTTAAAACTATAAGCATCACCAGTATTACGGCGATTCTCTTTCACCAATGGCATGGCTTTCTTCATCTGACGCGCGACTTCATCGGGATCATCAATAATTATTTGGTAGTATTTACGTGCTTCATCACCCAGCGTGTTCATGATGAATTCGTCCACGACCCTGAAATAATCTGCGCTCTCTTTAGGCCCCGTCAGGATCAGGGGTAAAACCTGCTCCTTATTATGGGGGTTCATCAGAATGCCTAACAAATAAAGCAATTCTTCTGCTGTCCCCACGCCGCCAGGGAAAATAATAATGCCATGGGCGATACGGACGAAAGCTTCTAGCCGTTTTTCAATGTCTGGCATGATAATTAGCTCATTGACTAACGGGTTTGGTGGCTCTGCGGCAATGATTGACGGCTCGGTCATCCCGATAAAGCGGCCTTGTCTGTAACGTTGTTGGGCATGACCAACAGCGGCACCTTTCATCGGTGCTTCCATCGCCCCTGGCCCACAGCCAGTACAGATATTCAATTCACGCAAACCCAATTGGCTGCCAACTTTTCGGGCATACAAGTATTCGGTTTCATTGATTGAATGGCCGCCCCAGCACACAATCATATTGGGGTCTTCATCAAGATGCAGGGCACGGGCATTACGCAAAATTGAAAAGACCAGGTTGGTCAAATGGCTGGAGTTTTCCATATTCAGATGTTGGAAACGCCCAGCGTTTACGATTTGACCATTCACAAACAGGATGTCACGCAAGACTGCGAACAGATTTGCCTGCAAAGAGCGAATAATTTTACCATCAACAAAAGCATGCTCTGGTGGATTAACCAGTTCGAGTTTTACACCGCGTTCGCGGCGAAGCACGTTGATATCAAAGGATTCATAGCGAGATAAAAGTTCTTTGCTGTTATCGGTCAGGCTACCTGAATTGAGAACAGCCAATGAGCAATTACGGAATAAGCGGTACAGATCACTGCTGGCTGTGCGCTTGAGCATATCCACTTCGAGCTGTGACAACAGATCCATTGAGCCGAGTGGGCTGACATGTGTAATCAAAGTTACTCCTTTACACCCTTGAGGGTGGTAGTGCCTGTGTATCAGAGTGTTGCTTTCTGTTTTCCGTGGAATATCAGAGGCCACTAAGTATCCATTACTGATTCTTATACTGAAAATAGCATGAGAAACCTATAAATAACCTTAACGTCGCTGCTCATTTTTTGCCAATACTAACGTGCTGCTGGTGATAAAGTTGCGCATCGGTACGCATTTATTGCCGTGCAAGGCGGCCAGTTGATGGCACAAAATCAGTATTGGAACGCCAGGGATTAATATCCAGCCCTCCGCGACGAGTATAACGCGCATAGACAGACAATGTTTCTGGCCGACAAAAATGCATTATGTCATTGAAAATGCGCTCGACACATTGCTCGTGAAACTCATTGTGATGGCGGAAAGAGACCAGATAGCGGAGTAGGGCTTCCCGGTTAATCTGTGGGCCGCTGTAGCTGATTTGGACTGACCCCCAGTCCGGTTGGTGAGTTATCAAGCAGTTGGACTTAAGCAAGTGGCTGACCAGACTCTCTTTAACGTAATGATTACCCGCAGCGCCGTGCAGATAATCGGCGTTGAACTCATAGTTATCAATGCGAATATCTTGTTGGTCCAGACATTCCCCCGTGAAATTGGCAATCGGTTGATGTGCTATTTCATCCAGGCGGTATAGCCTGACACTGACATCCCCTTGAGCACAGGCGGATAAATCCCGCTGCAAAGTGGTTTGTACACTTTCCCAATCCGCAAAAGTGGTTTGGTTAAAACTGTTGAGATAAAGCTTAAAACTCTTTGATTCAATGAGATTAGCACTATCAGCATTTAGGCTAATTTCACCCACAGCAACTTGTGGTAAGCCCTTACTGTTTAGCCAGGACAGCTCATACAACGTCCAGATATCCGCGCCATGAAAAGGCAGGTTATCCGGATATAAGCCGAGAGGTTCGCGGTTCATGCTGCGTGGCACGGCCTGTAATAAGGTTACGTCATAGTGATCGCGGTATGCAGTCGGTTTGCCTAGCGTCAGTTCCGCCAGAGCCTTGTGGTCTTGATATGAAGACATGCTGTTCCCATGATGAGAGAAAGGTACAATAGCTGTAGTTTATCAATTAATGCCGCGTTTAACTGCATTTCTGAGTGAGGGCTATGCCCACCTGGGTGCAGCGCAAGCCGCCGCGATACAGAGAATAATAATGGATCAGAACGTTTCAACGGCACTCAAGAGCTTTACTCAACGTTATATTGATTTATGGCAGCAACAAACCGGGCGACCACCAGCCAGTGAGGAACTGTATGGCGTTCCTTCTCCGTGCAATATAGAAACTGAGGATAATCAGGTGTTTTGGTTACCACAACCTTTTGCCGCGGACGCCAATCTTACTAATATTGAACGGGCACTGGAGATTCAGCTTCACCCCGATATTCATGAGTTTTATACCCAGCAATATGCCGGCGATATGAAAGCAGATTTAGGTGATCACCGCTTTACCTTGCTGCAAGTCTGGAGTGAAGATGATTTTATCCGTTTACAGGAGAATCTCATTGGCCATTTGGTAACACAAAAAAGGCTAAAACTCTCACCGACCCTGTTTTTGGCGACAACAGAATCAGATATGACCATGGCCTCATTGTGTAATGTCACTGGTAATGTGGTATTAGAGGAGTTTGGTAGCGGAAAACGTACATTACTGGCATCAACTCTCACTCATTTTTTGGATGCATTACGGCCAGTATTTCCTGAATAAATAAATGGTTATCAATTATTCCAATGCAGCCCGTGTGAGAGATCTCGCACACGGGCTGTGAGACATCACTTCTATTCATTCTATGTGAAATTATTGTGTTCTATTTATCTTCAATAAAATCATTTTGTTATAAACATTCATTTTTTTATATATAAAAGTATCTCATCATTATTCTGGTGGTACCTTGTCTCTCTTTGTTGATTAAGCGATCCTTTACTCGCCGGATAGGATCTGGTCGAGAAGGACGGTATCGGGATGATGCCACTTCAGGATGAAGAACACAGGGACTGCTTAGGATGAGTGAAGGGATGTTTCAGGACGAAACAAAGGACACCTCCAGGATGGAGATTGAGAGCCAGTTCAGGATGATTGGTGGGTTAGGATAACTTTAGGATTGACGCCGGGATGGTGTAGGACAACGCGACGGATTGCTGGTTAGGATAACCGCACGGAAAAGTTTTCAAGGATTGAGCAGGGAGCATCACTTTTAGCTGGATTGCTATAAAACGAATAGAGGGGTACTGGTAAAACAGTACCCCTTTTTTTATCTGTATCTTTTCAACTTATACCTATCGTCTAGGGGGTATTTGGGCATCTTCTTCTTCAATGGTATGCTTGGCCGCCGTTGAACCAGCCCGGTAAATGGTTATTTTTTGGTTGAGAGTATAATCATGAATACAGAAAATCAGGTGCGTCAGAGCCTACAGAATATCGAGCTTGCCATGCGGGCAATTGATCTTTGGCAATCCGTTCCTCCAGTAGTCGAGGCTTTTGAAAGTAATGAGCCTTTCAGCATTGATACCATGGATGCTGAGCAGTGGTTGCAATGGGTACTTATTCCTCGGATGTATGCATTGTTGGAATCGAAAGGGCCACTCCCGACGCGTTTTGCCATTACACCCTACTTTGAAGAGGCGCTGAGTGGTGAGGGTCGCCCAGATTGCAGCTTACTGCTGGTAGAATTACAGCGCCTCGATGACCTACTGAATAAAGAAAGTCACTAATGTTGGAAATACTTTATCAAGATGAACATATCGTGGCGGTTAATAAACCGGCCGGTTGGCTTGTCCACCGCAGTTGGTTGGATAGCAACGAAACGGTATTTGTCATGCAAACGGTACGCGACCAAATTGGCCAGCATGTTTATACCGTCCATCGCCTGGATCGCCCGACGTCGGGTGTGTTGCTAATGGCGCTGTCCAGCGATGTGGCCCGTGCTCTTTCGTTACAATTTGAACAGCATCAGATTCAGAAAACATATCACGCGGTTGTACGTGGATATGTACTGGAAGATGGCACGATTGATTACGAGATGACCGAAGAGTTAGACAAAATCGCGGATAAATTTTCCCGGCCAGATAAAGCCCCGCAGCCTTCAGTTACCCATTATCATGCACTGGCTCAAGTGGAAGTGCCTATTGCCATTGGGCGCTATGACACTGCGCGCTTTAGCTTAATGGAATTAAAGCCAGAAACGGGGCGTAAGCACCAGCTACGGCGGCATATGGCGCACATTCGCCACCCGATCATCGGTGACAGCACCCATGGCGATTTACGCCAAAATCGTGGAATTGCGGAGCATTTTGATTGCTCGCGGCTCATGCTTCATGCCAGCCATTTGAATCTGAATCACCCCGTGACCGGAGAGCCACTCAGCTTGACTGCGCGCTGGGATGATTCCTGGCAACAACTGATGTCACATTTTAGGTGGCAGGGTATTGTCCCTCATCTTGAAAGGGTTGAGTTTCCAGCAACTGCAGGTCAGGATAGTGCGTAATTTTTCTCGTCAAAAGGAAATATTTTTATGGCTCAGGTCGGGATTTTTGTCGGCACGGTCTACGGCAACGCGCTATTAGTGGCGGAAGAAGCTGAGAATATACTGAAAGAACAGGGGCATGAGGTCAAAGTGTTTGATGAAGGCACCTTAGAGGCCTGGCAGTATTATCGCCAACATTATGCTCTGGTGGTGACGTCGACAACCGGGCAGGGAGATTTTCCTGACAGTATTGCTTCGCTCTTTGCCGCTGTGCGCGATCAAGTTGGATTCCAGCCTGAGTTGCGTTATGGCGTCATTGCGCTGGGTGACAGCAGTTATGATAGTTTTTGCGGTGCCGGGCGTGCATTTGATGAATTATTGCAAGAGCAGGGTGCGACGAGAATTGGCGAAAGGCTAGAAATTGATGCTATTGAGCATCCGGAGCCAGAGGTGTTTTCCGCCTCGTGGGTGGAGCAGTGGGGCCGCTTGCTTCAGTAAAATAACCCTCATAATTCAACTCGAATTATTTAGGCTATATATCTCTATTCATGAAATTGCAGGTGAGAGCGATGTTTATTCACCTGCAACTCCAGTGACTTTAGCAATATTAAAAACCAGATTTAGCGACCGTTGGTCAGTTTTTCCAGATCAGCTTCAATTTCAGCAATCTTATTGGTCACTACACTCTCTAAATGACGCAAGTCATCCAGAATCTTACGTTTCAAATCAACTTCAACTTGATCGCGTTTGCACAGTTGGTCAAGTTCATCAATGACATAACGTAGATTTGGGTTGATTTCATTGATTTCTTTATAGCCATGGCCGGCATTATCAGCAACCACAGTTTTGCGTTGGCGTGGGTATTTGAACTTCACACTCTTAGCAAAAAATTCACCTTTATCTTTGCGGAAGTAAATTTTCAGAATGTCGTTATTGGCCTCCTGACGCAGGCTATAGCGATCGACATCTTCTGGTTGTGTGATTCCTAAGCTTTTCAGATTGTCATACATAGCGCCACCTTTTTAGTTTTATATTCCACAGTTTATGATTATGACGGTAATTTTCGCCAAAAAATGTGATTAGGTCACAAGGCAAAAAAATAGCGGGGGATTAGCCCGCTATCTTCAATCTTAGTCGATGGTGCGTAATAACTCATTAATACCGACTTTCCCTCGAGTTTTCGCGTCCACTTTCTTCACGATAACCGCGCAGTACAGGCTGTAGCTGCCGTCTTTTGATGGCAGATTACCTGAAACGACGACAGAACCAGCGGGAACACGGCCATAATGGATTTCGCCGGTTTCACGGTCATAAATACGGGTGCTTTGACCAATGAAAACACCCATGGAAATAACCGAGCCTTCCTCAACAATAACCCCTTCGACCACTTCTGAACGCGCGCCGACAAAGCAGTTGTCTTCGATAATGGTCGGGTTAGCTTGCAGTGGCTCCAATACGCCACCAATGCCAACGCCACCAGACAGATGAACGTTCTTACCAATTTGCGCACAAGAACCGACAGTTGCCCAAGTATCTACCATGGTGCCTTCATCAACAAAAGCACCGATATTGACGTAGGACGGCATCAATACAGTATTCCGCGCAATAAATGCGCCTTTACGCACGGTTGCCGGTGGCACGACACGGAAACCTTCACGCTGGAAACGTGCTTCATCATAACCCGCAAACTTCATCGGGACTTTATCGTAGTAACGCGTTTCTGCGCCTTCCATGACCTGGTTGTCATTGATGCGGAAAGACAGCAGCACGGCTTTTTTCAGCCATTGGTGAGTAACCCATTGGCCATCAATCTTTTCTGCAACACGTAGAGCGCCGGTATCCAGCAGATCAATCACGTGGTTAATCGCTTCGCGCGTTACGGTGTCGACATTTGCCGGGGTGATATCTGCACGGCGCTCGAAAGCGGTTTCAATAACGTTCTGTAGTTGCTGCATCCTGTTTTTTCCCATCGTAAGAAAAATTAATGACTAAAAAGATATTTGTATCACAGTTTATCGTTCGGATTGAGGGTATCTGTCAATCGTTGTGCTAATTCACGACGAGTTTCAATGCTTAAAGCACGGCGATCCCTATCTGCTAACACAAACAAATCCTCCACTCGCTCGCCGATTGTGGTGATACGCGCGCTATGCAGTGATAGCCCTAAATCAGCAAAAATGTCACCAACACGCGCCAGTAAGCCCGGCTGGTCGAGCGCAATGAGCTCCAGATAGGTCCGGCGTTCATTGTGCGTTGGCAAAAAATTGGTTTCAGTCGGTACGCTGAAATGCCGCAATTTGGGTGATATCCGTCTGACACGTGGGTGTTGGTAGTTTTGTCGCGTCATCGCTTGCTGCAAAGCATGGATGATAATAGGGTGCCTATCTTGTGCCAATGGGCTGCCATCCGGCTCCAACACAATAAAAGTATCCATCGCCATGCCATCTCGATTAGTAAAAATCTGTGCGTCATGGACACTTAGGTTTCGACGATCCAATTCACCAACAACAGCAGCAAATAACGACGGGCGATCAGGGCACCAAATAAAGATCTCGGTTCCACCACGAGTGGCCTGGCGGCTTACCAGCACCAATGGTTTGGTTGAGTCATGCTCCAGTAAATGGCGGGCATGCCAAGCTAATTGATTGGGTGAATGGCGCAGGAAGTAATCCGCTCTACAGCGGCTCCAGATACGGTGCAGCGCTTCTTCATCAATATTATCCATGCGCAGCAATGCCAGCGCTTGTAACCGATGATGGCGGACGCGTTCGCGTAAATCCGGGCTGTTTTGCATACCGCGGCGCAGTTGCTTCTCTGTAGCGAAATAAAGTTCGCGTAGCAGGCTTTGTTTCCAACTATTCCACAGGTTTTCATTGGTGGCACAAATATCGGCCACTGTCAGGCTGACTAAGTAGCGCAGGCGGGTTTCACTTTGCACCTCTGCGGAGAATTGCTGAATAACTGCCGGGTCTTGAATATCTCGGCGTTGAGCTGTAACTGACATCAATAAATGGCAACGGACTAGCCAGGCGACTAATTGGGCCTCGCGTGAGTTCAGCCCATGTTGCTCGGCAAATTCCAGTACATCGTGAGCGCCCAATATTGAATGGTCGCCACCACGTCCTTTGGCTATATCGTGGAACAGCGCCGCGAGCAGCAATAATTCAGGCTGAGGCAAACGCGGATAAAGTTCGACACAAAGAGGGTGACGCGGGCGGGTTGTTTCATCGGCGAAACTTTCGAGTTTAAGTAACACCCGGATAGTGTGCTCATCGACGGTATAAGCATGAAACAGGTCAAATTGCATTTGCCCGACAATACTGCCCCATTGCGGCATATAGGCCCACAGCACACTGTGGCGATGCATAGGTAACAGCGCACGGGAAACCGCCCCAGGGTGGCGCAAAATGGCCATAAACAGCCTGCGTGCTTCAGGGATATGACATAATGACTGTTTTAGATGCCGACGGGCATGGCGTAAACGGCGCACGGTGGTGGAGTAAATGCCTTTGATATCCTGATTGCGCACCATGAGATAGAACATGCGCATAATAGCTTCAGGTTTCTCAACAAAGAGATTTTCATCACGCAGATCGATTAAATCGCCACGCAACTGAAATTCATCATCCAGCGGGCGGGGTTTCTCATTGGCATCCAGCGCCAATATGGCTTCATCAAATAGCTGTAACAGCATGTTGTTCAGTTCACTGACCCGGCGCGTCATGCGATAAAAATCTTTCATCATGCGCTCGACTGGCTCATTTCCTTCGCCCTGATATTGTAAAAGTTGAGCAACACTCAGTTGGCGGTCAAATAACAAGCGGTTGTCGTAGCGGGTCAGTACCAAATGCAATGCAAAGCGGATGCGCCATAAAAAACTTTGGCTTTCAATCAGTTCATTGCGCTCGGCTTTAGTGAGAAAACCAAAATCAACCATCTCACTTAAGGATGTGGCCCCAAAATGGCGACGGGCAACCCACTGTAAGGTATGAATATCCCTTAATCCACCGGGGCTGCTTTTAATATCTGGCTCCAGATTATAACTGGTGCCGTGATAGCGTTTATGCCGTTCTTGTTGCTCTACTACTTTGGCATGGAAAAATTGGGGGGAGGGCCAGAAGTTTTCGCTAAAAATATGTTTTTGCATCTGTAGGAACAGGGCGACATCGCCACAAATTAGACGCGATTCAATCATATTGGTGGCAACAGTGAGGTCGGCCAAACCTTCCAGCAAACACTCTTCCAGGGTGCGCACACTATGACCGACTTCCAGCTTCAGATCCCATAACAACGTAATTAATTGGCCGACTCGCGGAGCTTGTTCGTCGTTCAGGTGTTGTTTGGTCAGAATCAGGACATCGATATCGGACAGTGGGTGCAATTCACCACGACCATAACCGCCGACGGCCACCAGCGCGGTTTCTGGCACATCATCAAAGCCATAGAATGTCCACAGTCGCCGCAACAGGCGGTCGATGTAATCACTGCGCGCAGCAATTAATGTCTCCGCACTGATGCCGCCATTAAATGCATCAGCCAACCAAGACTGAAAAGTCTCGAGCCGTTGCTTGAGTATCGGGCAATTAAGCTCGCTATCAAGATAGGTGGTCGGTGATGCGGGTTGCTCAGGAATAACCGGTGTGGGGATCAGCGATAGAGTATGCTCGGAGTGATTGTCAGACATATATTCCCCGTTGATAAAAAGACGCAACCCATAAAAAAGCCGGCGGATGCCGGCTTGTCATATTACTCGTGCGTTATGATGTTGGGGATGGTGTCATCCTTGCGCAACGTCATTATTTCGCAGCCGTTATCAGTTACCACAATAGTATGCTCATACTGCGCCGACAAGCTGCGATCTTTAGTTTTTACTGTCCAACCGTCTTTCATGGTGCGGATGCGGTAATCGCCAGCATTGACCATAGGTTCAATGGTGAAAGCCATACCGGCTTGTAGGACAACGCCACCGTCATCAGCATCGTAGTGCAGAACTTGTGGCTCTTCATGGAAGCCCTCACCAATGCCGTGACCACAATATTCACGGACGACAGAGAAGTTTTCCGCTTCTACAAATTTCTGAATTTCTTTACCTAAGGTACGCAGACGGATACCCGGTTTGACCATTTTGATCGCCAGATACAGGCTCTCTTGGGTCACCCGGCACAAACGCTCACCGAGGATGGTTGGCTTGCCGACAATAAACATTTTTGACGTGTCGCCATGGAAACCGTCTTTAATCACGGTCACGTCGATGTTCACTATATCGCCATCTTTCAGGACTTTTTCGTCACTTGGGATACCGTGGCAGATAACTTCATTGACAGAAATACAAACCGATTTCGGAAAGCCGTGATAACCAAGACAAGCTGAAATTGCTTGCTGGTGGTGGGTAATATGGTCGTGACAAATACGATCAAGTTCGCCAGTGGTGACGCCTGGTTTTACGTGAGGCTCAATGATTTCCAGCACTTCAGCAGCCAGGCGGCCAGCAACGCGCATTTTTTGAATATCTTCAGGTGTTTTGATTGAGATTGCCATGCAAAAGTGTCCGTAGGGGCTGTGAGTTTCAGCCGCCGTGATAATAAGCAGGTGAATAAATATCATATACCCTAAATAATTCGAGTTGCAGAAAGGCGGCAAGCGAGAGAGCCCCGATGAGCTTACATCAGTAAGTAATTCGGGTGATAGAGCGTAGCCAACACACATGCAGCTTGAAGTATGACGGGTATAAATAAAAAATCTGCGCTAATGGTATCAGCCCAGCAATTTGCTGCCAAATGTTCGTTTACAGTGACCGCATTAAATACAACAAAAGTTGGTGTGTTGTGGCTGTTTATGGTATAAAGCGCGCCGGCGAACCGTACTATTTTTCTTTATTATTGTTCTTGGGTCTCTCTAAGAGTTCCTTGGCATGTTCTGATAAGTAACGTGCTGTTTAGTCGAGTAATACCAATCGCACTCATATGTGTAAATAACACACACGTGTCGACACATACGCCGGGGTGCCCTAAAGTTTTTGATTATGATCAATAGCTTGTGGGGTCGGCGTTATGGGACACGTGGAGGCATAACCCCAACTGATACTATAGAGGTTTTAATCATGGCAACTGTTTCCATGCGCGACATGCTCCAGGCCGGTGTTCACTTCGGTCACCAGACCCGTTACTGGAACCCGAAAATGAAGCCTTTCATCTTCGGCGCACGTAACAAAGTTCACATCATCAACCTGGAAAAGACCGTACCATTGTTCAACGAAGCTCTGGCTGAATTGAAAAAGATCTCTTCCCGTAAAGGTAAGATCTTGTTCGTTGGTACTAAACGCGCAGCAAGCGAAGCGGTAAAAGAAGCTGCCAACAACTGCGACCAGTTCTTCGTGAACCATCGCTGGTTGGGCGGGATGCTGACTAACTGGAAAACCGTTCGTCAGTCCATCAAACGTTTGAAAGATTTGGAAATCCAGTCTCAAGACGGCACCTTTGACAAGCTGACCAAAAAAGAAGCGCTGATGCGTACTCGTGAACTGAACAAGCTGGAAAACAGCCTGGGCGGTATCAAAGACATGGGCGGCTTACCAGACGCATTGTTCGTTGTTGATGCTGATCACGAACACATCGCTATCAAAGAAGCTAACAACCTGGGTATCCCGGTATTCTCTATCGTTGATACTAACTCCGATCCAGATGGCGTTGACTTCATCATCCCAGGTAACGATGACGCAATCCGTGCAGTTAAACTGTACCTGAGCGCTGTTGCTACTGCCGTCACTGAAGGTCGTTCTCAAGATCTGGCCGTTCAAGCGGAAGAAAGCTTCGTAGAAGCTGAATAATAAGTCAGGCTCGTCGTGAGCCCTTATTAACCAGGTATTGAAATATGTTGGTTAGGGGGCCTTTATAGGCCCCCTTTGCGTATCTAATGTGAGATCTTGTTTTCACAAGAGAACCGAGGAAATTGAAATGGTTGCTATTACCGCTGCTTTGGTAAAAGAACTGCGTGAGCGTACTGCCGCAGGCATGATGGAATGTAAAAAGGCGTTGGTTGAAGCTAACGGCGACATCGAGCTTGCCATCGACAATATGCGTAAATCTGGTCAGGCTAAAGCTGCCAAGAAAGCAGGCCGTATCGCTGCTGAAGGTATTATCCTGGCTAAAATTTCAGCTGACGGCAAATTCGGTGTGATTCTGGAACTGAACTGCGAAACTGACTTCGTTGCTAAAGATGCTGGCTTCAAAGCATTCGGCGAAGAAGTGATCAACGCAGCTCTGGCTGACAAAATTGCTGATATCGACGTTCTGAAAGCTAAGTTCGAAGAACAACGCGCTAACCTGGTAGCTAAAATCGGTGAGAACATCAACATTCGCCGTGTTGCTGCTCTGGAAGGCGATGTTCTGGGGACTTATCTGCACGGTGCACGTATCGGTGTTATGGTTGCGGCAACTGGCGCTGATGAAGAGCTGGTTAAGCACATTGCTATGCACATCGCTGCAAGCAAACCTGAATATGTTAAGCCAGAAGATGTTCCTGCTGAAGTTGTTGCTCGTGAGCACCAAATCCAGTTGGACATCGCTATCGAATCCGGCAAACCACGTGAAATTGCTGAGAAAATGGTTGAAGGCCGTATGCGTAAGTTCACCGGCGAAGTTTCTCTGACTGGTCAGAACTTCGTTATGGACCCAAGCAAAACTGTTGGCGATCTGTTGAAAGAGCACAACGCTGACGTTGTAAACTTCATCCGCTTCGAAGTGGGCGAAGGCATTGAGAAAGTTGAGACTGACTTTGCTGCTGAAGTTGCAGCAATGAGCAAACAGTCTTAATGCTAAAAATGGGGCCGCCACCAGGCGGTTCCATTTTATCCACTCGATACCCGTCATATTTCAAGCTACAGGTGCGTTGACTGCTTTTGTTCATCTCAGTCACTTACTTATGTAAGCTCCTGAGGATTCGCTCAGTTGTCGTCTTCCTGCTACTCGAATTATAGAGGGTATAAGCTTAGGCTTGTCAGTTTTCAATGCCCAATATTGCTTTGAAATCCTGACAGTCAAGTCCCCAATATTATTACTGCTGCTTAGGACAGAACACCATGGCAACCAATGCAAAACCCGTATATCAGCGTATCCTGCTTAAGCTTAGCGGTGAAGCCCTGCAAGGCGCAGAAGGTTTTGGTATCGACGCAAGCGTTTTGGATCGCATGGCTCAAGAAGTTAAAGAGCTGGTCGAATTGGGCATTCAAGTCGGTGTGGTGATTGGCGGTGGTAACTTATTCCGCGGTGCCGGTTTGGCACAAGCTGGGATGAACCGCGTAGTGGGCGACCACATGGGAATGCTGGCTACCGTAATGAACGGCCTGGCAATGCGAGATGCACTGCACCGTGCCTATGTGAACGCCCGCCTGATGTCTGCTATTCCACTTAATGGTGTGTGTGATAATTACAGCTGGGCCGAAGCTATCAGCCTGCTGCGTCACAACCGTGTGGTCATTTTTGCTGCGGGTACGGGTAACCCATTTTTCACTACAGACTCCGCGGCTTGTCTGCGTGGTATCGAAATTGAAGCTGATGTTGTGTTAAAAGCAACAAAAGTCGATGGGGTTTACTCCGCAGATCCGGTGAAAAATCCTGACGCAACACTGTACGAACAGTTAACCTATCAGGACGTTTTAGAGCGTGAGCTGAAAGTTATGGATCTGGCGGCCTTCACTTTGGCCCGTGACCACAATCTGCCAATTCGTGTTTTCAACATGAATAAACCTGGCGCTCTACGCCGTGTGGTGATGGGTGAGAACGAAGGGACATTAATCACTAAAGAAGTGATATCGGCAGCTAAATAAGCGATTGTCCGTGTTGTCGAGGTCTGCCCCTAACGCCAGCAACTGTTGGTTTGTATATTCACTGGCTATACTCAAGGTATGGCCTGCCAAGTAACCAGTTTTCAAGGGTTCACAACGTGATTAACGAAATTAGAAAAGATACCGAAGTGCGTATGGAAAAATGCTTAGAAGCATTCCAGAATCACATCAGTAAGATCCGTACCGGCCGCGCTTCTCCTAGTATTCTTGATGGCATCCAGGTTGAGTATTATGGTACTGCAACGCCATTGCGCCAGTTGGCTAACATCGTCGTTGAAGACTCCCGGACTTTGGCTTTGACTGTTTTTGACCGTAGCCTCAGTGCCGCGGTTGAAAAAGCGATCATGACTTCTGATTTAGGCCTGAATCCTTCTTCTGCGGGCACCGTTATCCGTGTTCCATTGCCAGCATTGACAGAAGAACGCCGTAAAGACTTAATCAAAGTTGTTCGTGCAGAAGCAGAGCAGGGCCGCGTTTCTATTCGTAACGTGCGTCGTGATGCTAATGATAAAGTAAAAGCTTTGTTGAAAGATAAAGAGATCAGCGAAGACGAAGATCGTCGCTCTCAAGAAGACATACAAAAACTGACCGATGCCTTTATCAAGAAAGTTGATGCTGCATTGGCCGCTAAAGAAACCGAGTTGATGGATTTCTAATCCTTACTCGGCATGACAAAGCGCCGCTTAGTTGGCGCTTTGTTTTAGCGAATTCAATATGTTATTAGATTGATGCCGCGCCTATCATAATACCCTAAATAGTTCGAGTTGCAGGAAAGCGGCAATTGAGTGACAAATTGGTCGAAGACCGGTTTGAACAGCATTTATGCTCGCCCGCAGGGTGAGTCTCAAAGAGACTCATTATCCCGAAGAGCTTACACAGGTAAGTGACTGGGGTGAATGAAAGCAGCCAACGTACATGCAGCTTGAAGTATGACGGGTATAAACACAGTTATTCAGAGTACTCTCATGAAGCAACTGACTATTCTTGGTTCTACAGGTTCCATCGGCAACAGCACTCTGGGTGTTGTGCGCGCTAATCCCGAATTATTCAAAATCACCGCATTGGTTGCTGGTCGCAATGTTGATCAGATGGCCCAGCAATGTCTTGAATTCACTCCCCGTTATGCAGCTATGTCCGATGAAACTTCGGCTAAAGCATTGCGCCGGTTATTGGCAGAAAACGGTTCAAGAACAGAAGTTTACTCCGGCGAAAAAGCCGCGTGTGAGCTGGCGGCTATCGGCGATGTTGATCAGGTGATGGCGGCGATTGTCGGCGTTGCAGGGTTGCCCTCAACACTGGCGGCTATCCGCGCAGGGAAACAAGTATTACTGGCCAACAAAGAGTCACTAATTACTTGTGGCAAGCTCTTTATGGATGAAGTGAAGCACAGCCGTGCACAACTGTTACCCATCGACAGTGAACATAATGCTATTTTTCAGAGTTTACCTGAAAGGGTTCAGTCTCAATTAGGCTATTCTTCATTAAGTGAGAATGGTGTTTCCCGCATTATCTTAACGGGTTCTGGTGGCCCACTACGTGAAACTCCATTAGCACAATTTGCAGATGTCACCCCAGATCAAGCTTGTGCACATCCAAACTGGTCTATGGGGCGCAAGATTTCGGTCGACTCAGCGACAATGATGAACAAAGGGCTGGAGTATATCGAAGCGCGGTGGTTATTTAATGCTAGCGCAGAACAGGTGGAAGTTATTTTACACCCTCAATCTGTCATTCATTCAATGGTGCGCTACCATGATGGCAGTGTATTGGCGCAGATGGGTACACCAGATATGCGTACTCCCATTGCACATGCGATGGCCTATCCAATGCGAGTGAGTTCCGGCGTTGCACCACTGGATTTCTGCAAGATCCGCGAGCTTACCTTTGCAGAGCCAGATTATCAGCGTTATCCGTGCTTGAAGTTGGCTATCGATGCATCAAATACAGGGCAAGCCGCCACTACCGCTCTGAATGCAGCCAACGAAATTTCTGTCATGGCATTCTTGGATTCGCAAATTCGTTTCACTGATATTGCAGTGATTAATCGTACTGTTGTGGAGCAGTTATCATTACCAGAACCAGCCAGTGTGGATGAGGTGTTGGTGATTGACCGTAAAGCCCGCGATATGGCGGTTCAAGTAATAGCGAAATTGAATAATTAAAAGCCTTATTGGCTGATGTGGGAATTTGTTAGGACAAGGCTGAGATGATATAGTCTGCACCGTCAATGGGTAGATAGACTGTTGATTAGTGGCCCAATAGGTATTTAAACCGTCTATTTTGGCTGTCACTGAAGAAGCCGTGACTTGGTACACGGCTTTTTTTGTGCGCTTGCTGCCTAATGTTCGGGATGGACAATTGATTTATTGAGGAAATGAGTTCGCATTATGTCGTCTGTAAATGAAGATAGGGCTAACTTGTCCCCCCTGACCCCACGCCATGTTGCTATCATTATGGATGGTAATGGGCGTTGGGCAAAAAAACAGGGTAAATTAAGGGTCTTCGGTCATAAAGCGGGAGTGAAATCAGTTCGCAGAGCGGTCAGTTTTGCTGCTACTCATCAGTTGGATGCACTCACGCTTTATGCTTTTAGCAGTGAAAACTGGAACCGCCCTGCCCAAGAAGTCACCGCATTAATGGAACTTTTTGTTCATGCGCTGGACAGCGAAGTAAAAAGTCTGCATAAACATAAAGTTCGTTTATCTGTTATTGGTGATATTAGTCGCTTTAGTGAACGTTTGCAGAAACGGATCCGTCGCTCAGAAGAGTTAACGGCAAATAATGACGGTCTGAGACTTAACATTGCTGCCAATTATGGTGGCCGTTGGGATATTATTCAGGGAGTGCGTCACTTAGCTGAGCAGGTACAGCGAGGGGAGTTGCAACCCACAGATATCTGTGAAAAATCGCTAAACTCGCATATCTGCCTTCATGAGCAATCTGAGGTAGATTTAGTGATCAGAACCGGTGGTGAACATCGCATCAGTAATTTCTTGTTGTGGCAAATCGCCTATGCTGAGCTTTACTTTACTGATGTACTCTGGCCTGATTTTGATGAACATGTCTTTGAAGGTGCGCTGAATGCATTTGCACAACGAGAGCGTCGCTTCGGGGGAACTACACCTATCGATGCAACTGCATCCTAGGGGGAACTTTTGCTGAAGTATCGTCTCATAACTGCTTTAATCTTGATTCCGGTTGTCATTGGTGCACTGTTCCTGCTTCCGCCGGTTGGTTTTGCTATTGTCACTCTTGTCGTCAGCATGCTTGCTGCTTGGGAATGGGGACAATTAGCCGGGTTTGCCAGTCGTTCTCAGCGTATTTGGCTAGCCATACTGTGTGGCTTTTTACTTGTTCTAATGTTGCTTAGCCTCCCGGCTTACCAACATTCAGCTCATCTTCCACAAGTGAGCGTGCCTCTCTGGCTTTCTATGGGCTGGTGGATCGCTGCATTGCTGTTGGTGCTTACTTACCCACGCTCTGCGGTAGTTTGGCGCGATTCACGTCTGTTGCGTATAGTTTTCGGCATTCTAACCATTGTCCCATTCTTCTGGGGTATGGTCGCACTACGCCAGTATGGCTATGAGCAGGACCATAATATTGGCGCCTGGTGGTTACTGTATGTGATGCTGCTGGTGTGGGGAGCAGATTCTGGCGCCTACATGTTCGGTAAATTGTTCGGTAAACATAAATTAGCGCCTAAAGTCTCACCGGGTAAAACGTGGGAAGGATTAATTGGCGGTTTACTGACATCAGCTCTGATATCATGGTTGTTTGGTCGATATGCTCCGTTGGATATCATTCCCGAAAAACTGTTAATCTGTTCCGTGGTCGCTGCATTGGCCTCGGTACTCGGCGATTTGACCGAAAGTATGTTTAAACGTGAAGCGGGAATCAAAGACAGTGGTCATTTGATTCCTGGTCATGGTGGGATACTGGATCGTATCGATAGCCTGACCGCAGCTGTGCCGGTATTTGCCTGCTTAATGCTGTTAGTGTTTTAATCCGTCACTGACGGGGAGTTTAGGGAATATGATGAGCATACTCTGGAGCCTGGCCGCGTTTATTATCGCACTTGGGATCTTAATTACAGTGCATGAGTTTGGCCACTTTTGGGTGGCACGGCGCTGTGGTGTCCGTGTTGAACGCTTTTCAATTGGCTTTGGTAAAGCGTTATGGCGTCGAACTGATCGTCAGGGAACCGAGTATGTTATCGCCCTTATCCCATTGGGCGGCTACGTTAAAATGTTGGATGAGCGCGTAGAAGCGGTTGCTCCGGAGCTCCGTCATCAATCTTTTAACAATAAAACCATTTTACAGCGTGCGGCAATCGTCAGCGCGGGTCCTATTGCTAACTTCCTTTTTGCTATCATTGCTTACTGGCTGGTATTTATCATTGGCGTACCAAGTGTGCGTCCGGTTGTGGGTGATATTTCGCCACAATCCATTGCTGCACAAGCCAATATTTCTCCGGGAATGGAACTTAAGTCGGTAGATGGTATCGAAACGCCTGACTGGGATTCTGTTCGTTTAGCTTTAGTTGGCAAGATTGGTGACAAGCAGACACAAGTCGGTGTTGCTCCATTTGGATCTACTAATGTGGAGCAAAAGACACTGGATTTGCGTCAGTGGCAATTTGAGCCAGATAAACAAGATCCAGTGGTTGCGCTAGGCATTATCCCGCGTGGCCCGCAGATTGAATCCGTCTTGGCAGAAGTCCAACCAGGGTCAGCGGCACAAAAGGCGGGTTTACAAGCAGGGGATAGGGTAGTTAAAGTTAACGGCCAGTTGCTGGATCGTTGGCAATCATTTGTTTTACAAGTTCGAGATAACCCCGGTAAAGCGCTGGTGTTAGATATTGAAAGGGGGGGTACCCCCTTGTCTTTAACCTTGATACCAGATACAAAATCGGTTGGAGAGAACCGCAGTGAAGGTTTTGCGGGTGTAGTGCCGAAAGTTATACCGCTTCCGGATGAATATAAAACGATTCGCCAATATGGCCCGTTCACTGCACTCTACCAAGCTGGGGATAAAACCTGGCAGTTGATGCATTTGACGGTAAGCATGTTGGGTAAACTGATTACTGGTGATGTTAAGCTGAATAACTTGAGTGGCCCGATATCTATTGCACAAGGTGCTGGGGTTTCAGCTGAGTACGGGTTGGTGTATTACCTGATGTTTTTGGCACTGATCAGTGTCAACTTGGGCATTATCAATTTGTTCCCGTTACCGGTGTTAGATGGTGGACATCTGCTCTTCCTGGCGATAGAAAAGCTGAAGGGTGGGCCGGTTTCTGAGCGAGTACAGGACTTCAGTTATCGCATCGGCTCGATTTTGCTGGTGTTATTAATGGGGCTTGCACTTTTCAATGATTTCTCCCGTCTTTAACGGCAGGGGATAGGTTAGGAAGAACGCATAACAACGATGGCGATGAAAAAGTTGCTCATAGCGTCGCTGCTGTTTGGCAGCGCCACCGTATACGGTGCAGACGGGTTCGTAGTGAAAGATATTCATTTCGAAGGCCTGCAACGGGTCGCCGTCGGTGCGGCGTTACTTAATATGCCGGTTCGCGTAGGCGATACCGTCAGTGATGATGACATCGGTCAAACTATCCGTGCGTTGTTTGCTACAGGCAACTTCGAGGACGTTCGCGTCCTGCGCGATGGTGATACGCTGATTGTTCAAGTCAAAGAACGCCCAACGATTGCCAGCATCACTTTCTCCGGTAATAAAGCGGTGAAAGATGACATGCTTAAGCAGAATCTGGAGGCCTCTGGCGTCCGGGTTGGCGAAGCCCTGGACCGTACCACTATATCCAACATTGAAAAAGGACTCGAAGACTTCTACTACAGTGTGGGTAAATACAGCGCTTCAGTGAAGGCTGTTGTTACTCCATTGCCACGTAATCGTGTCGATCTAAAATTGGTCTTTACCGAGGGTGTATCTGCAAAAATTCAGCAGATCAACATCGTAGGTAACCACAGTTTCACAACTGATGAACTTATCTCGCGCTTCCAACTGCGCGATGAAGTGCCATGGTGGAACGTGGTCGGTGATCGTAAATATCAGAAGCAGAAACTGGCTGGTGACCTCGAAACCTTACGCAGTTTCTATCTGGATCGTGGTTATGCCCGATTTAACATTGATTCAACCCAAGTGAGTTTGACGCCAGATAAAAAAGGCATCTATATCACTATCAATATTACTGAAGGTGACCAATACAAGCTTAACAGCGTGGTTGTGAGCGGTAATCTTGCGGGCCATCAATCTGAAGCGGATAAGCTGACCAAGATTGAGCCGGGTGAACTGTTTAACGGCAGTAAAGTGACGCGCATGGAAGAAGACATCAAGAAGATGTTGGGCCGCTATGGCTATGCTTACCCGCGCGTTGTATCTCAGCCTGAAATTAACGATGCTGATAAAACAGTTAAATTGCATATCAATGTAGATGCGGGTAACCGTTTCTATGTCCGTAACGTCCGTTTCGAAGGTAATGACACCAGTAAAGACTCAGTGTTGCGCCGTGAAATGCGTCAAATGGAAGGTGCATGGCTGGGTAATGATCAAGTTGAAGCCGGTAAAGAACGTCTGAACCGTTTAGGCTATTTCGAGACTGTTGATGTTGAAACTCAACGAGTCCCAGGAACGGCTGATCAGGTCGATGTGACTTACAAAGTGAAGGAACGAAACACCGGTAGTCTAAACTTTGGTATCGGTTACGGTACTGAAAGTGGTGTGAGCTTCCAGGTCGGCGTGCAGCAAGATAACTGGTTGGGTACCGGTAACACTGTCGGTATTAACGGCACGAAAAACGACTACCAGACCTATGCTGAGTTTACCTTAACTGACCCATACTTCACCGTTGACGGTGTCAGTTTGGGTGGGCGTATCTTCTATAATGATTTTAAAGCAGATAACGCAGACCTATCCGGTTATACCAACAGCAGTTATGGTGTTGACGGTACGTTAGGCTTCCCAATCAATGAGAATAACTCATTGCGTGTTGGCTTAGGTTACGTCCACAACGACCTGTCTGACATGGAACCGCAAGTTGCGATGTGGCGCTATCTAGAGTCGGTAGGCCAACGTCCTGATTACACCGGGCGTACAGGCTTTACTACTGATGACTTTACGCTGAATCTGGGTTGGACATATAACAACTTGGACCGTGGCTTCTTCCCAACTTCGGGTGTGAAATCCTCGGTGAATACGAAAGTGACTGTACCTGGCTCAGATAATGAGTTCTACAAAGTCACATTCGATACATCAGCATACCAGCCATTAGATGAAGATCGTTCATGGGTGCTGTTGGGCCGTGGTCGCTTGGGTTACGGCGGCGGCATCGGTTCGAAAGAAATGCCATTCTACGAGAACTTCTATGCCGGTGGTGCCAGCTCTGTCCGTGGTTTCCGTTCTAATAACATTGGTCCCAAAGCGGCATACTATGGCAATAATGGGACTACAGTTAGTAACTCTACCGATGCGGTAGGGGGGAACGCCATGGCGGTGGCCAGTCTAGAACTGATTACACCGACGCCGTTCATTAGTGAGAAATACTCAAATTCTGTACGTACTTCAGTCTTTATTGACTCAGGTACCGTATGGGATACCAATTGGGAAAATACCGCAGAAACACGAGCGGCAGGTATTCCTGATTATAGTAAAGCTAGCAATATTCGTGTCTCTGCCGGTGTGGCACTACAATGGATGTCTCCATTAGGGCCTCTAGTGTTCTCATATGCTAAACCGGTTAAAGATTACGAAGGCGATAAGTCAGAGCAATTCCAGTTTAACATCGGTAAAACTTGGTAATTGATTGGCAAAGTAACATTGAATTTTAAAGACAGCACTGGTAGTTGAAATAACCTAAAGTTGCGTCGGCTTAGGCTGGCGCGCTCTTAGGAATTATTCAGTATTAAGTGCACTTCAAGGTGTCTCTGACACAAACAGGTAATGGTAAGGAGTTTATAGTGAAAAAGTGGTTGTGTGCCGCAGGTCTTGGTTTAGCATTGGCAGCTTCTGCCAGCGTTCAAGCCGCAGACAAAATTGCTATTGTTAACGTTTCCAGCATTTTCCAACAATTACCTGCGCGTGAAACCGTAGCTAAACAGCTGGAGAATGAATTCAAAGGCCGTGCAACCGAACTGCAAGGAATGGAGCGCGATCTGCAGACTAAAATGCAGAAACTGCAACGTGACGGTTCTACTATGAAAGCCAGTGATCGTACTAAGCTGGAAAGCGACGTAATGAAACAGCGTGAAACTTTCTCTACTAAAGCCCAGGCTTTTGAGCAAGATAATCGCCGTCGTCAGATGGAAGAGCGTAACAAAATTCTGAGCCGTATTCAGGATGCTGTTAAATCTGTCGCCAGCAAAGGTGGTTATGACGTAGTGATTGATGCAAATGCTGTTGCATATGCAGATCCTTCTAAAGATATCACTGCTGACGTGCTGAAACAGGTTAAATAAAACATGCTTTCAATTCGACTGGCTGATTTAGCCCAGCAGTTGGATGCACAGGTGCACGGTGATGGCTCTCTTGTCATCACCGGCATCGCTTCTATGCATTCTGCCGAGCCTTCGCAAATCACATTTTTGTCAAACAGCCGTTATCAGGAGCAACTCGCAACTTGCAATGCAGGTGCGGTGGTGTTGACTGAGGCTGACTTACCTTTCTGTAAATCTGCGGCATTGGTGGTTAAAAATCCGTATTTAACCTATGCACGCATGGCACAGATAATGGATACCACACCTCAACCTGCGCAAGATATTGCCCCAAGTGCGGTGATTTCTCCACAGGCAACGTTGGGTAAGAACTTATCTATCGGTGCGAATGCAGTGATAGAGTCTGGTGTTGTGTTGGGCGATAACGTGGTTATCGGTGCTGGCTGTTTTATTGGCAAGAATACTCACATTGGTGCTGGTAGCCGTTTGTGGGCCAATGTCTCCGTTTATCATGAAGTTGTTATTGGGCAAAATTGCCTGATTCAATCCGGTACGGTCATTGGTGCAGATGGTTTTGGCTATGCAAATGATCGTGGCAACTGGATAAAAATACCGCAGCTTGGTTCTGTACATATTGGCGACCGTGTTGAGATTGGTGCCTGTACAACAATTGACCGTGGTGCGCTGGATAATACGATTATTGGTAATGGTGTCATCATTGATAACCAATGTCAGATTGCACATAACGTTGTGATTGGCGACAATACTGCGGTTGCGGGTGGTGTTATCATGGCTGGCAGTCTGAAAGTTGGACGCTATTGTATGATTGGCGGCGCAAGTGTGATCAATGGTCATATGGAGATTTGTGACAAAGTCACAATCACCGGAATGGGAATGGTGATGCGCCCAATCACTGAACCTGGGTTATACTCCTCCGGTATTCCGCTACAACCCAATAAAGTGTGGCGCAAAACAGCTGCTTTAGTGATGAATATTGATGGGATAAATAAACGCTTAAAAGCGATTGAGCGTAAAATCGATAAAGAATAATCACTTAAGCCCGAAACTCTGAGCAAATAATCAAACTTATTGGCAATTGATGCCAAAAGTAAGTGTAAAGAGTTCCTAATTTGCGGCCTGCCTAATGCCTCCCTTTTGGGGCAGTGCAGGCCGTGTTGTTGATAGCATCAGTTTTTAGACAGGAAGAGTATTTTGACTACTGACACTCATACTCTGCACATTGAAGAGATTCTGGATCTACTCCCGCACCGTTTTCCATTTTTGCTGGTAGATCGCGTCCTTGATTTTGAGGAAGGGAAATTTCTGCGTGCAGTGAAGAACGTCTCTTTCAACGAGCCATTTTTCCAAGGCCATTTCCCAGGCAAGCCAATCTTCCCTGGTGTGCTGATATTAGAAGCGATGGCACAGGCTACCGGGATTTTGGCGTTTAAGAGCCGCGGTAAACTTGAACCGGGTGAGCTTTATTATTTTGCTGGCATTGATGACGCTCGCTTTAAACGTCCAGTAGTGCCTGGCGATCAAATGATCATGGAAGTTGAGTTTGTTAAAGAACGCCGTGGTCTGACCCGTTTTACGGGGGTTGCGAAAGTTGATGGTGAAATCGTTTGTACGGCAACAATGATGTGTGCTCGTAGCAAACCAGCAACAGCTGTAGTTGCAAAATCTGAAGTTGCAAAGTCTGACGTTAAGGAGTCCTGATACGTGATTGACAAAACCGCCGTTATCCATCCTAGTTCTATCGTCGAAGAAGGTGCAGTTATTGGCGCCGGTGTTCGTATTGGCCCCTTTTGCTTTGTCGGATCCCAGGTGGAAATCGGCGCTGGCACGGAACTGAAATCCCATGTCGTCGTTAATGGAATAACAAAAATCGGCAGTGATAATCAGATTTATCAGTTTGCTTCGATTGGTGAAGCAAATCAGGATCTGAAATATGCTGGCGAGCCTACTCGCGTAGAGATCGGTGACCGCAATCGTATCCGTGAAAGTGTTTCTATCCACCGAGGCACCGTGCAAGGTGGTGGATTAACAAAAGTAGGCAGCGATAATTTACTGATGATTAATGCCCACATTGCCCATGACTGCATCATTGGCAATCGTTGTATTCTTGCAAATAATGCAACATTGGGTGGTCATGTAGAAATCGACGATTTTGCCATTATTGGCGGAATGACTGCTATCCATCAATTCTGCGTGATTGGTGCGCATGTCATGGTGGGCGGTTGTTCTGGTGTAGCTCAGGATGTGCCTCCTTTTGTCATCGCTCAGGGTAACCATGCGACACCATTCGGTATCAATATCGAAGGGTTAAAACGCCGTGGTTTCGACAAAGAATCACTCCATGCTATCCGCAATGCATACAAATTATTGTATCGCAGTGGCCGGACGTTGGATGAAGTGAAACCTGAAATTGCTGAATTGGCGGAACAGCACCCATCAGTTCAAGCATTCATTGATTTCTTTGCTCGTTCGACTCGCGGCATTATTCGCTGACTTATGCAAAATAGCCCATTATCTGTTGATCGGCCGTCAAACGGCGTGCGTCCTTTAACTATAGGTTTAGTCGCCGGTGAAACCTCCGGCGACATCTTAGGTGCAGGATTGATTCGTGCACTGAAAGCTCAGGTTCCTGATGCTCACTTTGTCGGGGTGGCAGGGCCTCTGATGCAAGCTGAAGGATGTGAAGCTTGGTTTGAGATGGAAGAATTAGCGGTGATGGGCGTTGTTGAAGTGTTAGAGCGACTGCCACGGCTACTGAAAATCCGAAAGGAGCTGACTCAACGCTTTAGTGAGCTCTTGCCGGATGTTTTTGTCGGTATCGATGCGCCTGATTTCAATATTACCCTCGAAGGGCGTTTGAAACAGCGTGGTATTCGAACTGTTCATTATGTCAGCCCATCCGTATGGGCTTGGCGACAAAAGCGTGTTTTCAAAATTGGCAAAGCGACCGATATGGTGCTCGCTTTCCTTCCTTTTGAAAAAGCGTTTTACGATCGTTTTAATGTTCCCTGCCGTTTTATCGGCCATACCATGGCTGATACCATGCCATTGGTTCCCGATAAACTCGCGGCAAAAGTCGAGCTTGGCATTGCATCCCAAACACCTTGTCTGGCTTTATTGCCGGGTAGTCGCCATTCTGAAGTAGAAATGCTCAGTGGTGATTTCCTGCGCACCGCGGCTATTTTGAAGCAACAATTGCCCAATCTGGAAGTGCTGGTTCCGCTGGTAAATAGCAAGCGTCGAGAGCAATTCGAGCGAATTAAGGCCGAAATTGCACCTGATCTGTCAGTACATTTGCTTGATGGTAATGCCCGTCTGGCGATGATTGCTGCTGATGCGACGTTGCTGGCTTCCGGTACGGCTGCGCTAGAATGCATGTTGGCCAAGTGCCCAATGGTGGTTGGTTATCGTATGAAACCTTTCACATTCTGGTTGGCTGAGAGGTTGGTTAAGACTCCTTATGTTTCGTTACCCAATTTGTTAGCGGGCGAAGAGCTAGTGACAGAGTTGTTGCAGCAAGAGTGTCAACCGCAGAAGCTCGCAGATGCGCTGCTGCCTTTATTACAAGGTGGAAAGGCGGTTGAGGCTTTAAAAGAGCGCTTCCTGATCTTACATCAGAGCATCCGCTGTGGTGCGGATGAACAGGCGGCACAAGCAGTATTGGAGTTAGCAGGACGATGACTGATATCTTTATTTATCCACCAGCAAACCTAATTGCCGGTGTGGATGAAGTGGGCCGTGGCCCTTTAGTGGGGGCCGTTGTTACCGCTGCAGTTATTCTCGATCCGAAACGGCCCATTGTGGGCTTAGCCGACTCGAAAAAACTGAGTGAAAAGCGCCGTTTATCACTTTATGACGAAATTATAGACAAGGCCTTATCATGGAGCCTTGGTCGCGCTGAGCCAGAAGAAATTGATCATCTAAATATATTGCACGCGACTATGTTGGCAATGCAAAGAGCGGTAGCTGGGCTACACATAGCGCCCGATTATGTCTTGATCGACGGTAACCGGTGTCCAAAATTAGCTATGCCGTCATTGGCTGTAGTGAAAGGTGACAGTCGGGTAGCGGAGATAAGCGCCGCTTCAATTCTGGCCAAAGTAACCCGTGATCGCGAAATGACTGAGCTGGACCTTCAATTTCCCGGATATGGTTTCGCGCAACATAAAGGTTATCCAACCGCTGTCCATTTGGAAAAATTGGCAGCTTTGGGTGCAACTGAACATCATCGGCGCAGTTTTGGCCCAGTTAAGCGTGTGCTGGGTTTAGTGTAAACAGCGACTTGCATCTATAAAATAAAGCAACATCCATAATGTATGGGTATGATTCCTTGGCAATGAATTGCTTGGGATATGATTCAATCCACTAATTTCTGGTATCTGGATATGGCCGAACCTCGTTTTGTCCACCTGCGTGTTCACAGCGATTACTCCATGATCGATGGATTAGCCAAGATTGGACCCTTGGTGAAGAGAGCTGCCGCCTTAGGCATGCCCGCTCTGGCCATTACCGACTTCACCAACCTGTGTGGCTTGGTAAAATTCTACGGTAGCGCTCATGGTGCTGGGATCAAACCCATCATCGGCGCAGACTTCTACGTGCAAAGTGAAATTTTAGGTGATGAATTAGCTCACCTGACTGTTCTTGCACGTAATAATGAAGGTTATCAAAACCTGACTTTGCTGATATCTGAAGCTTATCAACGCGGGTATGGTGCTGCAGGACCTATTATTGACCGTGACTGGTTGATTAAACATAAAGAAGGTCTGATTCTGCTGTCTGGTGGCCGGATGGGGGATGTTGGCAAGTTTATTCTGCGGGGTAATCACACTCAGGTTGATTTGTGCCTTGAGTTTTATCAGGAGCATTTCCCTGGCAGTTATTATCTGGAATTAATTCGGACTGGCCGCCCTGATGAAGAAAACTACCTGCATGCCGCGGTGGCATTAGCCACTGAGCGTGGTTTACCGGTAGTCGCAACCAATGATGTGCGGTTTATCGATGAGTCTGACTTTGACGCCCATGAGATCCGCGTGGCTATTCATGACGGCTTTACATTGGTTGACCCTAAGCGGCCTAAGAATTATAGCCCTCAGCAATTTATGCGCGATGAAGAGCAAATGTGTGAGCTTTTCGCGGATATTCCTGAGGCGCTGATTAACAGTGTTGAAATAGCCAAACGTTGTAATGTGACTATCCGGCTTGGTGAGTATTTCCTACCGCAATTCCCGACCGGCGATATGAGCACAGAAGACTTTCTGGTTGAAAAGTCTAAACAAGGTTTAGAAGAGCGGTTGGAATTCTTATTCCCTGATCCTGAAGTTCGGGCACAAAAACGCCCTGAATATGATGAACGTCTGGAAATTGAACTAAAAGTGATTAACCAGATGGGCTTCCCTGGTTACTTCCTGATTGTAATGGAGTTTATTCAGTGGTCAAAAGATAACGGCGTGCCGGTAGGGCCGGGGCGTGGTTCTGGTGCAGGTTCTCTGGTGGCTTATGCGCTGAAGATTACTGATCTTGATCCACTGGAATTTGACCTGCTGTTCGAACGTTTTCTAAACCCCGAACGTGTATCAATGCCCGACTTCGACGTTGACTTCTGTATGGAAAAACGCGATCTGGTCATTGAACATGTGGCTGAAATGTATGGCCGTGATGCGGTTTCTCAGATAATTACCTTTGGTACCATGGCAGCCAAAGCGGTCATCCGCGATGTGGGCCGGGTCTTAGGCCATCCTTATGGTTTCGTTGACCGCATCTCAAAGTTAGTCCCGCCAGATCCGGGCATGACGTTAGAAAAAGCATTCGCCGCGGAACCGCAACTGCCTGAAATTTATGAGGCAGATGAAGAGGTTAGAGCGCTAATTGACATGGCGCGTAAGTTGGAAGGGGTAACGCGTAACGCCGGTAAACATGCTGGTGGGGTGGTTATCGCGCCAACAAAAATTACCGATTTTGCCCCGCTATACTGCGATGCCGAAGGGAATAACCCGGTTACTCAGTTTGATAAGAATGATGTGGAATATGCCGGGTTGGTGAAGTTCGACTTCCTTGGTTTGCGAACACTCACTATCATTAACTGGGCATTGGAGATGATCAACGCCCGGCGTGCGAAAACCGGGTTAGAGCCGATTGATATTGCCTCTATTCCACTGGATGATAAAAAAAGCTTCGATATGCTGCAACGTTCTGAAACGACGGCGGTATTCCAGCTTGAATCCAGAGGTATGAAGGATCTTATCAAGCGCCTAAAACCTGACTGCTTCGAAGATATGATCGCGTTGGTGGCATTATTCCGCCCCGGTCCATTGCAATCAGGAATGGTTGATAACTTCATTGACCGTAAACATGGTCGCGAAGCAATATCCTATCCTGATATTGAATGGCAGCATGAATCGCTAAAGCCAGTTCTTGAGCCAACCTATGGCATCATTTTATATCAAGAACAGGTTATGCAGATTGCTCAGGTTCTGTCTGGTTATTCACTCGGCGGCGCGGATATGTTGCGGCGTGCGATGGGTAAAAAGAACCCGGAGGAGATGGCGAAACAGCGCTCTATATTTGAAGATGGTGCGAAAAGCCAGGGGGTCGAGGGTGAACTGGCGATTAAGATTTTTGACCTGGTAGAGAAATTTGCGGGTTACGGTTTTAACAAGTCACACTCTGCAGCCTATGCTTTGGTTTCTTACCAAACTTTATGGTTGAAAGCCCATTATCCTGCGGAGTTTATGGCGGCGGTAATGACGGCCGATATGGACAACACCGATAAGGTGGTGGGGCTGGTCGATGAGTGTTGGCGCATGGGGCTGAAAATTCTGCCTCCTGATATCAACAGCGGCCTGTATCATTTCCATGTTAATGATGAGGGCGAAATTGTTTATGGTATCGGCGCAATTAAAGGTGTTGGCGAAGGGCCGATTGAGGCCATGTTGGAAGCCCGTAAAGAGGGCGGCTATTTCAAAGAGTTATTTGATTTATGTGCCAGAGTCGATACTAAAAAACTTAATCGTCGGATTTTAGAAAAGCTTATTATGTCCGGTGCCTTTGACCGTTTGGGGCCGCATCGCGCTGCATTAATGAGTTCACTGGGCGAAGCATTAAAAGCCGCAGACCAACATGCTAAGGCTGAAGCCATTGGTCAGGTTGATATGTTTGGTGTATTAGCCGATGCTCCTGAGCAGGTTGAGCAATCTTATGCTAATGTGCCGCCGTGGCAGGAACAGATTGTTTTAGACGGTGAGCGGGAAACGTTGGGGCTGTATCTGACCGGCCATCCCATCACCCAATATCTTAAGGAAATAGAGCGTTATGCCGGCGGGCTGCGTTTGAAAGATATGCACCCGACGGATCGGGGCAAAATGACCATGGCTGCGGGGTTGGTTATCGCCTCGAGAGTTATGGTGACAAAACGCGGAAATCGTATTGGCATTTGTACATTGGACGACCGTTCTGGGCGTCTTGAAGTCATGCTATTCACCGATGCGTTGGAAAAATATCAGCATTTGTTGGAAAAAGACCGTATCCTGATAGCCACCGGACAGGTCAGCTTTGATGACTTTAGTGGTGGACTTAAAATGACCGCCCGTGAGTTAATGGATATCAGTGAAGCTCGTGAAAAATATGCCCGTGGGCTTGCTATATCGCTGACCGACAGGCAAATTGATGACCAGCTTTTGAACCGTCTCCGTCAGTCGTTGGAACCCCATCGAGCGGGGACGATCCCAGTGCATCTTTATTACCAACGGGAAGATGCTCGTGCCCGGCTGCGGTTTGGAGCCACATGGCGCGTGACGCCCACCGATCGCTTATTGATAGATTTGCGAACGTTGGTAGGTAATGAGCAGGTGGAACTGGAATTTGACTAAAATAGGAATGCTATGAGTCTGAATTTTCTTGATTTTGAACAGCCGATTGCAGAGCTGGAAGCGAAAATTGACTCGCTGACCGCAGTCAGCCGTCAAGACGAAAAATTAGATATTAATCTGGACGAAGAGGTTCAGCGTCTACGTGAGAAAAGTGTCGAGCTGACGCGGAAGATATTCTCGGATCTCGGTGCATGGCAAATTGCCCAATTGGCACGCCATCCTCGTCGTCCTTATACCCTGGATTATATCGCTAATATCTTTACCGATTTCGAAGAGCTGGCCGGTGATCGTGCCTATGCTGACGATAAAGCTATCGTTGGTGGTATTGCTCGTCTGGACGGTCGCCCGGTGATGATCATTGGTCACCAAAAAGGCCGTGAAACCAAAGAGAAGATTCGCCGTAACTTTGGGATGCCAGCACCAGAAGGTTATCGTAAAGCATTGCGTTTGATGGAAATGGCTGAGCGCTTTAAACTGCCCATCATTACTTTCATTGATACACCAGGGGCCTACCCCGGTGTCGGCGCTGAAGAGCGTGGTCAATCTGAAGCCATTGCACGTAATTTGCGCGAAATGTCACGCCTGAATGTGCCAATCGTTTGTACCGTGATTGGTGAAGGGGGTTCCGGCGGTGCATTGGCAATTGGTGTAGGTGATAAAGTGAATATGCTGCAATACAGCACTTATTCTGTTATCTCCCCAGAAGGCTGTGCGTCTATTTTGTGGAAAAGTGCGGATAAAGCGCCTTTAGCCGCAGAAGCCATGGGTATTACCGCCCATCGTTTGAAAGAACTGAAAATGATCGATTCCGTCATTCCTGAGCCTTTAGGGGGAGCGCATCGTGATTACCTGGCGATAGCCGCCTCACTGAAAGCACAGCTTCTGGCTGATCTTAGTGATCTGGATGTTCTGAATGACGAAGAGTTATTAAATCGTCGTTATCAGCGTTTAATGAATTATGGTTATTGCTGATTAATAGTGACCGAAATACTGGTCATCTAAGCTAGATAATGAAATCCGGTACCTATATTGTGTACCGGATTTTTTGTTTGTAAGTCGCCTTGCTAATCTCATTAGATCATCCCCTTATTTATATCCGTTCAGCTTGTAACGATCATTTATCTATAGATAAATAATACTCTTTCAATATCGCAGATGCCGATTGAGTATTTATCTCAAAATAATGTTTAACCTCATAACTTTCAGGTAAAAGATACCCTGTGTTGAATTTTCATGTTGTTATAGATGACTAGTGAACAAATTGAGGATTCACCAATGAATATCATCGCAATCATGGGGCCTATGGGGGTTTACTATAAAGATGAACCCATTCGAGAGTTGAACGATGCTCTGCTCGCCAGAGGTTTTCAGCTAATCTATCCTAAGAGTCACGGTGATCTGCTCAAGCTTATTGAACATAATGCGCGGATTATTGGTGTGATTTTTGATTGGGACCAACACAGTAATGAGCTTTGCGCTGAGATTAATGATCTAAACGAATATCTCCCACTCTATGCATTTATCAATACCACATCGTCACTGGATGTCAGTTTGAATGAAATGCGCATGGCACTTTATTTCTTTGAATATACCCTCAATGCTGCTGAAGATATTGTACAGCATATTGAACAATATACGGCAGAGTATATGGATAGTATTACCCCGCCGTTAACCAAAGCGCTATTTAATTATGTTAAAGAAGGAAAGTATACCTTTTGTACTCCTGGACACATGGCGGGAACAGCTTTTCAAAAAAGCCCAGTGGGGAGTTTGTTCTATGATTTTTTCGGCGCTAATACCCTTAAAGCGGATATTTCAATCTCCGTTACTGAACTGGGATCATTATTAGATCATACCGGGCCACATTTGGAGGCCGAGGAATATATTGCCCGCACATTCAATGCCGAACAGAGTTATATGGTAACCAATGGCACGTCGACGGCAAATAAAATCATTGGTATGTATTCATCACCAGCAGGCAGCACAGTGTTGATTGACCGTAATTGCCATAAGTCTCTGACGCATCTATTGATGATGAGCGATATCATCCCTATTTATTTGTGTCCTGCGCGAAATGCTTATGGCATTTTAGGCGGCATTCCGCAGCGCGAATTTACTAAAACCTCCATTGAGGCAAAAGTTGCGCAGACTAAGAATGCCAGTTGGCCGGTACATGCGGTAATCACCAACTCGACCTACGATGGCTTGCTCTATAATACGGATTATATTAAGCAAACATTGGATGTTCCTTCCATTCATTTTGATTCGGCCTGGGTTCCTTATACCAATTTTCATGAAATTTATGAGGGTAAAAGTGGTATGAGTGGCGAGCGAATTGCAGGAAAAGTATTTTATGAAACGCAATCAACCCATAAATTACTGGCCGCATTCTCTCAGGCATCAATGATTCATATTAAAGGTGATTACAATGAAAGCACCTTTAATGAAGCTTACATGATGCACACCACCACCTCCCCTAATTACGGGATTGTCGCTTCAATGGAGACGGCGGCGGCAATGATGCGTGGCAATCCTGGCCGACGCATGATTTTGCGCTCCATCGAACGGGCTATGCATTTTCGCAAGGAAGTGCGCCGCTTACGCTCAGAAAGTGATAACTGGTTCTTTGATGTTTGGCAGCCGGAAGATATTGACGAAATAGCCTGCTGGCCACTCCAACCGGGGCAAGCGTGGCATGGTTTTAGCTCTGCAGATGCTGATCATATGTATCTTGATCCGATCAAAGTGACAATTCTGACGCCGGGAATGAATCACGAAGGAGCACTTGAAGAGGAAGGGATCCCCGCCGCATTGGTAGCAAAGTTTCTGGATGAACGTGGGATCGTGGTAGAAAAAACCGGCCCCTATAATTTGCTATTCTTATTTAGTATCGGCATTGATAAAACTAAGGCAATGAGTTTATTGCGCGGCCTGACCGACTTTAAGCGCGCTTTTGATCTTAATTTGCGGATTAAAAATATGCTGCCAGATCTGTTTGCTGAAGATCCTGATTTTTATCGCCATATGCGTATTCAGGATCTGGCGGCAGGTATTCATAACATGATCCGCCAACATGATTTACCTCGCCTGATGCGCAAGTCTTTTGATGTACTACCTGAGATGAAACTTACGCCATATGACATGTTCCAACAGCAGATCCGCGGTAATATAGTCGCTTGTGATATGGCTGATTTGATTGGCAAAGTTGTCGCTAATATGATTTTACCTTATCCACCGGGAGTCCCATTAGTCATGCCGGGTGAAACTATCACCGAGGAGAGCCGTGCAGTATTGGATTTCCTGCTGATGCTTTGTGCTATTGGCGCACACTATCCCGGGTTTGAAACGGATATACATGGTGCCAAGCGCGATGATGATGGACGTTACTGGGTCAACATACTCAATACCAATGACTAAATGGGAGTAATACATGCTGGCAATACGTCAGGTTCATCATATTGCGATAATTGGTTCAGATTATCAGGCGAGCAAAAAATTCTACTGTGAAATACTGGGTTTTAGCCTCCTGAGTGAAGTTTATCGTGATGCGCGGGACTCGTGGAAAGCCGATCTGGCATTAAACGGCCAGTATACGATTGAGTTATTCTCATTTCCCTCGCCCGCAGCCCGGCCTAGTCGCCCGGAAGCATGTGGCTTACGGCATTTGGCTTTTCAGGTCGATGATATTGAACTGGCGATACGAGAACTTGACGCGGTTGGTGTGATTTGCGAAGCAGTTCGCATTGATCCCTACACAAGCTCACGTTTTACTTTCTTTAACGATCCAGATGGTTTACCTCTGGAGCTCTATGAACTGACAGCGGAATAAGATGAACGCCACTCCAGCGACACCCAATGTTTTACTCAACCCACTGTTCGCGCAATTTGGTGAACAGCGCCATGTGCTGGTCGGGTTCAGTGGTGGCTTGGATTCCAGCGTACTGTTGCATTTATTGGTTTGCCTGCGTGATAAACTTATTCCTGACTTGATGATTCGCGCCATTCATATTCACCATGGTTTAAACCCCTTGGCAGACACTTGGGTAAGACATTGCCAGCAGCAATGTGAGCAATGGAACATCCCACTTGAAGTGGTGCGAGTCAATATCGACGCCCGCCACACGGGTATTGAAGCAGCGGCTAGAACTGTGCGTTATCAAGCATTTGCCTCACATTTAGCCGCGAATGAAGTATTAGTGACTGCCCAGCATTTAGATGACCAATGTGAAACCTTCTTACTGGCACTCAAACGCGGCAGCGGCCCGGCAGGCCTATCCGCAATGGCGGCTAAAATGCCTTTTGCGCATAGCCAATTATGGCGGCCATTATTGGCATTTTCCCGTGAGACACTTGAGAACTATGCTCAAGTACAGCGATTACAGTGGATTGAAGATGATAGTAATCAGGATGATCGTTTTGATCGTAATTTCCTGCGATTAAGAATCTTACCTTTGCTGACTCAGCGCTGGCCACATTTTGCTCAAGCAGCGGCGCGCAGTGCCAGTTTATGTGCAGAGCAGGAGCAACTGTTGGATGAGTTGCTGGCCGATAATCTGCAACAACTGCAAAATGCTGATGGTGCACTGTCTATCGAGGGGTTATTACTCGCCTCAGAGGTTAAGCGCGCCGCAATATTACGGCGTTGGTTGGCGGGAGGGGGGGCTTTAATGCCATCACAAAGCCAACTGCAACGTTTGTGGTTAGAAGTGGCGATGGCCAGGCAGGATGCCGAGCCTCAATTGATTCTGGGCACTCATCAAGTTCGCCGTTTCAGGCAATACTTGTATCTGCTATCACCACTAGCAGAGATACGAATACCGCATCTCTCTTGGGCTAAAGTTCAGGCCGCACCTGACGGAATGGCAGTTGTGCCCAAGCCTTTGATTTTGCCTGCCAATCTTGGGGTGCTGAGTTTTACGCACGAGGGTGAGCAAGCTATTAAGCCTCCCGCCCTTGGTGAGGAAATAAGCATTCGCTTTGGTTTACAAGGGGATATAAAAATTGTCGGGCGGCAGCATTCACGCCAAAGCAAAAAAATATGGCAAGAGTTAGGCATCCCACCGTGGCAGCGAGAACGTATTCCGTTGCTGTATTTTGGTGAGCAGTTGATTGCTGCGGCGGGGGTTTTTGTCACTCAAGCTGGGCAGGCTCAAGAAAATGAACCGTGCTGGTACCTTCATTGGGCCAAACCGGCATTAAATAATAAGAATAAATAAGATCGTTAATTTTTGAGGAGCAATGATGAAATTAGTCGTTAGTATAGTGGCACTCAGTTTATGTAGTTTTTCGGCACTGGCAAAAAATGATATTGAAGCCGGTCGCGCGAAGTCAGCCAGCTGCGTGGCTTGCCATGGCGCACAGGGTAAAGTTTCAGTGCCTATGTATCCAAACCTTGCTGGGCAAAATGCGATGTATTTAGAGCAATCATTAAAAGCATATAAAAAAGGAGAGCGGACGGGAGGGCAAGCTGGAGTGATGCAGGCTTATGTTACTCCTTTAACCGACGATGATATCTCTGATCTGGCGGCTTATTATGCGAGTTTAAAACCTTGATGCGGTTTGGTTTGCCCTAAATGCAAAACGGGCCACTTTTTGAGTGGCCCGTCGTTATCAAGGTGCTGAATTATGATGCACTTACTACTACAGTCCCGATTTCGGGGTGGCTGAAGCTGGCTATGTGGTCAAGACGTAACTCACGTATTGTCCCTTCTTGCTCGACAATCAGGTATTCGACCTTTTTTCTCAGCAGCAGATCGCAAGCTTTTCCTTCTACGATCTCACCGCCTCTCAACTTCAACGTCAGTATCAGGTGATGTTGGCAGGCGAGTTCCAGATTATCGTAGTCATCACAATTGATGGGTTGATACTCTTCACTCATCGACATAATCGCTCACCAATAAGTTAGCGGCGGCAAAAGCCGCCTGTTCCCTAACGGAGGACGGGAGTGCGTCATTAGCCGCAACTTCGTCCAATGCTTTCAATACACAACCCAGTGCATCTGACACGTAGCCCTGGTCACCACTAGCAATTTGTGCATAAAAACGGCGCACTAATTCACAGTATTGCTGCACAGTAATCCTCCCGGAAAAGTTTAACTCAGTAGATTCTCTGCGGAAACGTCGCGCTGTCAACCTATGAAGATAAACTCTGAACTTATAAGGACTATAGCACAGGAGTGGTAGAGATATTAGAGTCAGAACTAAGCTTTCTTTTTAGTATTGATACAACTAATAACTCTCTTTATACCGGGCTGGCTGCAAACAGACCTAATCAAGTACACTGTCAGCCAGATAATTAAGAGGTCACTCATGGCGCTAAAAGCAACCATCCATAAAGCCGCAGTTAACATCGCAGATATGGATCGTAATTTCTTTCAGGATGTTAACCTGACTATTGCACAACACCCATCTGAAACTGACCAGCGCATGATGTTGCGTTTATTGGCATGGATTTGTCATGCTGATGAGCGTTTGCTGTTTACCAAAGGCTTGAGCGCTGATGATGAGCCAGAAATTTGGCGTCACAATGATCACAATGGCATTGAACTATGGGTTGAATTGGGGCTACCGGAGGAAAAACGGTTGCGTAAAGCCTGTAACCAGTCACAGCAAGTTGTGCTCTATGCTTACAGCGAAAGAGCCGCTAAAGTGTGGTGGCCACAGGTGAAGGAAAAGTTATCGGGGCACCGTAATCTTCGGGTACGCTTCCTGGATGATGAAAAGATGGCAAAGTTGGCTGCACTGTCTCAGCGCAATATGTCATTGCAAGCCACGCTGCAAGAGGGAACTATTTGGCTATCAGATGATCAGAATAATCTGGAAATTAGTTTTGATGAATGGCAAGGCGATGGGCAATAAGTGTGTTGATTATATCCAATAATGTCAGCCTACCCGACAGCGAGGTTGAACTGACGGCTATTCGAGCCCAAGGTGCGGGCGGGCAGCATGTGAATAAAACCTCAACGGCCATCCATTTGCGCTTTGACATTAAGGCGTCAAGCCTGCCAGAGTATTATAAAGAAAGGTTATTATTGCTCAATAGCCATTTGATGACCGCTGAGGGGGTCATCATTATCAAAGCGCAAGAATACCGTAGCCAGGATATGAATCGCGAGGCTGCACAGCAGCGGCTGGTGGCATTAATCCGTCAGGCGATGGTGATAGAAAAACCCCGCCGGGCGACGAAACCGACCAGAGGTTCAAAAATCAGGCGAGTTGAAAGCAAAGTCCGCAAAGGGGCAACAAAAGCGCTGCGCGGTAAAATACATCAGGATTGATGCTGATATCTGACCACATGGTGGCTGTATATGGCCTCATTCCTTATATCGGACACAGTATGGGAGAGTGACTGTGAGTAAATTAACAATAACACTGTTTTTGGCAGTAGGTGCGCTGTCATTATTAGGTTGTAATAATCGGCATCAGCCGGTTGAGCAGGTTTTACAACCGATGCAGCAAAGTTATCAGGGAGTTTTGCCCTGTGCGGATTGCAGCGGCCTGGATACTTCATTGTTCCTCGACAGTGATGGAACTTTTATTTTGAAAGAAGTTTATCTTGGCAGTAAAGATGGCGACCAAGCATTCGCAGAATATGGTCACTGGGCCCGCACGGCGGATAAATTAGTGTTAACTACCGGGCAGGGGGAAAAACGTTATTTCCGGCCTGTTGGTAAAAACCTGGTGATGCTTGATCAACAAGGCCTGCCAATTGTATCCAAGTTGAATTATCAATTAGTACCCAGCGATCAGCCTTTACCTAAAACGCCGATGCCACTCAGCGGTATGTATAAATACTTTGCTGATGCGGCAGTATTTACCGATTGTGCAACGGGCAAAACTTTCCCAGTAGAAAATAATATCACCTTGGAAAAGGGATATTTAAAAACGCGCAAAAATGTGGGGGAGCCAGTATTCCTAACCCTTAATGGCCATTTTGATATTCGGCCGTCAATGGAGGAAGGGCAATCAGATAAAACACTGATCCCGGCAGGCGATATTCAGTTCAATGCCAATAAGAGCTGCGACAGTCAGTAGAGAGTCTCCGTTGCTGCAATAAAAAAGCCGCCAGCTGTTGTTCACACTCTGGCGGCTTTATATTTTTAGCTAATTAGCGTTTGATTTGGCTCAGTAAGAAATCAATGATTTCACTGGTTTTAATCATGTGCTTTTCACCGGCACGGCGGTTTTTGTATTCCACTTCTTCACTGTCGAGATTGCGGTCACCAATAACCACATTGTGTGGCACGCCAATTAATTCCATATCAGCAAACATCACGCCCGGCCGTTCTTTACGATCGTCGAGAATAACGTCAATCCCATGAGCGCGCAGGGTGGTATATAACTCCTCTGCCAGTTCTTTGACGCGGAAAGATTTATGCATATTCATTGGCAAAATAGCGACCTGGAATGGCGCAATAGCATCTGGCCAAATAATACCGCGGTCATCATGATTCTGTTCAATGGCAGCAGCCACTACGCGGGAAACCCCAATACCGTAACAACCCATGGTCATCACTTGGTTGCGGCCATCTTCACCTTGAACCGTGGCTTTCATTGCTTCCGAGTATTTAGTCCCTAACTGGAAGATATGACCCACTTCAATACCGCGTTTGATCAGTAAAGTGCCTTGACCATCTGGGCTGATATCGCCTTCAACCACATTGCGTAGGTCCGCAATGTGTGGCAGCGGCAAATCACGTTCCCAGTTAATGCCAAAGTAATGTTTACCATCGATATTCGCGCCCGCGCCAAAATCACTCATCACAGCGACACTGCGATCAGCGACAACAGGCAATGGCAGATTGACCGGGCCTAATGAACCTGGGCCAGCACCAATAGCGGCGCGAATTTCTTCTTCTGTCGCGAAAGTCAGTGGCTTGGCAACTTGTGGCAATTTTTCAGCTTTAACCTCGTTCAGCTCGTGATCACCACGAACCAGTAGAGCAACCAACTTGTGCCCACTCTCTTCATGAGCATGAACGATTAAGGTTTTTACGGTTTTTTCAATCGGCAGTGTGAACTGCTCGACTAATTCAGCGATGGTTTTTGCATTCGGAGTATCAATGATACGCAGCTCTTCTGCCGCCGCTGCTCGTGGTTCAGCCGGTGCCAGCGCTTCAGCGAATTCAATGTTAGCAGCATAATCAGAACCGGTTGAGAACACGATATCGTCTTCACCACTGTCTGCCAGCACTTGGAACTCGTGGGAGGCACTGCCACCGATTGAGCCAGTATCTGCCAGTACTGCACGGAAATTCAGATCCATGCGGCTGAAAATTTTACTGTATGCGGCATACATTGCGTCATAAGTTTCCTGCAATGATTCCTGAGTGGTATGGAAAGAGTAAGCATCTTTCATCAGGAACTCACGGGCACGCATCACGCCAAAACGTGGGCGAACTTCATCACGGAACTTGGTCTGAATCTGGAAGAAATTCAGTGGTAATTGTTTGTAAGAGTTGATCTCACCGCGAATCAGGTCAGTAATGACTTCTTCATGAGTTGGGCCGAGCACAAAAGGGCGCTCGCCGCGATCAACAAAACGTAACAGCTCAGGGCCGTATTGTTCCCAACGGCCACTCTCTTGCCATAAATCAGCCGGTTGCACGACAGGCATTGAAACTTCGATTGCACCGGCATTATTCATTTCTTCGCGCACGATGTTTTCGACTTTCTTCAATACCCGGACTCCGGTCGGCAACCAGGTATAAAGACCTGAGGCCAGTTTACGGATCATCCCGGCGCGGAGCATCAACTGGTGGCTGATCACTTCAGCATCAGCAGGTGTCTCCTTCAGAGTGGAGAGCAAATATTGGCTAGTACGCATGATGTTTTGGTTCCATTGGCACTGCAACAAGTAGAGGCAGCCAAAAAAGTAAAAAGTAGTTTAGTTTACCAGCGAGTGCGGGTTGTCAAAAGAGAGCTGGGTGAAATTTAGTATGGGTCGAGTGATAACACTTCCGTTTGACCTGAAATAACCCGCCAGCGCACGTTAAATTCTAGCAGTAGAACCGCATATTCTCGGCTTTCATGATCACCTTTACGGTAGGCTGGGCGTGGGTCTTGCGCTAAAACCTGGGTGATAAAACGCCGCAAATGTGGATAACGTGGTTGTTGCTGCATTAATTGCTGCTCGGCGGTGGGAGAAAAACTGACTAGCATGTCTGCATCTGGTGCTGTTTGAGCAAAACCTGCGCGCGCGTGGGGTTGGCTCTCCGCGAAAGGCAAATAGGGTTTGATATCAATCACTGGCGTACCATCAACAAGATCCAGACTGCCTAGCGCCAAAATGACTTGCCCTCCCTGGCAATGCACCCCTTTCAATTCGATGAGGGACATGCCAATCGGGTTGGGCCGAAAAGTGGAGCGGGTGGCAAATACCCCCATTCGGGCATTCCCCCCCAGACGTGGAGGGCGAACCGTAGGCCGCCAACCGCCGTCCATGGTTTGATGGAAAACGAACATCACCCATAAATGACTAAAATCAGCCAAGCCTCGCACCGCTTCCGCTTGGTTATAGGGCGCTAATAGATGTAATTCGCCACCACCATCCTCAATCAGACCCGGTTGGCGCGGCACGGCAAACTTTTCTTTATAGGGGGAGCGGATGACGCCAATCTGATTAAAGGAAAATACACTCATTTTGATGAAACGTTCAGTGCAGAGCCCTGACACACGGCTTGTTGATAACAGCCGGGAACTCCACTTTGTATTTCACATTGATGCAGTAAGACTGCATTGGCTTTCATATAGGATGCTTTAGTCTGCATTCTCTTCCGAGCGGTTGCGATACTCGGTGGGGAGTCCTGAACAGTGGATTGGCAAGATTCACCGGACACTTCGCCTAAATCGCGGAAAGGCTTGCCAACAAGCTCTTCTGCGCTTTTATACAGTTTTACCGGCGCCGGGCGAGGAGCAACCGTAGAGCTGGATTTGATAACCGGAGGCGGTTGCTTAACCGGATTTTCTGTGGTGGATGGCTTTGATTGAAGCACGGAACATCCAGTTAGCGAGAGTGCTAACAGGCACAGAGGTAACGCACGCATAGAAATTCCTCAGCCTTTTTATTTAAGAAGCGCTATTGAAGCAATCTATTATGCAAATAACAAGACGGGCTATAGCCCGTCTTGCAATATATTTAGCAAACACTGAATTTATGAAACCTTATATTCAGCAAGTGCAGCCTTCAGCAAAATAGCTAACTAACAATTACCAGCCTTTAACTGCACCACCGTTGAATGCTTTGTTTGCTGCGTCGTAAACTTCGTCAGATTGATAAGCTTGAACGAACTTCTTCACGTTTTCCGCATCTTTGTTGTCTTCACGAGCCACGATCAGGTTAACGTAAGGTGAGTCTTTATCTTCGACAAACAGGCCATCTTTAGCCGGTGTCAGGCCAATCTGGCTAGCATAAGTGGTGTTGATTATCGCCAAGGCGATCTGCTGGTCATCCAAAGAACGTGGCAACTGAGGTGCTTCCAGTTCAATCAATTTCAGGTTTTTAGGGTTCTCAACCACATCCAGCACTGTTGGCAGCAGACCAACACCGTCTTTCAGTTTAATCAGACCGACTTTTTGCAGCAGCAACAGTGAACGGCCCAGGTTAGTCGGGTCATTTGGCAATGCTACCTGTGAGCCAGGTTGTAGTTCTTCCAATGATTTGATTTTTTTAGAGTAGCCAGCAATTGGGTAAACGAATGAGTTACCAACAGAAACTAGTTTGTAGCCGCGATCTTTGATTTGCTGATCCAGATAAGGTTTATGCTGGAAAGCATTCAGGTCAATATCGCCTTTGCTCAGTGCTTCGTTCGGTAATACATAATCATTGAAGGTGACCAACTCAACATCCAGGCCATACTTGTCTTTTGCTACTTTTTGCGCAACTTCAGCAACTTGCTGTTCAGCGCCCACAATTACACCGACTTTAATATGGTTTGGATCTTTTTCCGCTGGGCCGCAACCCACTAGTGCCAGAGTACCGATTAATGCACTGACCGCTGCGATAGATTTGAATTTTAAAGACATATTCTTTCCTCTATAAACACTTGTTAAGATGCGCCGCTGTGTGAGGCCGTCGCTATACCCTTCGTACTTTGGGCTACAGGGTTGTTCGCTACGTTCACTCACCTGAATCACTTACTTGAATAAGCTCATCAGGATTTATTCACTCGCTGCTTACCTGCAATCCCAATTTCTTTGGGTACTTTATGAATTAATAATTACTTGTGGGTAACGGCTTTTACGATCCGATCGCCACTTAACTGAATCAGATAAACCAAAATAACTAATAGCACCAACACTGTATTCATTACCGTGGCGTTATAACCAATGTAACCATACTGATAGCCGATTTGACCTAAGCCACCGGCACCAACTGCGCCCCCCATAGCGGAATAACCCACTAAGGTAATTAAAGTAATTGTGGCCGCATTTACCAAGCCAGGTAGCGCTTCGGGTAATAACACCTTTTTGATGATTTGCATGGGGGTAGCACCCATGGCACGGGCTGCCTCAACCAAACCTGATGGAATTTCCAAAAGAGCATTTTCCACCATGCGGGCAATAAACGGAGCAGCACCTACCGTTAACGGTACAATTGCCGCCTGCAAACCAATAGAAGTGCCGACGATCATCCGAGTGAACGGAATCATCCATACCAATAAGATAATAAAAGGTATGGAGCGGAAGATATTCACAACCCCAGACAGGGTGCGGTAAATCTTATTGTTCGCAATAATTTGCCCAGGGCGGGTGACATACAGTAAAACCCCCACCGGTAGCCCCAACACAAAACCAAAGAAGCCAGAGACAAACGTCATCATTAGAGTTTCCCAGACGCCTCGGCCCATTAACCACATCATTGCCTCAGACATAACCCAGAACCTCTACTTTTACATGATGATCTTGCAAGAACTTGATGGCAGCAAGGCCATCCTGATTGTCGCCATGCAACTCTGCTAGCATGACACCAAATTTAACACCGCCGGCATAGTCCATTTGCGAGCTAAGGATACCGATATCAATATTAAAGCGACGTACAGCCTGTGATATTAACGGAGCATCAACCGACTGACCGGTAAATTCCAGTTTCAGCAGTGGCACCCGATCTTTGGTGGGTTCTTGAGTCATACGCAGTGCGTAATCTTCTGGAATATCCAAATGTAGGGTTGATTGAATAAATTGTTGCGCCAGCGGTGTTTTTGGATGAGAGAACACTTCGCTGACACTGTCTTTTTCAATCAATTTGCCTTCGCTGATAACCGCAACTTGATCACAAATGCGTTTCACTACATCCATCTCATGGGTGATAAGCAAGATGGTTAGACCCAAACGGCGATTAATATCTTTTAGCAATTCCAGAATTGAGCGGGTAGTTGCAGGGTCCAGCGCGCTGGTAGCTTCGTCACACAGTAGAACCTTAGGGTTACTGGCCAAAGCGCGGGCGATAGCAACGCGTTGTTTTTGCCCTCCGGACAGATTTGCAGGGTAAGCATCTTGCTTATCGGCAAGCCCAACTAAATCCAGCAACTCAGTGACTCTCTTCTTTATATCTGCACGTGATGTGTTGTCCAGCTCAAGCGGCAACGCGATATTGCCATACACTGTGCGGGAGGAGAGTAAATTGAAATGCTGAAAAATCATGCCAATCTGACGACGTGCGCGTGTTAGTTGGCCTTCAGATAAAGTTGTCAGATCTTGCCCATCGACCAATACTTGTCCGCTGGTGGGGCGTTCTAACATATTGGCGCATCGGATCAAGGTACTTTTACCGGCACCAGAGGCACCAATAACGCCATAAATTTGTCCAGCTGGGACGTGTAAGCTCACGTCTGAAAGCGCGGTAATGTTGCGCGAACCCTGCTGGAACACTTTGCTGATGTGAGAAAGTTTAATCATATTATTCTTATTTTATCGTCATTTCCGTGGCTAGATAAAAAGTCAGCTTTGGTAAAACCAAAGCATGGATTGGATGTTAAGGCGTCTAGACGGCTAAGTCAACTGGCAACACTGATTCTCTTTCATTCTCAATCGGTAATAAAACATGCGATACTAACCAAGTTTACAGCCCTCAGGAGCAGATAAGTGACTCAGCCCGTCCCCGCAATATTTTTAGATCGTGATGGTACAATTAATGTCGACTATGGTTATGTCCACGAAATTGATAATTTTCAGTTTATAGACGGTGTTATTGATGCTTGCCGTGAATTGAAAGAAATGGGCTTTGCTCTGGTTTTGGTCACCAACCAATCAGGGATTGCGCGCGGTATTTTTACCGAAGAACAATTTTTGAGCCTCACCGAGTGGATGGATTGGTCTCTTGCTGATCGTGGTGTTGATTTAGATGGTATCTATTTCTGCCCGCATCACCCCGATGGCAGTGTAGCGGAGTTCCGTGAAACATGTGAATGCCGTAAACCATTGCCAGGCATGTTACTGCAAGCACAAAGTGAATTGAACATCGATATGGCTGCCTCTTATATGGTTGGCGACAAAATTGAAGATATGCAGGCAGCATTGGCTGCAAATATCGGTACTAAAGTATTAGTTCGTACTGGCAAGCCTGTGACCGCGGAAGGTGAGACAGCAGCGGATTTGGTACTAAATAGTCTGGCTGACCTGCCAAAAGTGATAAAAACGCGTCACAAATAGTCATTTCGTTTAAATAGTCAGCAAACGAAAAAAACTTTAATATAAACCCTTGCCATTCTGAAGCAGCTCCCTATAATGCGCATCCATCGACACGGCGCTGTGAGCAACTTCACAGAGTGGCCGGGGAGAACAGAGGAAATTTAACTGATTAAGTGGTTGACTCTGTAGCGGGAAAGCGTATTATCTGCCTCCCGCGTTACCGTAAGATTCGCCGAAAGGCAAACGGGTAACGAACGCTCTTTAACAATTTATCAGACAATCTGTGTGGGCACTCGCAAGACGATATCGAAGCCTGTTTCGGCAGGCAGAAGAAATATCAAAGTCTTGAAGAGTGACCAAAGCAGTACACATTTGAACTTCGGTTCGAATGCATATTTGCAGAAAGTAATCTTTGAGCATCGCTATGTTAACTCATAGCAAATCAAACAAATCTTAAATTGAAGAGTTTGATCATGGCTCAGATTGAACGCTGGCGGCAGGCCTAACACATGCAAGTCGAGCGGCAGCGGGAAGTAGTTTACTACTTCGCCGGCGAGCGGCGGACGGGTGAGTAATGTCTGGGAAACTGCCTGATGGAGGGGGATAACTACTGGAAACGGTAGCTAATACCGCATGACCTCGCAAGAGCAAAGTGGGGGACCTTCGGGCCTCACGCCATCGGATGTGCCCAGATGGGATTAGCTAGTAGGTGGGGTAATGGCTCACCTAGGCGACGATCCCTAGCTGGTCTGAGAGGATGACCAGCCACACTGGAACTGAGACACGGTCCAGACTCCTACGGGAGGCAGCAGTGGGGAATATTGCACAATGGGCGCAAGCCTGATGCAGCCATGCCGCGTGTGTGAAGAAGGCCTTCGGGTTGTAAAGCACTTTCAGCGAGGAGGAAGGGTTCAGTGTTAATAGCACTGAGCATTGACGTTACTCGCAGAAGAAGCACCGGCTAACTCCGTGCCAGCAGCCGCGGTAATACGGAGGGTGCAAGCGTTAATCGGAATTACTGGGCGTAAAGCGCACGCAGGCGGTTTGTTAAGTCAGATGTGAAATCCCCGCGCTTAACGTGGGAACTGCATTTGAAACTGGCAAGCTAGAGTCTTGTAGAGGGGGGTAGAATTCCAGGTGTAGCGGTGAAATGCGTAGAGATCTGGAGGAATACCGGTGGCGAAGGCGGCCCCCTGGACAAAGACTGACGCTCAGGTGCGAAAGCGTGGGGAGCAAACAGGATTAGATACCCTGGTAGTCCACGCTGTAAACGATGTCGACTTGGAGGTTGTGCCCTTGAGGCGTGGCTTCCGGAGCTAACGCGTTAAGTCGACCGCCTGGGGAGTACGGCCGCAAGGTTAAAACTCAAATGAATTGACGGGGGCCCGCACAAGCGGTGGAGCATGTGGTTTAATTCGATGCAACGCGAAGAACCTTACCTACTCTTGACATCCACAGAACTTAGCAGAGATGCTTAGGTGCCTTCGGGAACTGTGAGACAGGTGCTGCATGGCTGTCGTCAGCTCGTGTTGTGAAATGTTGGGTTAAGTCCCGCAACGAGCGCAACCCTTATCCTTTGTTGCCAGCACGTAATGGTGGGAACTCAAGGGAGACTGCCGGTGACAAACCGGAGGAAGGTGGGGATGACGTCAAGTCATCATGGCCCTTACGAGTAGGGCTACACACGTGCTACAATGGCAGATACAAAGTGAAGCGAACTCGCGAGAGCAAGCGGACCACATAAAGTCTGTCGTAGTCCGGATTGGAGTCTGCAACTCGACTCCATGAAGTCGGAATCGCTAGTAATCGTAGATCAGAATGCTACGGTGAATACGTTCCCGGGCCTTGTACACACCGCCCGTCACACCATGGGAGTGGGTTGCAAAAGAAGTAGGTAGCTTAACCTTCGGGAGGGCGCTTACCACTTTGTGATTCATGACTGGGGTGAAGTCGTAACAAGGTAACCGTAGGGGAACCTGCGGTTGGATCACCTCCTTACCTAACGATACGCATTGCGCAGTGTCCACACAGATTGTCTGATAGAAAGTAACGAGCAAATAAGGCCGGGCTGAGAAATTAGTCGGGCTTTAGTACCTTGTTGGGTCTGTAGCTCAGGTGGTTAGAGCGCACCCCTGATAAGGGTGAGGTCGGTGGTTCAAGTCCACTCAGACCCACCAACTCACCATTCCCTGTTGAGTTGCAGCAATAAGGTGATTTGCTTTTTATATGGGGCTATAGCTCAGCTGGGAGAGCGCCTGCCTTGCACGCAGGAGGTCAGCGGTTCGATCCCGCTTAGCTCCACCATATAAAAAACTATTTCAAAACGTACTGCGGTCGAAAGACACAGTGTGTTGTGAAATATTGCTCTTTAACAATCTGGAACAAGCTGAAAATTGAAACAATACAGCTGAAACTTATCTCTCCGTAGATGTACTGAGATAAGGATTAACCTGTATTAGAGTCTCTCAAATAATCGCAATGCCAATGTGTTTATCATTGTTGCAGTGTGAGCGAGAAGATACTCAGCAAGGCGTACAGCGCACAGCAACCGGAGTGAACGCTATGTTCATGAGGATTGCGCGCACTGCACAACAACGCAGAGTGTGTTCGCAGCCACACCAATAAAGAAGAAACACCTTCGGGTTGTGAGGTTAAGCGACTAAGCGTACACGGTGGATGCCTAGGCAGTCAGAGGCGATGAAGGGCGTGCTAATCTGCGAAAAGCGTCGGTAAGGTGATATGAACCGTTATAACCGACGATACCCGAATGGGGAAACCCAGTGCAATTCGTTGCACTATTGCATGGTGAATACATAGCCATGCAAGGCGAACCGGGGGAACTGAAACATCTAAGTACCCCGAGGAAAAGAAATCAACCGAGATTCCCCTAGTAGCGGCGAGCGAACGGGGAGGAGCCCAGAGTCTGAATCAGTTTGTGTGTTAGTGGAAGCGTCTGGAAAGTCGCAGGGTACAGGGTGATACTCCCGTACACAAAAACACACTTGCTGTGAACTCGATGAGTAGGGCGGGACACGTGACATCCTGTCTGAATATGGGGGGACCATCCTCCAAGGCTAAATACTCCTGACTGACCGATAGTGAACCAGTACCGTGAGGGAAAGGCGAAAAGAACCCCGGCGAGGGGAGTGAAATAGAACCTGAAACCGTGTACGTACAAGCAGTGGGAGCACCTTCGTGGTGTGACTGCGTACCTTTTGTATAATGGGTCAGCGACTTATATTTTGTAGCAAGGTTAACCGAATAGGGGAGCCGTAGGGAAACCGAGTCTTAACTGGGCGTCTAGTTGCAAGGTATAGACCCGAAACCCGGTGATCTAGCCATGGGCAGGTTGAAGGTTGGGTAACACTAACTGGAGGACCGAACCGACTAATGTTGAAAAATTAGCGGATGACTTGTGGCTGGGGGTGAAAGGCCAATCAAACCGGGAGATAGCTGGTTCTCCCCGAAAGCTATTTAGGTAGCGCCTCGTGAACTCATCTTCGGGGGTAGAGCACTGTTTCGGCTAGGGGGCCATCCCGGCTTACCAAACCGATGCAAACTCCGAATACCGAAGAATGTTATCACGGGAGACACACGGCGGGTGCTAACGTCCGTCGTGAAGAGGGAAACAACCCAGACCGCCAGCTAAGGTCCCAAAGTCATGGTTAAGTGGGAAACGATGTGGGAAGGCATAGACAGCCAGGATGTTGGCTTAGAAGCAGCCATCATTTAAAGAAAGCGTAATAGCTCACTGGTCGAGTCGGCCTGCGCGGAAGATGTAACGGGGCTAAACCATGCACCGAAGCTGCGGCAGCGACGCTTAGGCGTTGTTGGGTAGGGGAGCGTTCTGTAAGCCGTTGAAGGTGACCTGTGAGGGTTGCTGGAGGTATCAGAAGTGCGAATGCTGACATAAGTAACGATAATGCGGGTGAAAAACCCGCACGCCGGAAGACCAAGGGTTCCTGTCCAACGTTAATCGGGGCAGGGTGAGTCGACCCCTAAGGCGAGGCTGAAAAGCGTAGTCGATGGGAAACAGGTTAATATTCCTGTACTTGGTGTTACTGCGAAGGGGGGACGGAGAAGGCTAGGCTAGCCGGGCGACGGTTGTCCCGGTTTAAGCATGTAGGCGGAGTGACTTGGTAAATCCGGTTGCTTATCAACGCTGAGGTGTGATGACGAGTCACTACGGTGATGAAGTAGTTGATGCCAAGCTTCCAGGAAAAGCCTCTAAGCATCAGGTAACATTAAATCGTACCCCAAACCGACACAGGTGGTCAGGTAGAGAATACTCAGGCGCTTGAGAGAACTCGGGTGAAGGAACTAGGCAAAATGGTGCCGTAACTTCGGGAGAAGGCACGCTGGCATTAGGTAAAGAGATTTGCTCTCGGAGCTGAAGCCAGTCGCAGATACCAGCTGGCTGCAACTGTTTAATAAAAACACAGCACTGTGCAAACACGAAAGTGGACGTATACGGTGTGACGCCTGCCCGGTGCTGGAAGGTTAATTGATGGGGTCAGCCGCAAGGCGAAGCTCTTGATCGAAGCCCCAGTAAACGGCGGCCGTAACTATAACGGTCCTAAGGTAGCGAAATTCCTTGTCGGGTAAGTTCCGACCTGCACGAATGGCGTAATGATGGCCAGGCTGTCTCCACCCGAGACTCAGTGAAATTGAACTCGCTGTGAAGATGCAGTGTACCCGCGGCAAGACGGAAAGACCCCGTGAACCTTTACTATAGCTTGACACTGAACATTGAGCCTTGATGTGTAGGATAGGTGGGAGGCATTGAAGTGTGGACGCCAGTCTGCATGGAGCCAACCTTGAAATACCACCCTTTAATGTTTGATGTTCTAACTCGGCCCCGTGATCCGGGGTGAGGACAGTGTCTGGTGGGTAGTTTGACTGGGGCGGTCTCCTCCCAAAGAGTAACGGAGGAGCACGAAGGTTAGCTAATCACGGTCGGACATCGTGAGGTTAGTGCAAAGGCATAAGCTAGCTTGACTGCGAGAGTGACGGCTCGAGCAGGTACGAAAGTAGGTCTTAGTGATCCGGTGGTTCTGAATGGAAGGGCCATCGCTCAACGGATAAAAGGTACTCCGGGGATAACAGGCTGATACCGCCCAAGAGTTCATATCGACGGCGGTGTTTGGCACCTCGATGTCGGCTCATCACATCCTGGGGCTGAAGTAGGTCCCAAGGGTATGGCTGTTCGCCATTTAAAGTGGTACGCGAGCTGGGTTTAGAACGTCGTGAGACAGTTCGGTCCCTATCTGCCGTGGGCGTTGGAAGATTGAGAGGGGCTGCTCCTAGTACGAGAGGACCGGAGTGGACGAATCACTGGTGTTCGGGTTGTCATGCCAATGGCATTGCCCGGTAGCTAAATTCGGAAGAGATAACCGCTGAAAGCATCTAAGCGGGAAACTTGCCTCGAGATGAGTCTTCCCTGGGGCTTTAAGCCCCCTGAAGGAACGTTAAAGACTATGACGTTGATAGGCTGGGTGTGTAAGTGCAGCGATGCATTGAGCTAACCAGTACTAATGATCCGTGAGGCTTAACCTTACAACACCGAAGGTGTTTTGTATTTGAGAGATTGATTGATATTTTCAGCGAAGTTCCGAGATTGGGCTGACTGGCGAGGTAGAGATACTGAGCGGGTTAGTTTAGACAGAATTTGCCTGGCGGCCATAGCGCGGTGGACCCACCTGACTCCATGCCGAACTCAGAAGTGAAACGCCGTAGCGCCGATGGTAGTGTGGGGTCTCCCCATGCGAGAGTAGGACACTGCCAGGCATCAAATAAACAAAAGAGGCTACCCTAACGGGTGGCCTTTTTTGCTTATGGGGTGTACAGAGAGCTATTCGCGCATGGGATACAACAAACTGCGCAGGCAGTTTGAATCGTGTTTGTGCGGGCCCCATCGGAGTGGGACTCATCATGATGAGACGAATGCCGTGGGAAAAATCGTCGGGAAAGATTTTTAACATTGCTTGCAACGGTCCGCAGGGCGAAGGGCAGGAAAGTCATTCGTGCCGTGCCCGGTATTCAATCAAGCGGAGACCCCATGCCAAAAGCGTGGGGTTTTTGCTATGGGATAAAGAGAAAAGCTTTCTGCTGCGCAGAGGGCTTTTTTATGTATTCACTTAAAACAAAATACAATATGAGTATATTGATCGGTTAGACTAGCGCTAGAGCCAGTAAGAATGAGTACTTAATGTTATGTCGAATCAACGTTCCCCGCTAAAACATCTCAATACTTTCGCGTTATCAGCTTATGCGAGCAATGTCATCAGTGCCAACTCTCCTGAAGAATTGGTTGATGCATGGCGTGAGTCTGTTTCTAAGCATCAGCCCGTACTTTTGCTTGGTGAAGGTAGCAATGTGCTATTTATCGAAAATTATTCAGGAACAGTGTTGCTTAATCGCATCAAGGGCATCACCCTCACTGAAGATGATATTGCCTGGCATCTGCATGTTGGAGCAGGGGAGAATTGGCATCAATTAGTCTGTTATTCGTTGCAAAATAACATGCCGGGTCTAGAAAACTTGGCTTTGATCCCGGGTTGTGTCGGCTCTGCCCCAATCCAAAATATTGGTGCATATGGTGTTGAGCTGCAAAAAGTATGTGAATACGTTGATTTACTTGATATGGAGAAGGGCACTGTTGTGCGCCTTTCTGCGTTAGATTGTCAGTTTGGCTATCGTGATAGCATATTTAAGCATCACTATGGCAATGGGTTTGCGATCGTTGCAGTAGGTATCAAGTTAGTGAAGTCTTGGACGCCAACATTGGGCTATGGTGATTTAACTCGGATGGATCCATTGACTGTGACAGCAAAAGATATCTTCAACTCAGTCTGCGCGATGCGTAGGAGTAAACTACCTGACCCTACAGTGACTGGCAATGCTGGCAGTTTCTTCAAGAACCCTGTTGTGGATGCAACTGTGGCTGCAGACATCGTGAAGCTCTTTCCCAGTGCCCCCCACTACCCACAGCCAGATGGGTCCGTGAAGCTGGCTGCGGGCTGGCTTATTGATCAATGCGCGCTAAAAGGATACCAAATTGGTGGGGCTGCGGTGCATCAGCAGCAAGCTTTGGTACTGATTAACTTCGCAGAAGCGACAGGCCAAGATGTACTAGGCCTTGCGAGCTATATTCGTCAGCAGGTTGCAAAGAAATTTGCCATCTGGCTGGAACCAGAGGTGCGTTTTATCGCAAGTGATGGTGAAGTTAATGCAGTGGAGTATTTGTCTTGAAAGATATTAAAGTCCCCTTGCGATTAATTGGCATATTGGCCGATGGTGCTTTTCACTCAGGTGAGCAATTGGGTGAAATGCTGGGTATGAGCCGTGCTGCAATTAATAAGCATATGCAAACTATTAGAGAATGGGGACTTGATGTCTTCACTGTACCTGGTAAGGGTTATAGTTTGCCAGCACCTATCCAATTACTTGATGAACAGGCCATATTAAGTTATTTACCTGCCGGTCAAGTAGCTGTATTACCAGTAGTTGATTCGACGAATCAATATCTCTTAGATCGCATCTCTGAACTTAAATCTGGTGATGCTTGTGTTGCTGAATATCAGCAAGCAGGGCGTGGTAGACGTGGCCGCCAGTGGGTATCTCCTTTTGGTGCCAACCTTTATTTATCAATGTTCTGGCGATTAGAACAAGGTCCTGCGGCCGCGATGGGGTTAAGTTTAGTCGTGGGTATTGTCATGGCCGAGGTACTGCACAAACTGGGTGCAGGTCAAGTTCGCGTTAAGTGGCCGAATGATTTGTATTTAAATGATAAGAAGCTGGCGGGTATATTAGTAGAGCTCACCGGTAAAACGGGTGACGCAGCACAGTTGGTTATTGGTGCCGGTATCAATCTGACCATGCGTGAGTCCACGACCAATGTTATTAGCCAAGATTGGATTAACTTACAGGAAACTGGGGTTATTATTGATCGTAATAAACTGACGGCTGAATTATTATCTGAATTACGGCTTGCGGTAGTTAAATTTGAAAATGAAGGACTGTCCGCCTTTATTTCTCGCTGGCGGGAAATGGATAATTATCTTGATCGTCCTGTAAAGTTGATTATTGGGAATCAAGAGATATTTGGTATTGCTCGGGGTATAGATCAACAAGGCGCATTATTATTAGAACAAAACGGTAATGTAAAACCTTATATTGGTGGCGAAATATCCCTTCGCGGAGTTTAGTCAATAAGCTAAGCGGGCAGTTATGACTACCCGCTATTTCACTATTTTCTTAAACGCACACTTTCAACCGCATGATTGGCACTTTTCGTCATTATCAGACTTGCTCGCTCACGGGTTGGTAATATATTCTGCTTTAAATTCAATCCATTAATCTCTTTCCATAACTGTGTTGCAATCTTGACTGCTTCGGTCTCAGGCAATTTTGCATAGTTATGGAAGTAAGAGTCAGGATTAGAAAATGCGCCTTGGCGAAACTTAAGGAACCGATTTATATACCAACTTTGGAGTAAATCTTCAGGTGCATCCACATATATAGAGAAATCTACAAAGTCAGAAACGAATACATGATGTGGGTCATGAGGGTAATCCATCCCACTTTGTAATACATTCAACCCCTCCAATATAAGGATGTCCGGCTGTTTGATGATTTTATTACCATCTGGGACAATGTCATATATTAAGTGGGAATAAACGGGCGCAGTAACATAGTCAGCCCCCGATTTTACTTCAGAGACAAACTTCACCAAACTGTGCATATCATAGGATTGGGGGAATCCTTTTTTCTTCATCAATCCGCGTTCGTTAAGCACTTTATTCGGATAAAGAAAACCATCAGTAGTAATCAGCTCTACGCTGCGGTGCTCTGGCCAGCGGCTCAGTAACGCCTGCAATAAACGGGCAGTGGTACTTTTACCGACAGCGACACTGCCCGCAATACCAATCACATAAGGAATACGTTGGCCATCAGTTCCAAGGAATTGCTCCAGAACTGCCTGGCGACGCAAATTAGAACTGATATAAAAATTAAGTAGTCGTGAGAGTGGCAGATAAATCTGTGCCACTTCATCTAAGGAAAGGTCTTCGTTAATCCCTTTGAGTTTAACGATTTCTTCTTCTGTTAGTGTCAAGGGTACTGAGTCGCGTAAAGCCCCCCACTGAGTACGATCGAACTGTAGATAAGGCGTCGCTAACGATTGATCTCTTTTTATCATAAGCCAAATTCTGCCTGTTAACGCAGGTTGGGAAAGGCGCTGGACGCCAACTCCAGATAATAAACAAGCTGCATATTATAGGCAGCTTGCTTTTTGGCGTAGACATTTTTGTATTTAGTGAGTGATTTCTTTGATGTATGTTGCTATTCCAATAAATTGAGAAGGGACATGCCAAACTTCCGTCTTATGGCTAAAGACCTTTATCATCACTAGCTAGCTATAACACTATATGTTTGATTTACATGGAATAAACGTTTGAAATAAATAACGGTCGGATGATAATGACCATCAGGAGTACAGGCATAATCAGGAATCTCACCCATACATCTATATCCTTGTGCACGGTAAAAAGATTCAGCAGGAGAGCCAGCTTCAGTGTCCAAGTATAACAATCCGCGGCGAAGTTGAACCGCCATCTTCTCCATTTCAATAATCAATTTATGCCCAATCCCAGCACGACGGCTACGGCTATGAACTAATAATTTTTGTACTTCGGCTCGATTTAGTCCATTTAGTTTTTGGCAGAGATCTAATTGGATGGTTCCCACTATCCCCGCATCATCACGTGCTATCCATAATAATAACGTGCCTTTAGTGATAGCTGTGCGCAGGCCATGGTAGTAGCTCTCAGCCTCTTCTTGTGAGAGGGTACGGGTGTTGTAGCCGATTGAAGCACCATGAGAGACGGCATCAATCAGTAAACTGGCCAGTTCGCTTCGGTATATCGGCAATGTCGCCGCATTAAGTAAAACTATCTTCATCACTAAGCTCCTCTCCAACAGTCGACCTGCATATATGTTTAAAATAAATAGTTATGTTTAAGCAATAAATACGCCAGATATGTAACCGTGTGATGGTGAGAATTGAGCGATTATCTTTTATGTTTTATGCACCTTAATGGAAAGATTTCCCCATTTTGGGGCATAGAACTAAATTTTTTTCGCTGTGTGGACAATAAGATTGTTCGACAATGGAACATTATCGGTTTTTTGAGGTGATTTTCTGCTATAGAGTTGGTTAGAATAACTAAAGCACTGGGCGCTAATTAAGCTAACCTTGGTTAATAATACATCTGGTGTTTGAAAAGTGGCGATTTTATGAGCGAAAGGGCAGGTTATGCGATTTTTTTGTTGCATCATAGGCCCACTCTACCTAGAATGCGCTGCACTTGATGCTGGCATAGCTCAGTTGGTAGAGCAACTGACTTGTAATCAGTAGGTCCCGAGTTCGACTCTTGGTGCCGGCACCATTCAAGTACTAAAATTAGGTGGGGTTCCCGAGCGGCCAAAGGGAGCAGACTGTAAATCTGCCGTCATCGACTTCGAAGGTTCGAATCCTTCCCCCACCACCATATTTAACCTTGAGTCTCAGGGTGATTCAGAAGATCGAACCCCAATCAACACTCAAGGCGAGAGCAACGCTCTCGATGAAGAGTGAAGTGGCCAGGCCCTTCCTTTCAAGTTTCTGCAGATTAAGTCAGGTAGCCGAGTTCTAAGATGCGGGCATCGTATAATGGCTATTACCTCAGCCTTCCAAGCTGATGATGTGGGTTCGATTCCCACTGCCCGCTCCAAGATGTGCTGATATGGCTCAGTTGGTAGAGCGCACCCTTGGTAAGGGTGAGGTCGGCAGTTCGAATCTGCCTATCAGCACCACTTCTCATTCTCTCGTCCCCTGATTTTCTTTCTGTGTTATGGATTCAGCAAGCATGCGCTTGGTTGATGTGGTGAAACCACCGATTCCGTGTCTTAGAGGGACAATCGATGTCTAAAGAAAAGTTTGAACGTACAAAACCGCACGTTAATGTGGGTACTATCGGCCACGTTGACCATGGTAAAACTACCCTAACTGCTGCAATCACCACCGTTCTGGCTAAAACCTACGGCGGGAGTGCTCGTGCATTCGACCAGATTGACAACGCTCCGGAAGAGAAGGCGCGTGGTATCACCATCAACACGTCTCATGTTGAATATGACACCCCGTCTCGTCACTATGCGCATGTTGACTGCCCAGGGCACGCCGACTACGTTAAAAACATGATCACCGGTGCTGCTCAGATGGACGGCGCTATTCTGGTTGTTGCCGCAACTGATGGCCCTATGCCACAGACTCGTGAGCACATCTTGTTGGGTCGTCAGGTTGGCGTTCCTTACATCATTGTATTCATGAATAAATGTGACATGGTTGATGATGAAGAGCTGCTGGAGCTGGTAGAGATGGAAGTGCGTGATCTTCTGTCTACCTACGATTTCCCAGGCGATGATACGCCGGTTGTTCGTGGTTCAGCGCTGAAAGCATTGGAAGGCGAACCTGAATGGGAAGCGAAAATTATCGAACTGGCTGGCTACCTGGATTCTTACATCCCTGAACCAGAGCGTGCTATTGATAAGCCATTCCTATTGCCAATCGAAGACGTATTCTCTATCTCTGGCCGTGGTACGGTTGTAACCGGTCGTGTAGAGCGTGGTATTGTCAAAGTAGGTGAAGAGGTCGAAATTGTTGGCCTGAAAGATACGGTTAAATCTACGTGTACTGGCGTTGAAATGTTCCGCAAACTGCTGGACGAAGGCCGTGCTGGTGAGAACGTTGGCGTACTGCTGCGTGGTATCAAGCGTGAAGATATCGAACGTGGTCAGGTTTTGGCTAAACCGGGCTCCATCAAGCCACACACCAAATTTGAATCAGAAGTTTATATTCTGAGCAAAGATGAAGGTGGTCGTCATACTCCGTTCTTCAAAGGCTACCGTCCTCAGTTCTACTTCCGTACAACTGACGTAACCGGTACTATTGAATTGCCAGAAGGCGTTGAGATGGTCATGCCAGGTGATAACATCCAAATGATTGTTAACCTGATTGCGCCTATCGCAATGGATGACGGTCTGCGCTTCGCGATTCGTGAAGGTGGTCGTACCGTTGGTGCTGGTGTTGTTGCGAAAGTCATTGAATAAGATTTGACGCGACATGCGATAAAAGGGCATCATTTGATGCCCTTTTTATACGTTGTCATACTAGAACCTATCTCATCAGCGGTTTTTTCATCATAATTACTGGTGAGATGGGCTCTGGAAGTACGGCGAATAGTGTTGAGTGGTGCCGATTAGAGAGTTTCTAGAGCATCCTTCGGCTTGGTTTGCTTTGCGGTGCGAAGCAAAGTTGTTTGTTCTGAATCATAGTGACAGGTTGGTTTATGAGTGCGAATACCGAGGCTCCAGGGAGCGGACGCGGCCTGGAAACGGCTAAATGGCTAATCGTTGCTGTATTATTAGTTGCCGCTATTGTTGGTAATTATTATTACCGTGATTTCAGCCTGCCGCTGCGCGCGTTGGCAGTTGTAGTAATTATCGCTGTTGCCGGTGCTGTTGCGCTGATGACGGCAAAAGGTAAAGCCACTGTTGCGTTTGCTCGTGAAGCACGCACGGAAGTGCGTAAAGTGATTTGGCCTACCCGTCAGGAAACTCTGCATACAACGTTAATCGTTGCTGCGGTAACTGCTGTAATGTCACTGATTCTATGGGGGCTGGATGGTATTCTGGTCCGCTTGGTATCATTTATTACTGGCCTGAGGTTCTAAGATGTCTGAAGCACCAAAAAAGCGTTGGTACGTCGTTCAGGCGTTTTCCGGTTTTGAAGGCCGCGTAGCTCAATCGCTGCGTGAGCATATCAAGTTAAATAACATGGAAGAGCTGTTTGGCGAAGTCATGGTCCCAACGGAAGAAGTCGTCGAAATTCGTGGCGGTCAACGTCGTAAAAGTGAACGTAAATTCTTCCCTGGCTATGTACTGGTTCAGATGGTGATGGAAGATGCCAGCTGGCACTTAGTGCGTAGCGTGCCACGTGTAATGGGCTTTATCGGTGGTACATCCGATCGCCCTGCACCAATCAGTGATAAAGAAGTTGATGCGATTATGAATCGCCTTCAACAAGTGGGTGATAAACCACGTCCTAAAACACTGTTTGAGCCAGGTGAACTGGTACGTGTCAGCGATGGTCCGTTTGCAGACTTTAACGGTGTCGTTGAAGAAGTGGACTACGAAAAAAGTCGCTTGAAAGTGTCTGTTTCCATCTTTGGCCGTGCAACACCGGTCGAACTGGATTTCAGTCAGGTAGAAAAAGGCTGATTCATTTTTCACCATCGGTTGAAACTTGAGTCTTGTCTTAGGCGTGAAATTACACTATAATTTCGCGCCTTTTGTTTTTAGATGTCTTGCTTTTTGTCATGCGTGGCAATTTATTTCATAGTAAATAATAGCGAGACAAAACACGGGGAGCCTCGAACGCGAGGCGATACTACCCAAATCGAGGAAATCGTAAATGGCTAAGAAAGTACAAGCCTATGTCAAGCTGCAAGTTGCAGCTGGTATGGCGAACCCAAGTCCACCAGTTGGCCCAGCATTGGGTCAGCAGGGTGTTAACATCATGGAATTCTGTAAAGCGTTCAATGCTAAGACTGAAAGCATTGAAAAAGGCCTGCCGATCCCTGTTGTTATTACTGTTTATTCTGATCGCTCTTTCACCTTCGTTACTAAAACCCCGCCAGCAGCAGTTCTGCTGAAAAAAGCGGCAGGTATTAAGTCTGGTTCCGGCAAGCCGAACAAAGACAAAGTAGGGACTGTGACCAGTGCTCAGGTCCGTGAAATCGCAGAAACCAAAGCTGCGGATATGACTGGTGCTTCAATTGACGACATGATGCGTTCAATTGAAGGTACTGCTCGTTCCATGGGCCTGGTAGTGGAGGGTTAATAGATGGCTAAGCTGACCAAGCGCATGCGCGTGATCCGTGACAAAGTTGATGTTACTAAGCAATACGATATCAACGAAGCTGTTGCCCTGCTGAAAGAGCTGGCTACTGCTAAATTCGTAGAAAGCGTGGACGTTGCCGTTAACCTCGGCATCGATGCACGTAAATCTGACCAGAACGTTCGTGGCGCAACTGTGTTGCCACATGGTACTGGCCGTTCAGTTCGTGTTGCTGTTTTCGCTCAGGGTGCAAACGCTGAAGCTGCGAAAGAAGCAGGCGCTGAATTGGTAGGTATGGAAGATCTGGCTGATCAAATCAAGAAAGGCGAAATGAACTTCGACGTTGTTATTGCTTCCCCGGATGCAATGCGCGTTGTAGGTCAATTAGGCCAAATCTTGGGCCCACGTGGCCTGATGCCAAACCCTAAAGTGGGTACTGTTACTCCTAACGTTGCTGAAGCAGTTAAGAATGCTAAAGCAGGTCAGGTTCGTTATCGCAACGACAAAAACGGTATTATCCACACGACCATTGGTAAAGTTGATTTTGACTCAGAAAAGTTGAAAGAAAACTTAGAATCTCTGGTTGTTGCGCTGAAGCGTGCTAAACCTGCTACAGCGAAAGGCGTTTATATCAAGAAAATCAGCCTGTCCACCACCATGGGCGCCGGCGTTGCGATTGATCAAAGCGGCCTGTCAGCAGTAGTGAGCTAATCACTATTTGCTTTTATCGCTTTACGTGGGCGTAAGGTTTGTCTAGAATCTTACGCCCATGCTTCTGTTGATGGCTTATTTGTTAATGACAAATGCTCAATTGGCAGAAAACAGAATTTTCGGTTGGAGCTTGGCCTTATCCAAGCCTCCGTCCAAGACCGCAGGTGTGTTGCGAAACACTTAATTTCCTGCGTAGACGGTGACAGAACCTGAAGAAATTTTTTCTTTCTTTATTTGTTTATAAAGAATGATAAAGAATCGTCTTTGCTGGATTCTGCTCACCGTGTTTCAACGCCCGTTCACTGCAATTTTGTTGTGGATTGGGTGACGTGAGTTCCGGGGAATTAATCCCCGGTTAATCCAGGAGCAAGAACTAATGGCACTAAATCTTCAAGGCAAACAAGCGATTGTTGCTGAAGTTAAAGAAGTAGCCAAAGGTGCGCTGTCTGCGGTTGTTGCGGATTCTCGTGGCGTTACCGTTGATAAAATGACTGAACTGCGTAAAGCAGGTCGTGAAGCTGGCGTTCACATGCAAGTTGTTCGTAACACCTTGCTGCGTCGCATTGTTGAAGGCACTCCATTCGAATGCCTGAAAGACACGTTTGTTGGTCCAACCTTGATTGCATTCTCTTCAGAACACCCGGGCGCAGCTGCTCGTCTGTTCAAAGCATTTGCTAAAGATAATGCAAAATTCGAGGTTAAAGCAGCAGCCTTTGAAGGCGAGTTAATCCCTGCGGCTCAGATCGACCGCCTGGCAACTCTGCCAACCTACGAAGAAGCAATCGCACGTCTGATGGGAACCATGAAAGAAGCCGCTGCCGGCAAATTGGTTCGTACATTGGCTGCGCTGCGTGACCAGAAAGAAGCTGAAGCGGCTTAATTTGCCCTCACTTTTTCAGTCATTGCTTTTTAACGTATAAACTATTTCTGTATTTTAGGAACACTTGTTATGTCAACTATCACTAAAGACCAAATTCTTGAAGGCGTTGCAGCTCTGTCTGTAATGGAAATCGTTGAACTGATCTCTGCTATGGAAGAGAAATTCGGCGTTTCAGCTGCTGCTGTTGCTGCAGGTCCTGCTGCTGCTGCTGAAGCTGTAGAAGAACAAACTGAATTCAACGTTGTTCTGGCTTCATTCGGCGAGAACAAAGTTGCAGTAATCAAAGCTGTTCGCGGCGCAACTGGCTTGGGCTTGAAAGAAGCTAAAGACCTGGTTGAATCTGCACCAGCAGTTCTGAAAGAAGGCGTGAACAAAGACGAAGCTGAAACTCTGAAAAAATCTCTGGAAGAAGCCGGTGCTTCTGTTGAGATCAAGTAAGTTAAGCTTTGAGTTTGCAGCCTAACTTATAGGCTGATGGCTGGTGACTTTTTAGTCATCAGCCTTTTTGCGCTGTAGGGCGTTAGTCGCATTTCACACTGTTTAGCGGCTAACTAACCCCTAATATTCCTTTCTATTGACGACTTAATATACTGCGTTCTCAGCTACGACCCACTCGGGTAGCTCGGTAGTCAAAGTAACGCGATGAAATGGTTTAAGAGTGATAGAAAAGAGTATTCCGAGAAGTGCTTCGACTTCTCATTCTAAATAATAGTGTTGCATGACCTGTCCTAGTTTAGGGCAGACAGAGTGGGTCGACTTTTCAGCGAGCTGAGGAACCCTATGGTTTACTCCTATACCGAGAAAAAACGTATTCGTAAGGATTTTGGTAAACGTCCACAAGTTTTGGACATACCTTATCTCCTTTCTATCCAACTTGACTCGTTCCAGAAGTTTATCGAGCAAGATCCCGAAGGACAGCACGGCCTGGAAGCAGCATTCCGTTCTGTGTTTCCAATCCAGAGCTACAGCGGCAATTCGGAGCTGCAATACGTTAGCTACCGTCTTGGTGAGCCAGTATTTGACGTCAAAGAGTGCCAAATCCGTGGTGTGACTTATTCTGCACCGCTGCGCGTTAAACTGCGCCTGGTAATCTATGAGCGTGAGGCTCCGGAAGGTACGGTCAAAGACATCAAAGAACAAGAAGTCTACATGGGTGAAATTCCACTCATGACCGAAAACGGTACCTTTGTCATTAACGGTACTGAGAGGGTTATCGTATCTCAGCTGCACCGTAGTCCTGGCGTATTCTTTGACAGCGATAAGGGTAAAACCCATTCCTCGGGTAAAGTGCTGTATAACGCACGTATCATCCCTTACCGCGGTTCATGGTTAGATTTCGAGTTTGACCCGAAAGATAACCTGTTCGTCCGTATTGACCGTCGTCGTAAATTGCCTGCAACCATCATTCTGCGTGCATTGAATTTCACCACAACACAGATCCTTGATCTGTTCTTTGACAAAGTGGTCTTTGAGATTCGTGACAACAAGCTGCAGATGGAATTGGTTCCAGAGCGTCTGCGCGGTGAAACGGCATCCTTTGATATTGAAGCGAATGGCAAAGTTTACGTCGAGAAAGCGCGTCGTATTACTGCACGTCATATTCGCCAGCTTGAAAAAGACGGTATTGATCGCATCGAAGTTCCGGTTGAATACATTGCCGGTAAAGTGGTCGCAAAAGACTACATTGATGAGAACACCGGTGAGCTAATCTGTGCAGCCAATATGGAGCTGTCACTGGATTTACTGGCGAAGTTGAGCCAGTCTGGTCACAAGCAAATCGAAACATTATTCACCAACGACCTGGATCACGGTGCTTATATCTCCGAGACCCTGCGTGTTGACCCAACCAGCGATCGTCTGAGCGCTTTGGTTGAGATCTACCGCATGATGCGTCCTGGTGAGCCACCAACACGTGAAGCAGCTGAAAATCTGTTTGAGAATCTGTTCTTCTCTGAAGACCGCTACGATTTGTCTGCGGTTGGCCGGATGAAGTTCAACCGTTCTCTGTTGCGTGACGAGATCGAAGGTTCCGGTATCCTGAGCAAAGAAGACATCACAGAAGTGATGAAGAAGCTCATCGATATCCGTAACGGTAAAGGCGAAGTGGATGATATCGACCACTTAGGCAACCGTCGTATTCGTTCCGTTGGTGAAATGGCTGAAAACCAGTTCCGTGTAGGTCTGGTTCGTGTTGAGCGTGCCGTTAAAGAGCGTTTGTCTCTGGGCGACCTCGACACACTGATGCCTCAGGACATGATCAACGCTAAGCCTATCTCGGCTGCGGTGAAAGAGTTCTTTGGTTCCAGCCAGTTGTCACAATTTATGGACCAGAACAACCCGTTGTCTGAGATTACGCATAAACGCCGTATCTCTGCATTGGGCCCGGGCGGTTTGACCCGTGAACGTGCTGGCTTTGAAGTTCGAGACGTACACCCGACTCACTACGGTCGCGTATGTCCAATCGAAACGCCAGAAGGTCCAAACATCGGTCTGATCAACTCCTTGTCCGTGTACGCACAGACCAATGAGTATGGTTTCCTGGAAACACCTTATCGTCGCGTACGTGATGGTGTGGTGACCGATGAAATTAACTATCTGTCTGCTATTGAAGAAGGCAACTTCGTTATCGCTCAGGCGAACTCCAACCTGGACGAAGACGGCCGCTTCATTGAAGACTTAGTCACTTGTCGTAGCAAAGGCGAATCAAGCCTGTTCAGCCGCGATCAAGTTGACTACATGGACGTTTCCACTCAACAGGTGGTGTCCGTTGGTGCTTCTCTGATTCCATTCTTGGAACACGATGACGCCAACCGCGCCTTGATGGGTGCGAACATGCAACGTCAGGCGGTTCCTACTCTGCGTGCAGATAAGCCGTTAGTGGGTACCGGTATGGAACGTGCGGTAGCGGTTGACTCAGGGGTAACCTCTGTAGCTAAACGTGGCGGTACTGTTCAGTATGTAGATGCATCTCGTATCGTGATTAAAGTTAACGAAGACGAAATGTATCCGGGCGAAGCAGGTATTGATATTTATAACCTGACCAAATACACCCGTTCTAACCAGAACACCTGTATCAATCAGATGCCGTGTGTGAATCTGGGTGAGCCAATCGAGCGCGGTGACGTGCTGGCAGATGGCCCATCGACAGACCTGGGCGAACTGGCATTGGGTCAGAACATGCGTGTAGCGTCCATGCCTTGGAACGGCTACAACTTCGAAGACTCCATCTTGGTCTCCGAGCGCGTGGTGCAAGAAGATCGTTTCACTACCATTCACATTCAAGAACTGGCCTGTGTGTCTCGTGACACCAAGCTGGGGCCAGAAGAGATCACTGCTGATATCCCGAACGTCGGTGAAGCTGCGCTCTCCAAACTGGATGAATCCGGTATCGTATATATCGGTGCTGAAGTGACTGGCGGTGACATTCTGGTGGGTAAGGTGACACCTAAAGGTGAAACCCAGCTGACGCCAGAAGAGAAACTGTTACGTGCGATCTTTGGTGAGAAAGCGTCTGATGTTAAAGATTCTTCTCTGCGTGTACCAAACGGTGTTTCCGGTACGGTTATCGACGTACAAGTCTTTACTCGCGATGGCGTAGAAAAAGACAAACGTGCGTTAGAAATCGAAGAGATGCAACTGAAGCAGGCCAAGAAAGACCTGACTGAAGAATTGCAGATTCTGGAAGCTGGCCTGTTTGCACGTATCCACGCAGTACTGGTTTCTGGTGGCATCGAAGCTGACAAGCTGAGCAAATTACCACGTGATCGCTGGCTGGAACTTGGCCTGACCGACGAAGACAAGCAAAACCAGCTGGAACAGTTGGCAGAGCAGTACGACGAAATGAAATCCGAATTCGAGAAGAAGATGGATGCCAAGCGTCGTAAGATCACCCAAGGTGATGATTTGGCACCAGGCGTGCTGAAGATCGTCAAGGTGTATCTGGCTGTTAAACGTCAGATTCAACCGGGTGACAAGATGGCTGGTCGTCACGGTAACAAAGGTGTTATCTCCAAGATTAACCCGATCGAAGATATGCCTTACGATGAAAACGGTACGCCGGTAGACATCGTTCTGAACCCGCTGGGCGTACCATCGCGTATGAACATCGGTCAGATTTTGGAAACCCATTTAGGGATGGCAGCGAAAGGCATCGGCGAGAAAATCAACGCCATGCTGAAGAAGCAGGAAGAAGTTGCCAAACTGCGTGAGTTTATCCAGAAAGCCTACGATCTGGGCGACAACGTTTGTCAGAAAGTTGATCTGAGCACTTTCACCGATGACGAAGTATTGCGTCTGGCTGAGAACCTGAAAAAAGGTATGCCAATCGCAACACCAGTGTTCGATGGTGCGACAGAGAAAGAAATCAAGGAACTGTTACAGCTGGGTGGCCTGCCAACTTCTGGTCAGATTACTCTGTTTGACGGCCGTACCGGTGAGCAGTTCGAGCGCCAGGTTACTGTCGGCTACATGTATATGCTGAAACTGAACCACTTGGTTGATGACAAGATGCATGCGCGTTCTACCGGTTCTTACAGCCTGGTTACTCAGCAGCCGCTGGGTGGTAAGGCTCAGTTCGGTGGTCAGCGCTTCGGTGAGATGGAAGTGTGGGCGTTGGAAGCTTATGGCGCCGCGTACACATTGCAGGAAATGCTTACCGTCAAGTCCGACGATGTAAACGGCCGTACCAAGATGTACAAAAACATCGTGGATGGCGATCACCGTATGGAACCAGGTATGCCGGAGTCCTTCAACGTATTGTTGAAAGAAATCCGCTCGCTGGGCATCAATATCGAGCTGGAAGAAGAGTAATTCTTCTCCAGACGGCAGACTTTGACAGCCGGGAGTCTGCTGGTGGTTCGTACTGGTCACAGGGGCGCTCAAACTTAGGTTTTTACATGCTTAGGTTTGAGCGCCTATCAGGTCTAACTCCGACAGGAGCCAATCCGTGAAAGACTTATTAAAGTTTCTGAAAGCGCAAACTAAGACCGAAGAGTTTGATGCGATCAAAATTGCTCTGGCATCGCCAGACATGATCCGTTCATGGTCGTTCGGCGAAGTTAAAAAGCCGGAAACCATTAACTACCGTACGTTCAAACCAGAACGTGACGGCCTTTTCTGCGCCCGTATCTTTGGCCCAGTAAAAGATTACGAATGCCTGTGCGGTAAGTACAAGCGTTTGAAACACCGCGGTGTTATTTGTGAGAAATGCGGCGTTGAAGTGACTCAAACCAAAGTACGCCGTGAGCGTATGGGTCACATCGAGCTAGCTTCTCCAACTGCGCACATCTGGTTCCTGAAATCGTTGCCATCTCGCATCGGTTTACTGCTGGATATGCCATTACGTGACATCGAACGTGTACTGTACTTCGAATCCTATGTGGTTATTGAAGGCGGTATGACCAACCTGGAACGTCGTCAGATCCTGACTGAAGAGCAGTATCTGGACGCGTTGGAAGAGTTTGGTGATGAGTTCGACGCGAAAATGGGCGCCGAAGCTATTCAGGCCCTGTTGAAAAACATGGATCTGGAAGCTGAGTGCGAGATCCTGCGTGAAGAATTGAACGAAACAAATTCTGAAACCAAGCGTAAGAAGCTGACCAAGCGTATCAAGCTGCTGGAAGCGTTCGTACAGTCTGGCAACAAGCCAGAGTGGATGATCCTGACTGTGTTGCCTGTGTTGCCGCCAGACTTGCGTCCATTGGTACCGTTGGATGGTGGTCGTTTTGCGACTTCTGATCTGAACGATTTGTATCGTCGTGTGATCAACCGTAACAACCGTCTGAAACGCCTGCTGGACTTGGCTGCTCCTGACATCATCGTGCGCAACGAAAAGCGTATGCTGCAAGAAGCAGTGGATGCATTGCTGGATAACGGCCGTCGTGGTCGTGCGATTACCGGCTCTAACAAGCGTCCGTTGAAGTCACTGGCTGACATGATCAAAGGTAAGCAAGGTCGTTTCCGTCAGAACTTGCTGGGTAAACGAGTTGACTACTCTGGTCGTTCGGTAATCACCGTTGGTCCATACCTGCGTCTGCATCAGTGCGGTCTGCCAAAGAAAATGGCTCTTGAGCTGTTCAAGCCGTTCATCTACGGCAAGCTAGAATTGCGTGGTCTTGCTACCACCATTAAAGCTGCTAAGAAGATGGTTGAGCGTGAAGAAGCCGTTGTTTGGGATATCTTGGATGAAGTTATCCGCGAACACCCAGTACTGCTGAACCGTGCACCAACCCTTCACCGCTTGGGTATCCAGGCGTTTGAACCGGTTCTGATCGAAGGTAAAGCCATCCAGTTGCATCCACTGGTTTGTGCGGCATATAACGCCGACTTCGATGGTGACCAAATGGCTGTTCACGTACCGCTGACACTGGAAGCTCAGTTAGAAGCGCGTGCGTTGATGATGTCTACCAACAACATCCTGTCACCAGCGAACGGCGAGCCAATCATCGTTCCTTCTCAGGACGTTGTATTGGGCTTGTATTATATGACCCGTGACTGTGTTAACGCCAAAGGCGAAGGCATGGTACTGACTGGCCCGAAAGAAGCTGAGCGTATTTATCGCGCTGGTCTGGCATCTCTGCATGCCCGCGTAAAAGTGCGTATTACTGAAGAAATTCGTAATACCGAAGGCGAAAGCATTACGCGTACCAGCATCATTGATACCACAGTAGGCCGTGCTATTTTGTGGATGATCGTCCCACAAGGCTTGCCTTACTCTATCGTGAACCAGCCGCTGGGTAAAAAAGCTATCTCCAAGATGCTGAACACTTGTTACCGCATCTTGGGCTTGAAGCCAACGGTTATCTTTGCTGACCAGATCATGTACACCGGTTTTGCTTACGCAGCCCGTTCAGGTGCCTCTGTAGGTATCGATGACATGGTTATCCCAGAAGCGAAAGCAGGGATCATCGAAGAAGCTGAAACTGAAGTTGCCGAGATCCAGGAGCAGTTCCAATCCGGTCTGGTAACAGCAGGCGAACGTTATAACAAAGTGATCGATATCTGGGCCGCGGCTAACGAACGTGTTGCTAAGGCGATGATGGATAACTTGTCAGTAGAAGATGTTGTCAACCGTGACGGCGTTGTCGAACAGCAAGTGTCATTCAACAGCATCTTTATGATGGCCGACTCCGGTGCGCGTGGTTCTGCTGCACAGATTCGTCAGCTGGCAGGGATGCGTGGCCTGATGGCTAAGCCAGATGGTTCGATCATTGAAACGCCAATCACCGCGAACTTCCGTGAAGGTTTGAACGTACTTCAGTACTTCATCTCAACCCACGGTGCGCGTAAAGGTTTGGCGGATACCGCATTGAAAACTGCGAACTCCGGTTACCTGACCCGTCGTTTGGTTGACGTGGCACAGGATCTGGTCGTAACCGAAGACGATTGTGGTACCCATAACGGTATCGTGATGACCCCGGTTATCGAAGGTGGTGATGTTAAAGAGCCACTGCGTGACCGCGTTCTGGGTCGAGTGACCGCTGAAGAAGTTATCAAGCCGGGTACGGCTGATATTCTGGTTCCGCGTAACACCCTGTTGGACGAAAAATGGTGTGATCTGTTAGAAGAAAACTCCGTCGACAGCGTTAAAGTTCGTTCAGTAGTAAGCTGTGAAACTGACTTTGGTGTGTGTGCAAACTGCTATGGTCGCGACCTGGCACGTGGTCACATCATCAACAAAGGTGAAGCGGTCGGTGTTATTGCAGCACAGTCCATCGGTGAGCCGGGTACCCAGCTTACGATGCGTACGTTCCACATCGGTGGTGCGGCATCTCGTGCGGCAGCAGAGTCTAGCATTCAGGTTAAGAACAAAGGCAGCTTGAAACTAAGCAACGTCAAGTTCGTTACCAATGCAGCGGGCAAGCTGGTGATTACTTCTCGTAATACTGAGCTGAAGCTGATCGACGAATTCGGCCGTACTAAAGAAAGCTACAAAGTGCCTTACGGTGCGGTAATGGCTAAAGGCGATGGCGCAGAAGTCCAGGGCGGCGAAACCGTTGCTAACTGGGATCCGCACATCATGCCAGTTGTCACCGAAGTGAGCGGTTTCATCCGCTTCGCGGACATGGTTGACGGCCAGACCATTACCCGCCAGACCGACGAACTGACTGGTTTGTCTTCTCTGGTAGTACTGGACAGCGCAGAGCGTACCGGTAGCGGTAAAGACCTGCGTCCGGCACTGAAAATCGTTGATGCCAAAGGCGACGATGTATTGATCCCAGGTACTGATATGCCTGCTCAATACTTCCTGCCAGGTAAAGCGATTGTTCAGCTGGAAGACGGTATTCAAATTGGTGCGGGTGATACCCTGGCGCGTATTCCGCAGGAATCAAGCGGTACCAAGGATATTACCGGTGGTCTGCCACGTGTTGCTGACTTGTTCGAAGCACGTCGTCCGAAAGAGCCTGCAATCCTGGCTGAAATCAGCGGGATCATCTCGTTCGGTAAAGAGACCAAAGGCAAGCGTCGTCTGGTGATTTCACCGTTAGATGGTAGCGATGCATACGAAGAGATGATTCCGAAATGGCGTCAGCTCAACGTGTTCGAAGGTGAAATTGTAGAACGCGGTGACGTGGTATCCGACGGCCCAGAATCTCCACATGACATTCTGCGTCTGCGTGGCGTTCACGCGGTTACCCGTTACATCACCAACGAAGTGCAGGAAGTTTACCGTCTGCAAGGCGTTAAGATTAACGATAAACACATCGAAGTTATCGTTCGTCAGATGTTGCGTAAAGGCACCATCGTTGACTCAGGTAGCACTGACTTCCTGGAAGGCGAGCAGGCAGAAATGTCTCGCGTTAAAATCGCTAACCGTAAGCTGGCAGCTGAAGGCAAAATCGAGGCTACGTTTACACGTGACCTGCTGGGTATCACCAAGGCATCCTTGGCGACCGAGTCCTTTATCTCTGCGGCTTCGTTCCAGGAAACCACGCGCGTTCTTACTGAAGCGGCAGTTGCCGGTAAACGTGATGAACTGCGTGGCCTGAAAGAAAACGTCATCGTGGGCCGTCTGATCCCAGCCGGTACCGGTTACGCTTATCATCAGGATCGTATGCGCCGTAAAGCACAGGGTGAAGCACCAGTGGTTCCGCAAGTCAGCGCGGATGAAGCGACTGCTAACCTGGCTGAATTGCTCAACGCCGGTTTTGGTAACAACAAAGGCTAATCTCTTTGTTCGCCACCAAAGTCAAAACCGCTCCTTTCGGGGCGGTTTTTTTTGCTTATTTTTCAGGATGAAAAGAGGAGTTTATTGAAGAGAACGCCCGAAATGATTATCCCAATCTTTCCACACCGGCTGTAACCCAGCCAGCGTCAATGCTTGAGCGACCTGTGCTGGAGTGCGATTATCATGCGGGGCAAATTGCTCAAGCTCTGGATGGTCATCGGCATATCCGCCCGGCTGAGTTTTCGAACCGGCGCTGACATTATTTATTGCCAGCGGAATGACATTATCGCGGAAGAAAGGCGATTCACGGGTCGAGAGCGACAGTTCCACATTCGGTGCAAACAGACGGAAAGCACAAATCAATTGCAGCAATTGTGACTCGCTCATCAGAGAGGCAGGTTCAATTCCTCCGGCACATGGCCGTAACCGCGGAAACGAGATGGAATAGCGGCTCTGCCAGTAAGTTTGTTGCAAATAAAACAGATGTTCTGCCAGCATGTAGCAGTCAGTGCGCCAACTGTTCGACAAGCCAATCAAAGCACCTAATCCGATCTTATCGATCCCGGCACGGCCCAGACGATCAGGCGTTGCCAGTCGCCAGTGAAAATCCTGTTTATGGCCGCGCAAGTGATGGCGCTGATAAGTTGCTGGATGATAGGTTTCTTGATAAACCATCACGCCATCCAATCCCAGTGTTTTGAGCTCTGCATATTCTTCTTCTGCTAATGGCTGAACTTCCATCATCAGCGAGCTGAATTGGCTGCGGATAGTCGGCAAATGACGTCGGAAATAATCCATTCCCACTTTTGCCTGGTGCTCACCAGTGACCAGTAGCAAATGCTCGAAACCCAGTGCCTTGATAGCGGCACACTCGCGGATGATTTCAGTTTTGTTCAATGTCTTGCGTTTGATGCGATTACTCATTGAAAAACCACAATAAGTACAATCATTGGCGCACAGATTAGAAAGGTAGAGCGGCACATAAAAACTGACCGTATTGCCAAAGCGCTGGCGAGTCAGTTGTCGGGCTTTCTGTGCCATCGGCTCCAGAAAAGCCAGTGCGGCGGGAGAAATAAGTGCCATTAAATCATTACGATTCGGTTTAGCAGCATTAATCGCTCGCTCAACATCTGCGGCGGTTTTGCTGTTGATGCGCAGAGAAATATCATCCCAATCCAATTGCTGCCAGCGCTGATTGAAGTCTTCAGACATGATTTTCTTCCTCAAGCTGGCTAAGGAATCCGGTCAGCGGGCTGGTGGCAATGGCCTTGTCAAACTGTCGATTACCCAGCCCCGCCTGACGCGCCAACTCGCCAGACTCCACCGCTAAGCGAAATGCATGAGCCATTTGCACGGGTGAGTGAGCAACAGCTATTGCAGTATTCACCAGAACAGCATCTGCGCCGAGTTCTATGGCCTCAAGTGCATGACTCGGTGCACCAATCCCGGCATCAACCACCACCGGAACTTTGGCCTGTTCGATAATGATTTGCAGAAAGTCGCGGGTGCGTAATCCTAGATTGGAACCAATAGGCGCACCCAATGGCATAACCGCCGCACAGCCGACTTCTTCCAGCCGTTTGCATAATACCGGGTCCGCGCCGCAGTAAGGTAAAACCACAAATCCTTCTTTCACCAGTATTTCAGCGGCTTTCAGGGTTTCTATTGGGTCGGGCAGTAAATACTTCACATCGGGATGAATTTCCAGTTTTACCCAGTGGGTGCCCAGTGCTTCGCGAGCCAGGCGGGCGGCAAACACCGCTTCTTCGGCGGTTTTCGCGCCGGATGTGTTCGGCAGTAAGCGCACCCCCAACTGGCGCAACGGGGCCAGAATGGCATCATTACCGGCCCGCAAGTCAACCCGCTTCATCGCCATGGTAATCAGTTGTGAACCCGAAGCGCGTAGTGCTTCCAGCATCAATTCAGCCGTGGCAAATTTGCCGGTGCCAGTCAATAAACGTGAGGTAAAGGTAGTATCGGCGATTTTCAGCATGTCAGCCTCCGGCAATGGCTTGGAATAGTAAAATGTTATCGCCCTCGCGCAACTGACATGTTTCCCAATCAGTGCGGGGGATGATGACCTGATTAATCGCCAGCGCGGTACCCGGCTGGTGGCGGTTCAGTTGTTGGAGCAGCATTTCGGCGGTGATAGCAATTTCTACCTCAAGCGGCTGATCATTGAGCATAATTTGCATATGAGTTGTGGTCACAATCCACCTCCGCAAGCTGGGCAGTGCTTCGCCCGCGTGAGTTGTAAGGTGCTCCAACTCTGTTGCTTACCATCAAATAGGCGCAATTTTCCACTGAGCGGAGAAGTGAGGCCGGCCAACATTTTAATGGCCTCCAGTGCTTGCAAGGTGCCGATGACACCGACCACCGGCCCCAATATACCGGCAGTACGGCAGTTACGTTGGGGCAGGTCTTTGTCGGGATAAAGACAAGCATAGCAACCTTGGGAATAGGGCGGTTCAATCACTAACAACTGCCCGCTCAACCCCACTGCGCTGCCGCTAATGAGCGGTTTTTGTGCTTTAATACAGGCGGCATTTACCTGATGTCGCGTCTCCATATTGTCACTGCAATCGAGCACTAAATTAACTCCAGCGACAGCATCAGCCAGCGCTTGGTCGGCTAGCCGCGTTTCCAACGCGATAATCTCAATCAGTGGGTTAAGACTTTGCAGATGACGGTGGGCTAACCGCGCTTTAGTTTGCTTAGTGGAAAATTTTGGGTCGAGATCCGTGGTGCGATACAGGATTTGGCGCTGCAAATTTGTCAGTTCCAGCGGGTCATCGTCGGCCAATAATAATTTTCCAACACCGGCAGCTGCCAGATAGAGCGCTGCTGGGGAGCCCAACCCCCCGAGACCGACAACTAATACACTGGCACTTTTCAGTTTCAATTGGCCCTCAGGGCCAATATCTTCCAGCAATAACTGGCGGCTGTAGCGCAAGAATTCACTATCACTCAACTCATGCGTGTTGATCATCCGCCCGCTCCTTGCCCTCAATGAGATGCAGTAATTGCGCAGTGACCTGCTGCCAGTTATCGGCCTGAGTAATGGCGCTGACCACCGCCACACTACCGACGCCAGTTGCTAATACCGCGGGGACGCGCTCAACACTGATGCCGCCAATAGCGACTGTCGGGTAATCCGGGGTGTTGTCGACCATCTGTTTAAGCACCGCCAGCCCTTGTGGGGAGGATGGCATCTGCTTGGTTTGGGTCGGGAAAATATGCCCCATTGCAATGTAAGAAGGGCGGACAGCTTTGGCTATCGCCAGTTCGTGTTCATCGTGGGTGGAGACCCCAAGCCGTAATCCGGCCTGCTGAATTGCCGCCAAATCAGTGGTTTCCAGATCTTCCTGCCCCAGATGCACCCCGTAAGCGCCATGTTTAATCGCCAACCGCCAGTAATCATTGATAAATAACCGCGCCTGATAGCGTTTACCTAATTGAATGGCGGTAGCAATATCTTGTTCTACCTGCGCATCCTCTAACGCCTTGATACGCAATTGGATGGTGGTCACGCCTGCCGCAAGCAGGCGCTCTATCCACAGCACGGAATCGACCACCGGATACAGACCAAGGCGCTGTTTGGTGGCGGGGAAACCTTTCTCAGCAGAAAATAAAGCATGATTAGACGGGCTCATTATTCGCCTCCACTTTCAGACTGGCGGGGGCGTGATGTGATTTATTGATATATAACTCACTACCACGGGAGCGGAACTCAGCTGACATTTGCTCCATACCGGATTGCAAAACTTCGATAGGTTGGGCTGCTGTTCCTTGTGACGCTGCCAGTTCTTGCTTCGCGGCATAATCGCGCACTTCCTGCGAAATTTTCATTGAGCAGAATTTCGGCCCACACATGGAGCAGAAATGCGCCACTTTGCCGGATTCTTGTGGCAGGGTTTCATCGTGGTAAGCACGCGCGGTTTCGGGGTCGAGAGCCAAATTGAATTGATCTTCCCAACGGAATTCAAAACGTGCTTTTGACATGGCGTTGTCGCGGATTTGCGCACCGGGGTGGCCTTTTGCTAAATCAGCAGCATGAGCAGCAATTTTATAAGTAATAAGTCCTTGTTTTACATCTTCTTTATTAGGTAAGCCAAGGTGCTCTTTGGGCGTGACATAACACAGCATGGCGCAGCCAAACCAGCCAATCATCGCCGCACCTATGCCGGAGGTGAAATGGTCATAGCCGGGGGCAATGTCGGTGGTCAAGGGGCCTAAGGTATAAAATGGCGCTTCGTGGCAATGCTCCAATTCTTCAGTCATATTGCGGCGAATCATTTGCATTGGCACATGCCCAGGGCCTTCAATCATCACCTGCACATCATATTCCCAGGCAATTTTGGTCAATTCGCCCAAGGTATGCAGCTCAGCGAATTGGGCTTCATCATTGGCATCCTGAATGGAGCCAGGGCGCAGGCCATCACCCAGTGATAATGAAACATCATAAGTCGCGCAGATCTGGCAGATTTCGCGGAAATGCTGATACAGGAAATTCTCCTGATGATGGGAAAGACACCATTTCGCCATAATCGACCCACCACGGGAGACGATACCGGTCAGGCGTTTGGCGGTCATCGGCACATAACGCAGCAACACACCGGCATGAATAGTAAAGTAATCAACCCCTTGTTCGGCCTGTTCTAGCAAGGTGTCGCGGAACATTTCCCAGGTGAGGTTCTCCGCCACGCCATTCACTTTTTCCAGCGCCTGATAGATAGGGACAGTGCCAATGGGGACTGGGCTATTACGCAGTATCCATTCACGGGTTTCATGAATATAGCGGCCAGTGGACAAATCCATCACGGTGTCAGCCCCCCAGCGGGTCGACCACACCAGTTTTTCCACTTCTTCCTCAATGGAGGAGGTCACGGCAGAATTGCCGATGTTGGCGTTCACTTTCACCAAAAAGTTACGGCCAATAATCATCGGCTCAGATTCGGGGTGGTTAATATTCGCGGGGATGATAGCTCGACCGGCGGCGACTTCCTGTCGGACAAACTCTGCGGTGATATTGTCGGGCAGATGCGCGCCAAATGTTTGCCCCGGATGCTGCTGGCGTAATATTTCACTGTGAATACGTTCACGGCCCATATTTTCCCGCAGGGCGATAAACTCCATTTCTGGGGTGATTTTACCGGCTCGGGCGTAATGCAACTGGGTCACACATTGGCCCGCAAGGGCTTTTTTCGGACGCGGCAGATGCTCAAAACGCAAATGGTCCAAACCCTCATCGGCCAAGCGCTGTTGGGTAAAGCCGGAACTGACCGAGCTGAGCGCGGCAGTATCCTGACGATCGGCTATCCAGTTCTCGCGCAGTTTGGGTAAACCGGCATGCACATCCAGCTTAGCGCTGGGATCGCCATAAGGGCCGGAGGTGTCATACACCGGGATAGCTTCATTTTCTTCATAGTGAGGTGAGTCCTTACCGCCCCCGATCAATGTTGGGCTGAGTTGGATCTCGCGCATGGGAACTTGAATATCGGGCCGTGAGCCTTGCAGATAAATTCGTTGTGAATTAGGGAAGGTAACCCCTTGCAGGGTATCAATAAACTGCTGGGCTTCTTCACGTTGTGCCTTGCGCGGGCGTGATGGGTTTTTAGTGGTGACATTATTAGACATAGCAATTCCTACCAATGTGGTTAAGGGGAAAATTGCTTGTCTGGAGCTTGGCGGGAGTAACGATGTTGGCCAGTGACCGGCAGCCACCTGTCAGGGGAATGCCGGGCCTGTAGCGATAAATTACTCTTGTTCCCTTCGCGGGTATTAACCCGATCAGGTTCCGCGGATCCCGAATTAACGGTCTCAGCCTGCGTTTGTTTTCCTCAGAAAACAGGTGCTAGGCACTCCGACAAGAATCGTTACTATACGAGGTTGAATTAAAACTACAAGCCCGTGCTGATCAGTGGGCTATTTTACCTGCTCTGTTTGAATAACTGGCTGGGCGGCTTGCCACGACTCGGCCGCCCATTGAATTAATTGATCTTCCAGCCGAAAACGGGCATCAAGTGATTCGCCGATATCAGATAAAGCTTGTTGAAACTCGGTGCAGCTATCGTCATCTATCTCAATGTTTGTATAGCGATCATGGAATGCCATGATAGTTTGAGTGTTATTTTTCAAAGCAGGATAAACTTTGGTGGTCAGAGCCATTTTCGGGCTGGATGCGCCTTCCACCTGTTTGATAATTCTGTCGTAGATATTGAAATGTCCGGAGGAGAGATAATCCACCAGATTATGACAAAAGTTCTCCAGCGCTTTTTCATTAAGCGGGGTATGCTTTTCTTTTTGCGGCTTAATACCGATCACTGTGCAATACGAGACTAAAAGTTCTTTACGTGCATGAAGCCATTGATCAATTAATTCATTACTGCCGCCAACGCGTTGAGTCAGGCTTTCCAGTCGGTTGAGCATGATCGACTCCGTAAGTAAGAAAAAGTAAAAGTGGGTTACAAAAATGTAACAAGCCGGATTCTAGATTGCCAGTGAAGTCGAGGTTGTGCAACAACGATATGGAACTACAACTTACAGGTAAAGAAAGTGGCTGGTGGATTGTCAGCCACGAGAACAAATTATGGTTACCAAACGGGGAGTTACCGCAGGGTAATGCAGCCAATTGGTCATTACAGGGCGCGACCGCACGGCAGATTGGTGAATGGCAAGGGCAGGCTGTTTGGCTGATTCGCCAGATGATGTCCACCGAGATGGGTTCAGTACGGCAATTGCTGGATGTCGATCGCGGTTTGTTTCAACTGGCGGGGCGCGGCGTACAATTGGCCGAGTTTTATCGATCTCACCGCTATTGTGGCTATTGTGGGCATCAAATGCATGCCAGCCGCACCGAGTGGGCTTGTCTGTGTAATCATTGCCGTGAACGTTATTATCCACAAATCGCCCCTTGCGTGATTGTTGCCATTCGCCGTGGTGATGAAATTTTATTGGCGCAACATGTTCGCCATCGTGGCGGTATTAACACTGTGTTGGCCGGGTTTGTCGAAGTGGGGGAGACGCTGGAACAGGCGGTTTCCCGCGAAGTGCTGGAAGAAAGTAATATCCACATTAAAAACCTGCGCTATGTGACGTCACAGCCGTGGCCATTCCCGCATTCACTGATGATGGCCTTTATGGCGGAGTATGATAGCGGTGAGCTACAACACGATCCTAAAGAGCTGTTGAATGCCGGTTGGTATCGCTATGACCAATTGCCATTACTGCCGCCGCCAGGCACCGTGGCACGCCGACTGATTGAAGATACCGTCGTATTATGTCGCGAAGAGCAGTTCAATGCGGGTGAGTAGCTAAAAACCGCCATTAGCCGCAACAGGAAAGTATTATCTGGCATGCTACAATGCGTGGAGATAATCAAGGGAGCTTTATCATGAATGAGTTGAAAAACGATCGTTATCTGCGCGCTTTACTACGCCAGCCGGTAGATGTGACTCCGGTGTGGATGATGCGCCAGGCAGGCCGCTATTTGCCAGAGTATAAAGCCACCCGTGCTATTGCCGGGGATTTTATGTCGCTGTGCAAAAATGCTGAGTTGGCCTGTGAAGTGACGATGCAACCCTTGCGTCGTTATCCGCTGGATGCGGCGATTCTTTTTTCAGACATTCTGACCATTCCTGATGCTATGGGGTTGGGGCTCTACTTTGAAACCGGCGAAGGCCCGCGTTTTCAATCCCCCATTACCTGCCGGGCTGATGTTGAAAAACTGCCCATTCCCGATCCAGAACAAGAATTGGGCTATGTTATGAACGCGGTGAGAACCATTCGCCGTGAGCTAGCCGGTGCGGTGCCATTAATTGGTTTTTCCGGTAGCCCATGGACTCTGGCGACCTATATGGTCGAGGGTGGCAGTAGCAAAGCTTTCACCAAACTGAAGAAAATGATGTATGCCGAGCCACAGACTTTGCATTTGTTGCTAGATAAATTGGCTGACAGTGTCATTTTGTACCTCAATGCTCAAATCAAAGCTGGCGCACAATCCGTGATGGTGTTTGATACTTGGGGTGGGGTGCTGACCGGGCGCGATTATGCTGAGTTCTCCTTGAATTACATGCATAAAATCGTCGATGGCCTGATCCGCGAAAACGACGGGCGTCGGGTTCCGGTCACTTTGTTTACCAAAGGCGGTGGGCAATGGTTAGAAGCGATGGCCGCGACGGGTTGTGATGCATTGGGGCTGGACTGGACTACGGATATTGCCGATGCGCGCCGCCGTGTGGGGGATAAAGTTGCTCTACAAGGCAATATGGACCCTTCTGTTCTTTATGCCCCCCCGGCGCGTATTGAAGAAGAAGTCAGCACGATTCTGGCCAGTTTTGGGCAAGGGGATGGGCATGTATTTAATCTGGGCCACGGTATCCATCAGGATGTCCCGCCAGAACATGCGGGTGCTTTTGTTAAGGCAGTCCATGCATTATCAAAGCCTTATCACCAAAAGTAATTAGTTTATAGACCGGGGAGCAGATGATAGACACCAAAGCGCTGCGGGCAGAACAGCAACAACGGGCATCTGAAATTAGTCTTCAAGATGATATTGCTAGTGATTCCGTGCGCTTTATTGCCGGGGCGGACGTGGGTTTTGAGCAGCAGGGGGAAGTCACCCGGGCAGCTATCGCGATTTTGCATTATCCCTCGTTGGAACTGGTGGAATATCAGGTTGCCCGCGTGGCAACTTCATTGCCGTATATCCCCGGTTTACTTTCCTTTCGTGAATATCCTGCATTATTAGCCGCTTGGAAGCTGTTACAGCAACGGCCTCAGTTGGTTTTTGTTGATGGGCAGGGTATTGCGCATCCCCGTCGTCTAGGGGTTGCCAGCCATTTTGGCTTACTCGTTGATGTTCCGACTATTGGTGTTGCCAAAAGCCGCCTGTGTGGGCACTTTGAGCCATTGGGTAACGATAATGGTGCATTACAGCCATTGTTTGATGCCGATGAGCAGCTTGGTTGGGTGTGGCGCAGCAAAGCGCGTTGTAATCCTTTGTTTATTTCGCCCGGTCATCGGGTGAGTGTGGGCAGTGCGTTGGAATGGGTGCAGCTTTGTATGGCGGGTTACCGTTTGCCGGAACCGACCCGTTGGGCCGATGCTATCGCCTCAAACCGCCCGCAATTTCAGCGGTGGTGTGCGGAAAAATCCTGATTTGCTTGGCAAGCATAGGGATATGATTTAATTTCGGGTACACTGCCGCGCAGATAATGAATAATGAGAACTTATAATGATACGCAATCCGATTCATCTACGTCTCGAGAAGCTGGAAAGTTGGCAACATCTGACTTTCATGGCGTGTTTATGTGAGCGGATGTATCCCAACTATCAGCAATTTTGTTTGGAAACCGAGTTTGGTGATCCGGCCGTTTATCGACGTATTCTGGATCTTATCTGGGAAACATTGGTAGTAAAAGATGCCAAGGTCAATTTTGATAGCCAGTTAGAGAAGCTGGAAGAGGCAATTCCTTCCGCTGATGACTATGCTATCTACGGCGTCTACCCAGCTATTGATGCATGTATTGCATTAAGTGAAGCTATTCATTCGCGTTTGAGTGGCGAAACACTGGAACATGCTATTGCTATCAGCGAAGCGTCCATCCGCACTGTTGCGATGTTAGAAATGACTTTGGCTGGTAAAGAAATGACCGATGAAGAACTGAAAATCTTACCTGCGATTGAAGAGGAATGGGATATTCAATGGGAGATTTTCCGCCTGTTAGCTGACTGCGAAGAGCGCGACTTGGATCTGATCAAAGGGTTACGATCTGACCTACGGGAAGCGGCTGTTAGCAACATTGGCATAAATTTAACGCAATAAGGCAAGAAAACGTGATTTAACGCCTGATTTGTCACGTCTTAAGGCTTCACATCTGCCCCCTGTCTGTTCTACATTTGGGGGGCGAAAAAAAGTGGCTATCGGTGCGTGTATGCAGGAGAGTGCTGTCCATCGGCATATCCGTCGCACTTGATGCTTTGCAAACGATAAACACACTGTAAGGATAACTTATGAATAAGACTCAACTGATTGACGTAATCGCGGACAAAGCGGACCTTTCTAAAGTACAAGCAAAAGCTGCTTTGGAGTCCACATTGGCTGCAATTACCGAATCTCTGAAAGAGGGTGATGCAGTACAATTGGTTGGTTTCGGTACTTTCAAAGTAAACCATCGTAATGAGCGCACTGGCCGCAACCCACAGACCGGTAAAGAAATCAAAATTGCTGCAGCTAATGTGCCAGCGTTTGTTTCTGGTAAGGCATTGAAAGACGCTGTTAAATCTTAATAGTGTGTCAGTGAAAATAATAAACAAGGGGGTGGCAAAGCCCCTTTTGTTTATGCAGCGGGTGCTGATGACCCTCGGTTTAGCCTTTGGTCTCAGTGCTTGTAGCAGTCAATCCGGCCCTCCCCAATTCAGTGCCAGCGGTTATATCGCCGACAGCGGTGTGGTGCGCATATGGCGTCAGGATAATACACAGCAGCAGCCACAAGTGCTGATGAGCGTCTACAGTCCCTACTCGGGGGATAATACCCGCGTGACCTTCTACGAATATCAAAATGGCGTATTACGAGAAATCCGACGCAATGATTTAGGGCATAACCCGCAAAGTGTCGAATTACGTTTTGATGAGCAAGGGCAGGTCAGTTTTATGCAACGCCAGCTGGCGACACGCCGTGAGCAACTCTCTGCGGATAATATTGCAGTTTATCAGTTAGAGGCTAAGCGAGTTTTGGAGCTGAGCACAGCATTGCGCGTGGGCAACATTCGGTTAATCCAGGGACGTTGGCAGGACGGCATCGTGACAACTTGCGCCGGGAAGACAATACGCCCGAACCTTGATGATAATTCGCAATCATGGTTGACCAAACGCGGTGCGAATAGTGCGGAACCTTTGGGTATTGCATGGTTGGATTCACCGGAAGGTCAGCAATTGCTGTTGGTTGCCAATCAGGATTTCTGCAGTTGGGAACCTCAATCAGGCAGCTTGTAAGAAAACTGTTTGTAAGAAAACTGTTTGTAAGAAAAGGGGCACCGCGAACAGTACCCCTTTGAAAACCTTGAAGACTTATTTACCGCGAACAATTATTTCCCACGGGCAATTATTTTTCACGGGCAATCGCCCGATAGCCAATGTCTTTACGGCAGAAAGCACCTTCCCACTGAATGTCTTTCGCTAATTTGTACGCGTTCTGCTGTGCTTGGGCGACGGTTGCACCGAGTGCCGTGACACACAATACGCGGCCACCGCTGGTCACGACGTCATTATTGCTATTCAGTTTGGTACCGGCGTGGAACACTTTTCCCTCCGCTACTTCTTGCTGTGGTAGCCCATGAATAATATCACCTTGACGGTAATCAGCCGGGTAACCCCCTGCCGCCAAGACGACACCCAGTGACGGGCGTTCATCCCAATCAGACGTTTTCTCATTCAATTTGCCTTGCGCACCGGCTAAACATAGTTCAACCAAGTCAGAACGCATACGCAGCATTATTGGCTGAGTTTCTGGGTCACCAAAGCGGCAGTTGAATTCAATCACTTTCGGTTGCCCGTCGGCTGAGATCATCAAGCCTGCATAAAGGAAGCCGGTATAAACATTGCCTTCCGCTGCCATACCACGCACGGTTGGCCAAATAACCTGATCCATGACCCGTTGATGGACTTCATCCGTGACCACCGGTGCAGGAGAATAAGCGCCCATGCCGCCGGTATTCGGGCCGGTATCATTATCGCCAACGCGTTTGTGATCTTGGCTGGTGGCCATCGGTAACACGTTTTCGCCATCAACCATCACAATAAAGCTAGCTTCTTCGCCATCGAGGAACTCTTCCACCACGATACGGTGGCCGGCATCACCAAATGCATTGCCAGCCAGCATGTCATGAACAGCGGTTTCCGCCTCTTCCAGCGTCATCGCAACAATCACGCCTTTACCCGCAGCCAGTCCATCAGCCTTAATCACGATGGGCGCACCAATTTTGCGCACATAGGCTAAAGCCGGTTCTACCTCGGTAAAGTTCTGGTAAAACGCGGTTGGAATATGGTGGCGGGCCAGAAAGTCTTTGGTGAAAGCTTTAGAACCTTCAAGCTGAGCGGCGGCTTGGGTTGGGCCAAAGATAGTCAGACCTGCGGCGCGGAAAGCATCAACCACACCAATCACTAATGGTGCTTCCGGGCCAACAATGGTTAGGCCAATATCGTGGCTCTGAGCAAATGCCAGTAAACCGGCAATATCAGTGGCGGCGATATCGACATTTTCTAAACCAGGTTCCAGCGCAGTACCGGCATTACCTGGTGCAACATAAATTTTATCTGCTAAAGGCGACTGTGCTGCTTTCCAGCCCAACGCATGCTCGCGCCCGCCATTACCAATAATCAAAATATTCATTTGGATGACTCCGTTAAGCGGTTTAATTAATGACGGAAATGGCGCATGTCGGTAAAGATCATCGCGATATCGTGTTCATCGGCGGCGGCAATCACTTCATCGTCACGAATAGAACCGCCCGGTTGGATAACACAGGTGATCCCGACGGCGGCGGCGGCATCAATACCATCGCGGAATGGGAAGAATGCATCAGAGGCCATGGCCGATCCCGCCACTTCCAATCCCTCATCAGCCGCTTTTATGCCGGCTATTTTGGCGGAATATACACGGCTCATCTGGCCTGCGCCTATCCCGATAGTCATATTGTCGCGCGCATAGACAATCGCGTTTGATTTAACGAATTTAGCCACTTTCCAACAGAAGAGAGCATCACGTAGCTCTTGATCGGTCGGTTGGCGTTTGGATACCACACGCAGATCCGCCGCAGTCACCATGCCTAAATCGCGGTCTTGCACTAACAAGCCGCCATTGACACGTTTGAAATCCAGACCGGCAGAACGTTCTTGCCACTGACCACAAGTCAGAACACGGACATTCTGTTTAGCGGCTAACAGCGCCAATGCTTCAGCACTGACGGAGGGCGCGATAATGACTTCAACGAATTGGCGGCTGATAATAGCGCTGGCTGTTTCGGCATCTAATTCACGGTTAAAGGCAATAATGCCGCCGAAAGCTGACGTCGGGTCAGTTTTATAGGCTTTGTCGTAAGCCGACAACAGAGAGTCAGCAATAGCCACGCCGCAAGGGTTGGCGTGCTTGACGATAACACAGGCCGGTTCACTGAATTCTTTCACACACTCAAGTGCGGCATCGGTATCGGCGATGTTGTTGTAGGAGAGCGCCTTGCCCTGCAATTGCTGGGCGGTGGCCACTGAGGCTTCTGTGACGTTTTCTTCTATATAGAAGGCGGCTTGCTGGTGGCTGTTCTCACCGTAACGCATATCCTGTTTCTTTATATAGTTAAGATTCAGAGTGCGAGGGAAATGGCCTGATGGCTGCTCGGTATCACCATGATAAGGTGGCACCAGCGCGCCGAAGTAGTTGGCAATCATACTGTCGTAAGCGGCAGTGTGCTCGAATGCTTTGATAGCCAGGTCGAAACGAGTGGGGTAAGTCAGTGAGCCTTCATTCTCATCCAGCTCAGCAATAATCGCAGGGTAGTCGCTGCTCTTAACCACAATCGCGACATCTTTATGGTTCTTGGCCGCAGAGCGCACCATGGTTGGGCCACCGATATCAATATTCTCAACCGCATCTTCCAGTGAGCAATCCGGTCGGGCAACCGTCTGAGCAAACGGATACAAGTTTACGACGACAATATCAATGGGCTGAATGTCATGTTGAGCCATGATGCCGTCGTCTTGGCCACGACGGCCTAAAATGCCGCCATGTACTTTTGGATGCAAAGTCTTAACGCGTCCGTCCATCATTTCCGGGAAACCGGTGTAGTCAGATACTTCGGTGACAGGCAAACCGGCATCAGCCAGCAGTCGGGCAGTCCCACCGGTGGAAAGTAACTCGATACCACGCTGAGAAAGAGCGGCGGCGAATTCGATGATACCAGCTTTGTCGGACACACTGAGTAGAGCACGGCGGATTGGGCGGCGTTGTTGCATGGTTTTATCCCTTGGCTTTGGAGTCGCAGTTATTCTTCACAATCATTCAATAGAGCGTTATATGAATCCCTCCTTCTATATAGATAGCTATATAGAGAAAGGAGCAGATTCAGATAACGTCCCAAACAGGGGGTAAAGTCCGTTGGCGATGACTTTCAGGGAGAGATTTGCCCTCTACAACATTAAAATACGCTTTATCACGTACCTCATTACCCCATTTTCTAAAAAATCACCCCGTGCCATCGATATTTTGCCGACGAGGTCACTCTTTTTCGACGCGGGGAATTGTAGCGAAAACGATTGCGTGATGCTCGTCAATTTTGAGCACAGATTCAATCTGTGGATAAGTTTGTGCACAACTTGGTATAAAGAGGGGTTTTGCTGTGGAATGCAGCAAACAGTCATTTTTATTGAAATTAGCGGTTGCGGGCGGCTGAGAACTCCCTATAATGCGCATCCATCGAGACGGCACACAACGAATCAAGTAGTTAAGTGACCGGCGAAGAGAACAGAGAAATTCAACGAAATTAAGTGTTGACTCTGAATGAGGAAAGCGTAATATGCGCACCTCGCGTTACCAACCACGTGTTGCTAACGCACTGCTCTTTAACAATTTATCAGACAATCTGTGTGGGCACTCGCAAGACGATATCGAAGCCTGTTTCGACAGGCAGAAGAAATATCAAAGTCTTGAAGAGTGACCAAAGCAGTACACATTTGAACTTCGGTTCGAATGCATATTTGCAGAAAGTAATCTTTGAGCATCGCTATGTTAACTCATAGCAAATCAAACAAATCTTAAATTGAAGAGTTTGATCATGGCTCAGATTGAACGCTGGCGGCAGGCCTAACACATGCAAGTCGAGCGGCAGCGGGAAGTAGTTTACTACTTTGCCGGCGAGCGGCGGACGGGTGAGTAATGTCTGGGAAACTGCCTGATGGAGGGGGATAACTACTGGAAACGGTAGCTAATACCGCATGACCTCGCAAGAGCAAAGTGGGGGACCTTCGGGCCTCACGCCATCGGATGTGCCCAGATGGGATTAGCTAGTAGGTGGGGTAATGGCTCACCTAGGCGACGATCCCTAGCTGGTCTGAGAGGATGACCAGCCACACTGGAACTGAGACACGGTCCAGACTCCTACGGGAGGCAGCAGTGGGGAATATTGCACAATGGGCGCAAGCCTGATGCAGCCATGCCGCGTGTGTGAAGAAGGCCTTCGGGTTGTAAAGCACTTTCAGCGAGGAGGAAGGGTTCAGTGTTAATAGCACTGAGCATTGACGTTACTCGCAGAAGAAGCACCGGCTAACTCCGTGCCAGCAGCCGCGGTAATACGGAGGGTGCAAGCGTTAATCGGAATTACTGGGCGTAAAGCGCACGCAGGCGGTTTGTTAAGTCAGATGTGAAATCCCCGCGCTTAACGTGGGAACTGCATTTGAAACTGGCAAGCTAGAGTCTTGTAGAGGGGGGTAGAATTCCAGGTGTAGCGGTGAAATGCGTAGAGATCTGGAGGAATACCGGTGGCGAAGGCGGCCCCCTGGACAAAGACTGACGCTCAGGTGCGAAAGCGTGGGGAGCAAACAGGATTAGATACCCTGGTAGTCCACGCTGTAAACGATGTCGACTTGGAGGTTGTGCCCTTGAGGCGTGGCTTCCGGAGCTAACGCGTTAAGTCGACCGCCTGGGGAGTACGGCCGCAAGGTTAAAACTCAAATGAATTGACGGGGGCCCGCACAAGCGGTGGAGCATGTGGTTTAATTCGATGCAACGCGAAGAACCTTACCTACTCTTGACATCCACAGAACTTAGCAGAGATGCTTAGGTGCCTTCGGGAACTGTGAGACAGGTGCTGCATGGCTGTCGTCAGCTCGTGTTGTGAAATGTTGGGTTAAGTCCCGCAACGAGCGCAACCCTTATCCTTTGTTGCCAGCACGTAATGGTGGGAACTCAAGGGAGACTGCCGGTGACAAACCGGAGGAAGGTGGGGATGACGTCAAGTCATCATGGCCCTTACGAGTAGGGCTACACACGTGCTACAATGGCAGATACAAAGTGAAGCGAACTCGCGAGAGCAAGCGGACCACATAAAGTCTGTCGTAGTCCGGATTGGAGTCTGCAACTCGACTCCATGAAGTCGGAATCGCTAGTAATCGTAGATCAGAATGCTACGGTGAATACGTTCCCGGGCCTTGTACACACCGCCCGTCACACCATGGGAGTGGGTTGCAAAAGAAGTAGGTAGCTTAACTTTCGGGAGGGCGCTTACCACTTTGTGATTCATGACTGGGGTGAAGTCGTAACAAGGTAACCGTAGGGGAACCTGCGGTTGGATCACCTCCTTACCTAACGATACGCATTGCGCAGTGTCCACACAGATTGTCTGATGAATGTCAATGAGCAAGAGCACCTGTTGATGAGGGTGATGACTTGTGTTGTAAAACCTCGATATTGAGATTTCACTGCATCAGTCGTTCGAATGTGTCACCACATTCTCACCTTTACACAAAAATACTGAATCTGTGATTTAGTAGAAATTTTTGTGTCCCCATCGTCTAGAGGCCTAGGACGCTGCCCTTTCACGGCTGTAACAGGGGTTCGAATCCCCTTGGGGACGCCACTCCGATAATGTGTGAAAGACATTATCACCTGAATATCTTAAAGATGACTTTAACGAGTCGTGTTTAAGATATTGCTCTTTAACAATCTGGAACAAGCTGAAAATTGAAACAATACAGCTGAAACTTATCTCTCCGTAGATGTACTGAGATAAGGATTAACCTGTATTAGAGTCTCTCAAATAATCGCAATGCTAATGTGTTTATCATTGTTGCAGTGTGAGCGAGAAGATACTCAGCAAGGCGTACAGCGCACAGCAACCGGAGTGAACTCTACGTTCATGAGGATTGCGCGCACTGCACAACAACGCAGAGTGTGTTCGCAGCCACACCAATAAAGAAGAAACACCTTCGGGTTGTGAGGTTAAGCGACTAAGCGTACACGGTGGATGCCTAGGCAGTCAGAGGCGATGAAGGGCGTGCTAATCTGCGAAAAGCGTCGGTAAGGTGATATGAACCGTTATAACCGACGATACCCGAATGGGGAAACCCAGTGCAATTCGTTGCACTATTGCATGGTGAATACATAGCCATGCAAGGCGAACCGGGGGAACTGAAACATCTAAGTACCCCGAGGAAAAGAAATCAACCGAGATTCCCCTAGTAGCGGCGAGCGAACGGGGAGGAGCCCAGAGTCTGAATCAGTTTGTGTGTTAGTGGAAGCGTCTGGAAAGTCGCAGGGTACAGGGTGATACTCCCGTACACAAAAACACACTTGCTGTGAACTCGATGAGTAGGGCGGGACACGTGACATCCTGTCTGAATATGGGGGGACCATCCTCCAAGGCTAAATACTCCTGACTGACCGATAGTGAACCAGTACCGTGAGGGAAAGGCGAAAAGAACCCCGGCGAGGGGAGTGAAATAGAACCTGAAACCGTGTACGTACAAGCAGTGGGAGCACCTTCGTGGTGTGACTGCGTACCTTTTGTATAATGGGTCAGCGACTTATATTTTGTAGCAAGGTTAACCGAATAGGGGAGCCGTAGGGAAACCGAGTCTTAACTGGGCGTCTAGTTGCAAGGTATAGACCCGAAACCCGGTGATCTAGCCATGGGCAGGTTGAAGGTTGGGTAACACTAACTGGAGGACCGAACCGACTAATGTTGAAAAATTAGCGGATGACTTGTGGCTGGGGGTGAAAGGCCAATCAAACCGGGAGATAGCTGGTTCTCCCCGAAAGCTATTTAGGTAGCGCCTCGTGAACTCATCTTCGGGGGTAGAGCACTGTTTCGGCTAGGGGGCCATCCCGGCTTACCAAACCGATGCAAACTCCGAATACCGAAGAATGTTATCACGGGAGACACACGGCGGGTGCTAACGTCCGTCGTGAAGAGGGAAACAACCCAGACCGCCAGCTAAGGTCCCAAAGTCATGGTTAAGTGGGAAACGATGTGGGAAGGCATAGACAGCCAGGATGTTGGCTTAGAAGCAGCCATCATTTAAAGAAAGCGTAATAGCTCACTGGTCGAGTCGGCCTGCGCGGAAGATGTAACGGGGCTAAACCATGCACCGAAGCTGCGGCAGCGACGCTTAGGCGTTGTTGGGTAGGGGAGCGTTCTGTAAGCCGTTGAAGGTGACCTGTGAGGGTTGCTGGAGGTATCAGAAGTGCGAATGCTGACATAAGTAACGATAATGCGGGTGAAAAACCCGCACGCCGGAAGACCAAGGGTTCCTGTCCAACGTTAATCGGGGCAGGGTGAGTCGACCCCTAAGGCGAGGCTGAAAAGCGTAGTCGATGGGAAACAGGTTAATATTCCTGTACTTGGTGTTACTGCGAAGGGGGGACGGAGAAGGCTAGGCTAGCCGGGCGACGGTTGTCCCGGTTTAAGCATGTAGGCGGAGTGACTTGGTAAATCCGGTTGCTTATCAACGCTGAGGTGTGATGACGAGTCACTACGGTGATGAAGTAGTTGATGCCAAGCTTCCAGGAAAAGCCTCTAAGCATCAGGTAACATTAAATCGTACCCCAAACCGACACAGGTGGTCAGGTAGAGAATACTCAGGCGCTTGAGAGAACTCGGGTGAAGGAACTAGGCAAAATGGTGCCGTAACTTCGGGAGAAGGCACGCTGGCATTAGGTAAAGAGATTTGCTCTCGGAGCTGAAGCCAGTCGCAGATACCAGCTGGCTGCAACTGTTTAATAAAAACACAGCACTGTGCAAACACGAAAGTGGACGTATACGGTGTGACGCCTGCCCGGTGCTGGAAGGTTAATTGATGGGGTCAGCCGCAAGGCGAAGCTCTTGATCGAAGCCCCAGTAAACGGCGGCCGTAACTATAACGGTCCTAAGGTAGCGAAATTCCTTGTCGGGTAAGTTCCGACCTGCACGAATGGCGTAATGATGGCCAGGCTGTCTCCACCCGAGACTCAGTGAAATTGAACTCGCTGTGAAGATGCAGTGTACCCGCGGCAAGACGGAAAGACCCCGTGAACCTTTACTATAGCTTGACACTGAACATTGAGCCTTGATGTGTAGGATAGGTGGGAGGCATTGAAGTGTGGACGCCAGTCTGCATGGAGCCAACCTTGAAATACCACCCTTTAATGTTTGATGTTCTAACTCGGCCCCGTGATCCGGGGTGAGGACAGTGTCTGGTGGGTAGTTTGACTGGGGCGGTCTCCTCCCAAAGAGTAACGGAGGAGCACGAAGGTTAGCTAATCACGGTCGGACATCGTGAGGTTAGTGCAAAGGCATAAGCTAGCTTGACTGCGAGAGTGACGGCTCGAGCAGGTACGAAAGTAGGTCTTAGTGATCCGGTGGTTCTGAATGGAAGGGCCATCGCTCAACGGATAAAAGGTACTCCGGGGATAACAGGCTGATACCGCCCAAGAGTTCATATCGACGGCGGTGTTTGGCACCTCGATGTCGGCTCATCACATCCTGGGGCTGAAGTAGGTCCCAAGGGTATGGCTGTTCGCCATTTAAAGTGGTACGCGAGCTGGGTTTAGAACGTCGTGAGACAGTTCGGTCCCTATCTGCCGTGGGCGTTGGAAGATTGAGAGGGGCTGCTCCTAGTACGAGAGGACCGGAGTGGACGAATCACTGGTGTTCGGGTTGTCATGCCAATGGCATTGCCCGGTAGCTAAATTCGGAAGAGATAACCGCTGAAAGCATCTAAGCGGGAAACTTGCCTCGAGATGAGTCTTCCCTGGGGCTTTAAGCCCCCTGAAGGAACGTTAAAGACTATGACGTTGATAGGCTGGGTGTGTAAGTGCAGCGATGCATTGAGCTAACCAGTACTAATGATCCGTGAGGCTTAACCTTACAACACCGAAGGTGTTTTGTATTTGAGAGATTGATTGATATTTTCAGCGAAGTTCCGAGATTGGGCTGACTGGCGAGGTAGAGATACTGAGCGGGTTAGTTTAGACAGAATTTGCCTGGCGGCCATAGCGCGGTGGACCCACCTGACTCCATGCCGAACTCAGAAGTGAAACGCCGTAGCGCCGATGGTAGTGTGGGGTCTCCCCATGCGAGAGTAGGACACTGCCAGGCATCAAATAAAGCCGAGACCCCATGCCAAAAGCGTGGGGTTTTTGCTATGTGAAGAATATAAAAACTGTAGAAATAGGTTTTTTACATGGAATTTAGCGTGGGTTTTATATTTGAAGCGCCGAATAGATGAGAAGGCTACCCTGCGGGTGGCCTTTTTGCGTTTAGTTCGGATGAAAATCCATACTTTTACGGATATCCTCTAAGATATTAGTTTCTTGTGCCAGAGGTAGCCGGGTGAGAATAATAGAAAGGTCTAAATCTGATTGGTAAGGAACAGCACTGCCCTCTGCTACGCTACCGTAAATATAGATACTGTGAATTAAATTACTAAGTTGTTGGTTTAGTAAGTAGCATACATTTTCAACAACAATTTCAAATTCACGCTGAATACCCGAGAACGCGATAGTTTCTATAAATCCATCAGCATTTACTGCCATAATGTCCTCAGTCTTACAGTTTGATCTAACGAGCTTAATTAGTTAACTGCCTGATAGAGGCCATAGCCGGTCACTGCGCCAGCGACATCCCAGGCAAAATCTTTCCAACTCCAGCCAGTGCCACCTTGACGGCTATCATATAGCTCCTTAGCTGCGCCGATACTTATCGAGAATAGTAAACCGAAATTGCGGCTTTTTGCATCTGACCAATTCTGATGTTCGCCATAGGCTGTACCCGCAGCGGCTAGTGCAGCAGAGGCAAAAAAATGTTGGGCTTTATCTTTTCCTGTCCAGCTGTCGTTAGCCATATGGGTACATGCGGAGCTGGTGAAAAGTAGCGGGGTAATAATTAAAGGACGAAGATAAGGTGGACACCACATACCGTCTCTCCTGGCTAGAGACAGAAAACCCGGCAATAGAACCAGGTTTTTTGTTTTAATTTTACAGAATACGGCTAATGAGCCGGTCGATGCGAATTCTGCGTAAGCGGCGTATCAGTTTGCGTACCTTGACTGGATATTGTTGAATATTTTCTAGCTCAAGATAGTGTGAAACCACTTTAGTATGCGTTCGAATGCATTCCAGTTCTTTTGCACGCTGCTCATGCATCTCATGCTTAGGGTCGTGGATCAAAATGGCATTTTCCAGATCCAGACGCCATGCACGTGGATTCAGGTTATTACCGGTGATCAGCTGCCAGTTATTATCTACCCACATCCCTTTCAGATGATAAGTATTGTCGCCATCTTTCCATAAACGAACAATCAGTTGACCATTATCCACAAAGCGCTGTAAGCGACTTAGGAAGCGGCGTAAGTTGATTTCATATAAGTACGGTAAAGCGCCAATGATTTTAAACGGCTGATCTTCCGGGATATAAAAGTCGTTCGCTGTTTTGTCGCCAACAATAATCTCAACCTGTTTACCTTCGCGCAGTAGATAAATGATATTGCGAACTAACAATGCGGGCAGATTGAAATAGGGCGTACAAATAGTAAGGCGTTCATCCGCGGAAGCCATTAAATGATGAATAGTTTTGTTGAGTTGGCTTTTTTTACCTAACCCAACCAACGGAGTCACGGCTAATTCATCATTGCCAGCTTGTGCTGGAAATTGATAACCAATATCTCGCAGTGATGATCGAAACTGCCGAGTTTCATTTTTGATTTCAGGATTGGTAGGGCGATCAGCGCGATCGAGGCGTTGAACCGCACCGGCACTCAGTACCCGTTGCTTCACATAATCAACCATAATATTGGCTAATGATGGATTCGTGATTAACTGGTAGCGATCATAGCGATACTTATCGTTTTGATAAAGATAGACATCATTGATGCTGGCACCGCTATAAATCACAGTGTCATCAATGATAAAACCTTTCAGATGCAATACACCAAGGGCTTCACGGGTATTCACCGGAACACCATAAACTGGTACACAGATATCCGGATGCTTGTCTGCCATCTCACAATACCAATCTGCATTAGTATTAACAGCGGCGGCCCCGATGCGGCCACGTTGGGCGCGATGCCAATCTACTAATACACAAATTTCCAGCTCAGGATACCGCTGTTTGGCTTGATAGAGAGCACTCATCACATCGCGGCCTGCATCATCCTGCTCAAGGTAAAGCGCCACCAGATAGATACGTTTGGTCGCCTGGCCTATTAATTCCAGCAGAGTAGAGCGGAAAACCTTGGGGCAATAAAGCGTTTGGACATCATCAACTGACTGGGGGAGTTTGGGCAGTTGTGCAAGGTGTTGTTGATGTTTGCTACGTTTGAATTTTGACAACATCACAGTGCGCTTCTTCTCTTGTTATTTGATGGCAGAACCGCCATATCCAAAAAAACACTAATCCATAGAGTCGGGCGATAATACCACTACTTTTCCGGATTGTGCGCAAGTTTTGCCAACCGTAGACCGAATCGCTTATCTATGTGGCCTATATCACAGCGATTCAGGTGATTGAAATCAAAGTGTCAGCTCCAGATTAACGATGCCATCTTCCATTTGTACATCAATACTAAAACCCAGTTTTTTCGCCAATCCAATCATGCCCCTATTATTGGGCATGGTGACAGCTGTTAGCCGAGTTAGCCCATGGCTGCGGGTATACTGGATCATCTTCTCAAGCAACTCTCGTCCCAGCCCCAATCCTTTTAAATCTGAGCGCACCAAGACGGCGAACTCCGCATCAATATTATCAGGATCAGATAGCGCCCGCGTAACACCAATAATTTCCGAGCCTGTTGTATTTTGACGCACTGCAACAAAGGCCATTTCTCGATCATAGTCAATCTGTGTCATGTTAGCCAAATCATCGTGACTGAATTCGTTGATTTCACTGAAGTAGCGATAGTAAAGATCTTCTTTAGTGACTTGATCAATAAACAGTTTTAGCAGCGGCTCATCCTCCGGCAAAATAGGACGGAATAAGCAATGGGAACCGTCTTTTAGTATCACGGTTTGTTCTAACTCGTGCGGGTAGGGGCGGATAGCCAGGCGCGCTTGTGGGTCGCCAGTGATGGGGGCCAACTGCATTGATACATCCAGCAGTGTGAACTCACTGCCAGAAGCAAGCACTGGGTGAATATCTAAACGTGAGATTTCAGGGCAATCAAGAATCAGGTTAGAGACTTGCACTAACAAACGGCTTAAACCGGGGATATCCAGAGGTTGTAGTGAACCACGGCTGCGGATTTTCCCACCTTTGACCGCCTGGATTATCAGATAGCGGGCTAACGCCATATTGAGTGGCGGTAATGCAACTGCAGCTTGCGTTTCATGGTGCCATTCAATGCCACCTTCCCCCAGCATAATGAGCGGGCCGAAAATGGCATCTTGCTCCACCGCAATTCGCAGCTCCTGAGCTCCAGCGCGGTTTGCCATACTTTGCACTAATAAACCGTCGATACGGGCTTGGGGATAGGTGCGTTTGACTCGATCAAGAATATCGTCCGCTGCCCGTTGCACTTCCATTGCGGTACGCAGGTATAACATGACTCCTTGAACTTCGGATTTATGTGCAATATCTGGCGAACGCAATTTGATGGCAACCGGATAACCCAACCGCTCAGCAATGTGTACTGCTTCGACACTGTCACTGGCAATCCAGGTTGGCAACATGCTGAGGCCATAGGCTTCAAGGATCGGCTGCACTTCATGGGTATCAAGTTGGGTCGTTCCTTCTGCTAAGGCCTGGCGAATTAACTGGTGCACATGGGCGGTATTGGCTGTGAGGCCGATAGGCAAGGCCGGTGTTTCTTTCAACTGCTTTTGGTTGCGGCGATATTCGACCATGTGCATAAATGCGGTTATCGCGCCTTCTGGCGTGCGATAGGTCGGAATACCGGCCTCCGTGAATAAACGGCGAGCATCTTGTGATGAATATTCACCGCACCAGTTAGTCAGCAAAGTAATACGCTTGCCGCGTGGGTGCTGGCGGATAGCAGATATCAATAACTCAGCGGTTTTACTGCCCGGCGCTGCCGCGCTTGGTGAGTGAATTAGCAGTAGGGCGTCATAATCGGTACTGTCCAATAAGGGTTTAAGCGCTGCTAAATAGCGCTCAGCGCTAGCATCATCCCGCAGGTCTATCGGGTTTCGTAAGGAAACAAAAGAAGGCAGTGCCGCGCTCAGGGCGGATTGAGTGGTATCAGACAGTGTTGCCAGCTTGCCATTACGGCTAATCAGCTCATCCAAGGCCATTGCCGCCGGGGCAGCGCCATTGCTGACAATCAGTAGCCGCTCACCGCGCAATGGGTGCATGTGGCTCAGGGTTTCGACTGCCGAGAATAGCTCGTGCGTATCTTGAACCCGCAACAGGCCAGCGCGCTGAATGGCTGCATCATAGGCGGCATCCAACCCTTGCTGGCCATTGAGTAATTGCTGGGCACGTTGGCTGCGGCCACTTTTGACTACCAGGATAGGTTTATTGCGCGAGGCACTGCGGGAGGCGGATAAGAAGCGGCGCGCATCACTGATATGCTCGATATACAACATGATAGCGCTGGTTTTCCCGTCTCTGGCAAGGAAGTCGAGTAAGTCATCGACATCAATATCCAGACTATCACCCAAAGCAATGAAGTAAGAGAAGCCCACTTCGCGTTGCTGCGCCCAGTCCAAAATGGTGTTGGCTACTGCCGCTGACTGGGAGATAAACGCCAGTCGGCCTTTTTTGATAGGCACTGGGGAGAAGCTGGCATTTAACCCTTGCCACGGTGCCAGTAAACCCAAGCTGTTTGGGCCAAGTAGGCGCATGTGGTGGCGTTGCGCGCAGGCTTTCAGCTCAGGGAATTGTTCAGTTGCCGCCGACAAGATAATCACGGCCTTACAGCCACGAGTGCCTAAATCTTCCAGCAGTGAAAGGTTACGGCGGTCATGGGTGCACAAAATGGCCAGGTCGGGGGTCATGGGCAGGCTAGCGATATTGGCGTAAGCCAACACACCGCACACGGCTTTATGAGTAGGAGTAACCGGCAGAATCGGGCCATTAAAGCCGCCATCGAGCAAATTACGCATCATCAGAAAACCCGCGCGTTCCGGTTTTTCGGATGCGCCAATGACCGCAATAGATTTAGGGCGCAGTAGGGCTTCTAATCCACGTTGGCTCATATTATCCCCGTCATCTTTCAAGTTGCGTAAGTTAAAGGCGGCTTTGCTAATTTTATGCGATTTCTTCAGTACTTGCTGTGACTCGGCCCACTGGATGGTGAGGTTTTCCGGCTAAATATTGTTGGCGAAAATAATGAAAATGGGCTGTTAATCCATCCGCTGCTTGAATGTCACCCGCTTGCTGGAGTAAGGCTGCGGCCACTTCGACGGTGCAATGTTGTTCCGGGCGTGCTGCTTCTCGCAGCATATAATCCGAGGTATTGCTGACATTCAGCGACAATATCGGTAGTTCGGCAAGATACGGGCTTCTACGAAACATTTTTTTAGCTTCAGTCCAGGTACCGTCCAGCAGAATAAATAACGGTGGTTTATCGCTAACAGGTAATTGATTGAATACTTGCCGCCCAGGGTCGGCATATTTTTCCGGGAAGACCACATAAGGCTGGCGCTGAGGGTCGCGTATCGCGGCTAACAGTTCAGGGTCAACTTCTGTTCGCGCCCAGAGAAAAGCGTGAGTATTTGGTAGAACATCAGCAATTAGGCGGCCAGTATTACTGGGCTTGAGGGGTTCAGTATCAAACATAATCAGGCAGAAGCGGCTGTTAGCCGGCTGTTGTTTGATAGTGTCACATAAGCAAAATCGCTCAGTTAGCAGGCAGCCTTGGCAGCGAATGGCGCGGCAACCACGGGCGCGATAAGGGCGAGTGGATGCGGATAACCGCTGCTGGCGTAAACGTAGTACTGCATTTTCCGTCGTTATGACCGTCGGTAAAATATGGTCGGTGGTGAATGATTCAGTCACGACGGACTCCTGAAGAAATAGCGCTATTCTAATCAACCCTGGTGCTCAGTCATACCATAAAAGAAAAAACAACACCCCAACGGAAAACTGTCAGGGTGCTGTTTTGGATTATAACCACACTTTATCGGGCACTTGAGTGGCCCCGAAGGGTGATAAATGAGTTAAACTAGCTTAGCGCGCGGTAGGTTCCACTGATAATTGCTCATTTAACCAATTATCAAAAGGTGCCTTTGGCAATGCGCCGCTAAGCATGTCGACCATTTGGCCGTTTCGATACAGCATAATGGTGGGGATGCTGCGGATACGGAAACGCGCGCTGAGTGCGGGTTCTGCTTCAGTATTGATTTTAACGAAGCGAACTTTTCCGGCTCGCTCTGCGGCAACATCTTCAAAGATGGGCGCGAAGCTGCGGCAAGGGCCACACCATGGTGCCCAGAAGTCTATGACCACCGGCAGGTCATCTTGCAGCAGTTTATCCAGTGTTTCGGCGGTGGCGTTAATGACTTCGCCATCAAATAAAGAGTGGCCGCAGCGCCCACATTTAGCGCCGTCATCAATACGTGCTTCCGGTAGGCGATTGGTCGCCATACAAGCTGTACATACCGTATTCATAAATTAGCCTTTATTGAGTATCTGAGTAGATTGAGGGAAACCATACAGTCAATGTGACCTGAATTGTTTCGTTGTTGTTATCTATTATGGATATAAATGAAGTTAGTGCCAAAATGGTTTATTCGATGAATACGATAGTTGCTAGCTTTTAGCGCTTGCTTATGGCTAACCGAGCAGACATCAGGTAATCTTCGCGCCCTGCGCGTTGGTGGAGAAGACAATGAACGATTCATTTAGTGGCAAAAACGGCAAAGTTAAAGTGATGTACGTCCGCAGTGACGAAAACAGCAGCGACGACCGTAGTAACAATAACCGTGGTAAAAACCCGCGTCCGGCAGGCAAAGGCCGCCCGGGTGATAATGCCGGTCGCGGCAGCTCATCGCGTAATAATGACTCACGTCGTAATGATTCAGGCCGTAATGAACGCACGAGTCCTAGCCGTCCGGCGCGTTCTGACAGCAGTGGCCCTTACGATTCACCGTGGAAAACGGTGTCTCGCGCCCCCACTGAAGAACCCGAGTTTGATCACGGCGGTATCAGCGGTAAAAGCCATGTAGACCCAGCGCAATTGCGCCGTCAGCGGGCTGAAGAAACACGCGTTTATGGCGAAAATGCTTGTAAAGCGCTGTTTGAAAGCCGTCCTGATGCTATCGTGCGCGCCTGGTTTGTGCAGTCAGTTACCCCACGTTTCCGTGAAGCATTGAAATGGATGGCGGCTAACCGCAAGGCTTATCATGTGGTTGAAGAAGATGAGCTGGCGAAAGCATCTGGCACTGAACACCACGGTGGCGTGTGCTTCCTGATTAAAAAACGTCAGGGTTTGGATGCAGAAACTTATCTGCAACAGCAGACTCAGGCGAAAGATTGCGTGTTGGCACTGGAAGATGTGGGTAACCCACATAATCTGGGCGGCATTATGCGGACCTGTGCGCATTTTGGTATCAACGGTGTGTTGCTGCAAGACCCCGCAGTGTTAGAGTCTGGTGCGGCTGTTCGGACAGCAGAAGGCGGTGCGGAGCATATCAAAGCAATCAATGCTGATGATTTTCTTTCTGTGTTGGATACCTTCCGTAAAGCGGGTTACACCATAGTGACCACTTCAAGCCATAAAGGTGTCAGTTTGGCGAAAGCTGAATTGCCAGCCAAAATGGTGCTGGTTTTAGGGCAAGAAAGCGATGGCCTAACCGACAGCGCCTGGCAGCAGGGTGATGTGAGTGTCTCTATTGGCGGTACTGGCAAAGTTGAAAGTTTGAATGTGTCAGTGGCGACCGGGATTCTCTTAGCAGAATGGTGGCGTCAAAATACCCTGCGCCCTTGACGCCGCAGGGGCTGGCTGCAACTCAAATGACTTTGGGTATATGTAACTGAACCATAAAATAAAAAAGGGCACTGATGATAAGTCAGCACCCTTTTTTTATGAGTCAGTTTTTGCTGCTAGTGCGCGCCACCGCCTCCGCCGCCGGAGGTAAATGGCGGTTTAGCAAACCACACCAGCGCCAGTAGCAGCAAGAACACGCCCGCCGAGAGCCAGAATATCTCATTGGCCGAGATAATTAGCCCCTGATTGGTAATCTCCCGCGCCAGATAAGCCGATGCTTGCTGCTGATTCATGCCCAGTTTTTCCAGATCCTGATACATCTGCGTGGCATTCGGGTTGAACGGGTTAACAAATTCCGTTAACTGCGAATGGTGCATCGATTCTCTTTGCGTCCACAAGGTGGTGGTGATTGACGTCCCAATCGACCCGGCCAGTGTTCGCAGGAAGTTAGATAAACTGGAAGCCGCCGCCATACGCTCCGGCGGTAAACCGGACAAAGTAATCGCCGTCAATGGCATAAAGAAGCAGGCAATAGCAAAACCTTGCACAAACTGCGGCCATGCCGAGGCACCGAAGTCCATTCCCGGTTCGAATGTATATGCTCGCCAGTAGAAACAAACCGCATACATAATGAAGCTGAATGTGACTAACTGGCGCATATCAATTCGATGTGAGAAGCGCCCAATGATTGGCGACAGCAGCACTGGCAAGATACCTACCGGTGCTGATGCTAAGCCGGCCCAGGTGGCGGTATAGCCATACACCTCCTGTAATAGCTGCGGCAGCAAGACAATCGCACCGAAGTACAACATATAGGCCAGGCTGATACACAAACAACCAATGGTAAAGTTTCTCGATTTGAATAATGACAAATCGATCACCGGGTGGTCGTCAGTTAGCTCCCACACTATCAGGAAGGTAATGGCAATCACGGCAATAACCGTCAGGACGATTATCTCGGTCGAGTTAAACCAGTCCAGCTCCTTACCTTGGTCAAGCATGATTTGCAGGGCACCAATACCCACCACCAATAATACCAACCCCACGGTATCAATAGGTTTGATTTCGGTTTTGGTCTCTCGCCCTTTCAAGGTGCTGCCCGCGACTAAAATGACCACCACCCCGATAGGAATGTTGATAAAGAAAATCCAGCCCCAGTGATAGTTATCACTGATATAACCGCCAAGGATCGGCCCAAAGATTGGGGCGACAACAATGGTCATCGACCACAATGCCAGGGCCATACTTCGCTTCGCGGGCGGGTAGTTATTGAGTAGCAAGCTTTGTGACAATGGGATCAATGGGCCCGCAACCAGCCCTTGAATGACCCGGAAGAAGATAAGCATCCCCAGGCTATTTGATACGCCACACAGCCATGAAGCCAGTGCGAATAACCCCGTCGACCACAGGAACAATCTGACTTCACCGATGCGTTTTGCTAACCAACCGGTGATAGGGATGGAAATCGCATTTGCCACGCCGAATGAGGTGATAACCCATGTGCCTTGGGAGTTGGACGAACCAAGATCCCCGGCAATGGTCGGAATAGCCACGTTAGCAATAGTGGAGTCCAGCACCTGCATGAAAGTCGCTAATGATAGCGCGACTGTCATCCAGGCGAGTTGGGCACCTTCAAGCGGTTTTTGTGCCACAGTGGCCCCCGGTGCGCTTAACTTGCATTTGCATCAATATTAACCCGCATTCGCATGAACAATGTCGCTAATCATTTGATTAACCGGCGCTAAATCCAAGGACAGCGCGTTGGTGACAAATGCTGGTTCTTTGCGCACGTTTTGCGCTAACACTTGGCCTTCGACATTGGCGGTATCTACCCGCACCGTGGTCGATAAGCCAATACGCAGCGGATGCTCAGCCAACTGTTTGGCATCAAGCTGAATACGAACCGGCAAGCGCTGAACCACTTTGATCCAGTTACCGGTGGCGTTTTGCGCGGGGAGCAGTGAGAAGGCACTGCCTGTCCCCATATCCAAACCGACAACTTTCCCTTGGAAAACCACATCATCGCCATAGAAATCAGTCACCACAGTGGCGGGTTGGCCGATGCGCATATTGGCTAACTGGGTTTCTTTGAAGTTGGCGTCAATCCACATTTCGTTAGCCGGAATGACGGCCATCAGTGGCGCGCCATTGGCAATTTCCGCGCCCACTTGCACACTGCGGCGTGACACAAAACCGGTGATTGGGCTGACAACTTTGGTGCGTTGCAGGGCAAGCCAGGCATCGCGCAGCTTGGCAGCCGCTTGCTCGACAGCCGGTTGTTTCTCCAGCGGGGTATTCAGCACCAGCGCCTGATTGGCGTTATATTGTGCAATCGCCACGTCCAATGAAGCTTGTGCAGCATCGACAGCATCACGGGCATGTTGCAGTTCTTCGCGGCCAATAGCATCAACAGAACCCAGTACCACACGGCGTTTTAGGTCATTTTGTGCTTTGCTCAGCTCGGTTTTTTTCAGCGCAATATTGGCCTGATATTGCTTGCTGTTAATCATGAGCTGGTGGGTTTGGCGCACACTGTTTGCCAGTGCGGTTTTTGCCTGCTCATAAGCTTGTTCGGCATCCGTTGGGTCAAGTGTCAGCAGGATATCGCCACTTTTGACCAAGTCAGTATTCTCAAAATTAACACTGACAACACTGCCGGGAACCTGCGACATTATCTGGACTTGATTGCCAGAAACATAAGCATTATCAGTCTCTTGGTGATGACGTAGCACCAGGAACCAATAAATAAAGTAAGCCACCCCGATAATAATGAAAATACCCGTCAGTAAGAGCAGCACGCGTTTACGTTGCTTCTTTTTATTCTGCGGTTGTTGCGGCACTTGAGCTTCCGCGCTTGCACTCATGGTTTTCCCCACATTTTATATTGTTTTATTTTGTGAACCATCACTGACAGGGGCTTGATAGCCACCGCCGAGTGAACGGATCAAACCAATCTTGGCCTGCAATAAATTGTTGCTGGCACTGAGTTCTGATTGCTGCTGCTGTAGATATTGTGACTGGCTAATTAACAGTTCATCGCGCCCAATAACCCCTGCCTTGTAGCGGGCATCGGCGACGCTATAAACCTTTTGCATAGATTGCGATGCTGATATGGCTTGCTGTAATTGGCGTTGGCTGCTTTGCTGGATAGTGATGGCATCCGCAGTTTCCCGCACGGCATTGAGGATAGTCTGGTTGTAAGACTCAACCGCTTCATCATAAAGGGCTGATTCTTCGCCTAACTTACTGCGCAACGCGCCAGCGTGGAAAATAGGCAGTGAAATTGCAGGGGCAAAATTCCATGCTTGGCTGGCGGCTTCCAACAGATTGGGGTTAGTGCCCTGGAAGTTCGTGGTAGAGAAACCGGCAAATCCAGTAATGGATAAGCTGGGATAAAACTCTTTGCGTGCAGCTTTAACCCGTTGATCATAAGATTCAACCAGTTGGCGCTGGGCGGTGATATCTGGCCGCTGCCCCAGTAAATCTGTGGTCAACTCGCCTTTAGGGGCCAGGCGAGTTAGCTCTGGCAAGGGAACTGGGCGTAAGTTTTGCGTGGCACTCGGGCCTTGACCTGTCAGGGCGGCCAACTGATGTTTCAGCTGTTCACCTTGTGATTGCAGTTGGATGATTTGCTGCTTGGCAGTATCCGCCTGAACTTGCGTTTGCTGTGGAACTTCAATGCTATAGATACCCGCCTGATATTGCTTAGTGCGCAGCTCAGCCAGACTGTCATTATTATCGACTTCCTGTTGCAATACGTTTTGCAGGGCAAAATTGCTCTGTAACTGGTAATAAACCGAGGCCACTGAACTGGTCAGTGTCAGTGTGGCCTGCTGCTGTTCCGCGCGGGCAGCATTAACCTGCGCATTGGCAGCATTGACCCGATTGCGATATTTACCCCACCAATCAAACTCATAGCTAAGATTCAGGCCAAGAGTATTCGCGGTTTCATACAAAGGCTTGTCGGGATAAGACTGTAAAAAGGGTTGCAGTGTATTCTGCGAGATTTTTTCCCGATTGCTGCTGCCGTAGAGATCCAAGTTTGGGCCATTAGCTGCATCGGCTTGACCCATTACACTTTGTGCTTCACGTACCCGCGCCGCCGCTTGTTTCAGCGAAGGTGAGGTTTGCAAGCTTTGGGTCATCAAAGCATCAAGTTGGGGATCTTCCAGTACCCGCCACCACTGAGGACTTAGCGCCAACGAACTGACTTTAGGTTGCGCCAATTGGAGTTGTTGGTTATCCAGCATTTGAGACTGAGGCGCAATATTATCGCTTGAGGCGCAGCCCGCCAGTACTAAAACGGCGAACAAGGGCGTGAGTCTCCAGCTATGTGGGGATAGCATAGTTATGTACCTGGATATACCCTTCATACTTCAAGCTGCATAGGTGTTGGCCGCTCTCTTCCTCATCATTGACTGGCGTCAACTCATCGGAATTTATTCGCTTGCCGCCTTCCTGCAACTCGAATTATTTAGGGTGTAGATATGTTGGAATTACTGTTCCGGTATTTCCATTTGGTCTAAACGCGTCAGTAACTTGCGCGTCAGCGTTTCAAGCTGTTGCTGTTCGTCGGCGTCAAGTGTTGACCAAAGAAAATGCAGACACTTATGTTGTGGGGGCAGTAATTGATTTAAAAACTCAACGCCCGCTTCAGTGAGATGCAAATGCAAGCAACGGCGGTCATTGTGGCTTTCACGACGTTCAATCCAGCCTTTTTTTTCCAACTCGTCAGCAATTCGAGTGGCATTGGTACGTGAAGATCCCAGTGCAGCACTTAATTCTGACGGCTGAATACTGTGGCTCGCTTGTGCTTCCAGCGTAATGAGTGCCATAAACAGAGTTTCGTTAATTCCTTGCGCTTTCAGCATTTTGTTGCGGTTTTCCAACAATTTACTGTGCATATGCATACATAATCGCGTCAGTAGGATTTCTTGATAAGGGAAATCTTTCTGCCGTTTGGCACGAGAATTAAGCATCTGTTCTATGGGACTAAACGAACTTTCCATTATAAGGAGCCTCATTAATTTCAAGTGGTACAGTAACGGTAGTGACTAATAATGTAAACGGGTTAATAAGAGAAAAATTTAGCAATTAGTGTTATTCAGTCACTGTGTGTGAGTCATTAGTCTTATTGATTGTAAGGATATTATGTTTTAGTCAAGAAATCAGGCAAATTGTTACGCCAAAATCATCAGTAACTTAAATGTCAGACCGTAGCTGAGTGCCCCCAGTAACGTGGCAAAGATAATACTGTTAGTTTTATAAAAGCATCCGCAGATAACCAAAAAACCAATAAGCGTAGGAACTAATTTCTGTGGGTTATGCATAATTTCCGGTGTACTGGATACCACCAACAGAGCACAAATTGAGGCGATCCCGATGCTGTCGAGCAACAGTGACACTTTACCGCGTTGCAGACCCGCTTGTTTGCGTGCTGGCCCCAGGCGCAACGGCAAATAGCGAAACAGGTAATTTACAGTTCCCACCACCAGGCCAATAATCAGCACATCCATATTCATGGTTTCTGCTCCTGTTTATCACTCTCGCCATATTCTGCGGCTACTTCTGGCGCGGGTTGGAGTAAGGCCGCCAGACATCCGCCGCTAATTCCGGCCAAAATAGCCACGGGAATAGAGAACAACAACACACCGAGCAATGCGCCGGTCAAAGAGGCCATAACCGTGAGGCTGTATTGGCGTTTAAATGACGCCAATAGAAAGCTGAGAAACAGCGCTGGCAACATAAAGGAAAGAGAAGCTTCAATGGCCGGATAATTTTCCAGCGGGCCATTACCAAACATCGCGCCGATGGCGGTGCCAGCCACCCAAGATAGCCAAGAGGTGAACGCGATGCCGAGCATCCAATTTTCACTCCAGCGCCGTTGGTCTTTCATCAATTTGGTGGTGGCGGCGGCGAACACTTCATCGGTCAGGCCAAACGCCCACAGGGCAGTTTTTTTGCCGGACAACTTAGCCACAATGCGGTGTTTCAGTGCGGGGCCATACAAGATATGGCGGACATCCATGGCCATTACGGTCAATGCGGAAACCCACAATGACATCCCAGCACTGAGCAGGGCGGTGATGACGAATTGGCTGGCTCCGGCATAAATAATGCAAGAAAAGAAAATACCTTCCCACGGGGTAAAACCCAGTTTTACCGAGCTCAAACCAAAGGCGAAAGCCACGGGTAAATAACCAATAACAATGGGTAGACTATCGGTTATTCCTTCAGTGAATGTGGCGGTCGACTGATCCGTCGAGGGGGCGTCGGTGATTTGGCTTGGCATAGAGTCAACTATCGATAATTTGGGTTATATATCCGTCATATTGCAAGCTGCATATGTGTTGGCTGCCTTCGCTCACCCAGTCACTGGCTTATGTAAGTGACTGGGGATTGCCTCCGTTGCCGCCTTTCTGCAACTCGAATTATTTAGGGTATAGAATAAAGTTAAGTCACATTACCAGAGTGGTAATTGTCTTAACACCCTATAACCCAAATTTATATCTTCATTGATTATTAGTTAGCTAACTAATTAACATCACTCCACAGGTTGATTAGCCGGGGGATCAAATCGTTTACCGACTAGCCAGGTGGTAATGTTCAAGATACACAGCACCAGCCCGGCGATAGCTACGCCATACCAGCCTGCATGTTGATAGGCTGCGGCAGAAATCAGCGACCCCAAGGCCCCACCAATAAAATAAGTGGTCATATAACCCGCAGTTAAGCGATTTCGGGCTTCTGGCATCATGCGGTATATCACACTCTGGTTGGTGACATGTACCCCTTGAACCGCCAGGTCTAACACGATAATCCCAATAATCAGCGCGATGATTGAATGTTGCCCCAAGGCTATGGGTATCCATGACAATAGCAATAATCCCAAGCCGATGCTGGTGGTGATGCGGGCTTTGCCTTTATCGGCCAATTGGCCAGCTTTGGTGGCCATTAATGCCCCCGCCGCCCCGACTAAACCAAACAGCCCGATAGTGGCTTCTGAATAACCAAAAGGCGGCGAAGCCAGCAGAAAGGCCATTGAAGTCCACAAGACACTGAAGTTGGCAAATGACAGTGCGCCAAGCAAGGCGCGGGTGCGCAATACCGGAGTGCGGATAAATAAAGAAAATATTGAGCCGAGCAACTGACCATAATTCAGGCCGCTATGAGACTTATAGCGCGGCAGATAGCGCCATAAAACCAACGCCATAATTATCATCAAGACACTGGCAACCCAATAAATGGTGCGCCAGCCGCCAATCGAGGCCAATGCGCCCGCCACGGTTCGTGCCAGTAAAATACCCAGCAACAGGCCGCTCATGATAATACCGACTACTTTACCGCGTTTTTCGGGGGCGGCCAGTGTGGCGGCTAGTGGCACCAGTAATTGTGCGACTACCGAGAACAAACCGGTGAGGGCGGTGCCGACAATCATCATGGCGAGGTTTTGCGACATGGCGGTAATCAACATCCCACCGGCCGCCAGTAGAGTCATGCCGACAATCAGCCCGCGCCGTTCAAACATATCCCCCAGCGGAACCAGGAACATTAGGCCCACCGCATAGCCCAACTGGGCGGCGGTCACGATAAAACCGGCCTGATTGACTGAAAGATTAAAGGCTTGCGCGATAGTTTCCAGCAAAGGCTGGGCATAATAGTTGCTGGCGACGGCCAGCCCGGTAGCGACCGACATTAGCGCGATCAAGGCCGGGCTCAGCCCCGATTTTTCAGTTTTTTGTATCATGAGGAATTATTCGAAATTGAGAAGAGAGACAGTATTAGATAAATGAGTGGGATAAGCCAAGGGATAAATTTTATTAGATTTTATCTGAAGTGCAGATCGGAGAATATCAACCAAAACTTTATTCTGAAATCACACTCACATGCGCCGCCACAATCCGCCAGCCGCAGGGCAGCTTAACCCAGGTCTGCATCTGCCGGCCCACTGGTGAATGGTCGGCGCGATAAAACTCGGTGCTGGCGACCGCCATGTCCTCGCCAAAAGTGGTGATCAGGGTATTCTCTAAAGTGCGCTCTAATCCTTTTGCGGGGCGGCTCTGACGAAACTCTCGGATGGCATCAATCCCAAATAGATTTTCTCCCGCACCAAAACGGACAGTGCGGTTATCGTGCCAAAAAAGTTCATCCAATACCGGAATGTCGTTACTCATCAGCGCCTGTTCATAGCGGTAAAATGCTGCATTTACCTGCGCAAGAATTGCCGGACGATCAATAAACTCATTTTTCATATTATTATTCTCAAAAGTTCTCATCGAATGATAGGGCTCACTCGGGCGCTGACTAATCCCTGTTGTTCCAGTGCATAGGCGGCCCGCAGGCAGAGGTCTTCCCGCCATGGGGCGGCAATCAGTTGAACACCGATGGGCAGGCCGCCAGCTGTTTTCAGCGGCACCGTTACCACCGGTAAACCGAGGAATGAAATCGGCTGGGTTAGCATCCCCATACTGGCGCGAATGGGGAGGTCGATATCATTAATTTGCATCATTTCTTGCCCAATAAGTGTGGCGCTACAAGGCGTTGCGGGCGCAATCAAAATATCCCAATGCTCAAACAATGGCAGAATTTGTTGGCGAAAATGATGGCGGAAACGTTGGGCCTGAACATACCAGCTGGCGGGCAGCATGGCTCCGGCTAACAGCCGTTCGCGTGAGAGTGGTTCAAAGCGCTGTGGAGATTCTCGCAGGGCGGGGAGATACTGATTTCCCCCTTCGGCGGCGCTGATAATAAATGCCGCTGTTCGGGCCAAATCACTCTGCGGCATCTCAGTTTCTGTTTCTGCTTCCAGTCCTTTGGCGACGGCTTGCACCGCTGCTTTGGCGTCGTCATCGCACCATTGCTGGAAATAACCGCCCAGCACCGCGCTTCTCAAACCTTGTTGGCCGCGTGACAGTAAATTTAGACTGGGCGTGTTGGGTTTATCTGATTGAAAACTATCCTGAATATCCACACCTTGCATGACATCATAAACGGCGGCCAAATCTTGCGTACAGCGCGCCATTGGGCCGATGCTATCCAAACTGGCGACAAATGGCTGAGTGCCGCCGCGTGATAATCGGCCAAAAGTCGGTTTCAGCCCGAAAATGCCGCACAGCGCGGCCGGAACGCGAATAGAGCCGTTGGTGTCACTGCCAAGGGAGAAATTCACCAACCCCGCTGCAACAGCCGCCGCCGATCCGCCCGAGGAGCCGCCAGCAATACGGTTCAGATCGTGCGGGTTGCGGGTCGCGCCGTAATGGCTATTTTCAGTGGTAAAACCGTAGGCGTAGGCATCCATATTCAGCATGCCGGAAAGCAGCGCCCCTTGTTGGGAAAGGCGCGAAATGACCGGCGCATCTTGCCGGGCGGGGGCGCGTTCACAAAATAGACTGGCACCGGCGAGGGTGGTTTCGCCCGCCACATCAAACAGATTTTTCACCGCGTAAGGAATGGCCGCCAGTAGCGGCAGGGCTTGGCCTTTGGCGCGCAGGGTATCCAGCCGATGGGCTTCGCACAACATGCGGTCGGCGGTGATATGGGTATAAGCATTGATAGCGGGATTAACCGCATTGATGGTGTCCAGTGTTTGCAAGGCGATTTCTTGTGCAGATATTTCACCTTGATTTAGGGCTTGTTGGATCTCGGTGATGCTCAGTGCTGAAATCTGTTTCATAGCCGATACACTCCAGCTATCTCTTGCTTTTCGTCCAAAGGCACGGCCATCAATGGGCCAGCCATGGCGGCAATGCGTTCCAGTTGCAGTAGCAAGGCCGCACGGCGGGTATCGTCCAGCTCTAATGCTAATAAGACTTCCATTTGCCGAATATATGCAGCCCAATCCATGGCGATTTTTTCTGATGTTTCTTTCATGGTCATTCCTGTGCTGAATAAATACATATGAAATTAATAACCGGCGGCGCTGCCATTACTGCGCGGGTCAAATGCGCCTTCCAACATGCCGTTTGAGTGGCGAACTATTGCTCCGGCATGACCGACCACTTCACTGAAATCAGGTAGCAGCTCCACCTGATGCCCGCGCTGGCGCAGGTAATCAAGGGTTTCGGCGCCGAAGCGCGCCTCCAATTTCAGTGAATCGGAGCTTTCTCCCCAAGTGCGGCCCAGTAGCCAGCGCGGTGCCGTGATGGCCTGCTGTAAGGGCAAACCTTGCACAATGTGGCGGACAAACACCGCTGCCTGAGTTTGTGGCTGACCATCGCCGCCCATCGCGCCATACACCAGCGTTCGGCCATCTGTCAGGCGCGCGGCGGCAGGGTTTAGTGTGTGGAATGGCTGTTTCCCCGGCGCTAACGCTAGCAAATGTTGGGGGGCAAGACTGAAAGATGCGCCACGGTTTTGCCAAACAATGCCGGTCGCGGGCAGTAATACCCCACTGCCAAACTCATGATAAATGCTTTGAATAAAGGAAACCGCCAGCCCGTTTTTGTCTATCACCCCCATCCAGACAGTATCGCCCGGCCCGCGCCCGCCGCCCCAATCGGCGGCTTGCTCACTATTGATATCCGCCGCCAATGGGTCGAGCGATTCTTTTTCCAGCAATGATTGTGGGCAATGTTTCATCCACAGAGGGTCGGTAATCACTTGATCTCGCAGGCGAAAAGCGAGTTTGGTAGCTTCCACGAGGGTGTGAATGGTTTGGCCCTCATTCATTTTGGCGACCGGTTTGCGGTCAGCTAACCCAAGAATAGCCAGCGATACCAACCCTTGCGTCGGCGGGGTTAGGTTGAATATTTCCCCTTGCTGGTGCTGTAGCCGCAAGGGCGTTCGGCGTTTAGGGCGATATTCAGCCAGATCTTGGGCAGTAATCGGCATGTCTGCGGCGGTGATATCAATGATGATTTTTTCGGCCAGCGGGCCGCGATAAAAGCTACTAAGCCCTTGTTCTGCCAGTGCTATCAGGGTTTGGCCCAACTGCGGCTGAACAAAGTGTTCGCCCGCCGTAGGGAGATGGCCGTGCGGCATGAAAACGTCAGTAAAATCAGTGAATTCAGCCAGTTCATAGGATTTCGCCCGGGTAGCTGCCGCCTGTGAGGGGGTGACCGGAATACCCCGCGTTGCATAGGTAATCGCATCCGCCAATAAGCGGCGCAGTGGCAGTGCATTCTCGCCGAGTTCACTCGCAACATTCAGCGCTTCTTCCCAGCCGCCGACCGTGCCGGCAACTGTCAATGCTGCTTGCGGGCCACGGTGCGGGATGTGTTGATAGGCGCTGTAGCGCTCAAGAGTGGCGAGTGAACCGGCGGCACCACTGGCATCAATGGCAATCGGATCGCCATTGGCTGGAACAATGAGCCAGAAACCATCGCCGCCCAATCCATTCATATGCGGGTAAACCACGGCAATAGTGGCCGCCGCCGCGACCATGGCTTCAATTGCATTGCCGCCTTCACGTAATACGGCCAAAGCGCTTTCACTGGCTAAATGATGCGGGGTGACCACCATTCCTCGCGGGGCCATGTTGCTGTTGATCATTGCTGCTTTCCTTATTGCCGATGTATTGAATATAGAAAAACTGGCTAGCAGACATTCATTAAGCAAGAGGTGTTCCACAATGGTGGGTTTATGCAGAGAATGTTGAATTTTGTGGGGAGAATGGAAATTCTCATATTAGCGGCGGGGGCTTGTGTGTTATGTTCCGCAAAAATGCCAATATTGAAACGATGGTTTCATTAACCAGAAAACAGTTTCATTGGCTGGAGAAGAGTATGAAACAGATTGATGAGCGCTTGCGGACACATTACGCACAATTAACTCCGCAGGAACAGCGAGTTACCGATTTTATTTTTGATCATTTTGACGATCTGATCAGTTATAACAGTGCCGAGTTGGCACGACTAAGCGGGGTATCTAAAGCTACCGTCAGTCGGCTGTTTAAGCGGCTGGGCTACGGCAGTTATCGCGAGATGCGGGAAGAGGTGCGAACCTTGCGCCAAAGCGGGATGCCACTGACGGATAATCGCGATGCCGTGCAAGGGAATACTTTGCTGGCGCGGCATTATAAGCAGGAAATGGCGAACCTGACCCATTGGATTAATCAGTTGGACGGCCAGCAATTTAGTCAAGTTATCAATGCATTAGTCAGCGCGCCGCGTATCTTGTTGCTGGGGCTGCGTAACAGTTATCCGATCGCGCTGCATCTGCGTCAGCAGTTATTGCAGGTGCGCCAGTCTGTCCAATTGATACCGCAAGCGGGGCAGACATTGTCGGAGGAGCTGGTGGATATCAGCTCGCGTGATGTGGTGATTGTGGTGGCATTCCGTCGTCGTCCTAAGATTATCCGTGAAATTTTGCTGCAAATGCAGGTGCAAGGCGTGCCTACCTTATTGATTTGTGAGCCGCAGGCGCAGTCATTGTTGCCATTGGCGCGCTGGCGGCTGACCACGCCGCTCGACAGTGTTTCTGCTTTTGACAGTTATTCTTCGGCGATGAGTTTGGCGAATTTACTGAGTAATGCATTGTTGCATGAGATGTTGGTGCAAGGCCGGCAGCGGATTCATCAAATTGCTGACTTATATGATTCTTTGGGGGAGTTGGAGCAGCGTTAGCTACAGATGCACATTAGTAGTGCGCTTCAAGGTTCCCCCTGCACTTTTTTTGTGAATTTCTTCCGCCGATTTACTCTCTGGATATAGCTTAACCCCCCTGAAAATGGGATTTTTTGTGGGAGGGTTATTGGCACAGTAGTTGCAACTAAGATTTCACTGTCTTGATTTAAGAATCTATTGTTTCATTACTGAGTTATCGGAGATAGGCTATGAACATGAAAAAGCGGATGTTGGCGATACTGGGTGCGGCATTGATATTGGTTCAGGCTCCCACCGTGTTAGCCGATCAATTAGAGCAAATTCAACAGCGTGGTGTGCTACGTGTTGCGGTTCCACAGGATTTCCCGCCGTTTGGTTCAGTCGGTACCGACCTTCAGCCACAAGGTTATGATATCGATATGGCCCATTATCTGGCCGATAAGATGAAACTAAAGTTGCAATTGGTGCCAGTGAGCAGTGCTAACCGGGTGCCTTATCTGCAAACCGATAAAGTGGATTTAGTGATTTCCAGTTTGGGGAAAAATCCGGAGCGGGAGAAAGCCATCGCGTTCAGCCGTGCTTATGCGCCGTTTTTCCTTGGGGTATTTGGGGCGAAAGAGGATGCGCTGCAACAGCCCGCACAACTGGCGGGTAAAACCGTGGGCGTGACGCGTGGCGCGGTGGAAGACATGGTGCTGAGTGAATTAGCCCCGAAAGATGCACAAATAAAACGCTACGAAGATAACAGCACCACGCTATCGGCCTATCTCTCCGGCCAGGTGAATTATCTGGCGACCGGCAATCTGGTGGTGAGTGCTTTGGCCCGCCAGAACCCAGCCCAGGCACCGGTAGCAAAATTTATGCTGAAAGATTCTCCGTGCTATATCGGCTTGCGTCAGGGGGAGCCTGCACTGAAAGCCAAGGTGGACGCGCTGATTGCCGAAGCTTTGCAAGACCAAACTCTCAATAGTTTGTCCGAAAAATGGTTGAAGGCCCCGTTACCTGCCTCTCTCGGCGCATAACAGGAGCGGGCGATGACCTATCAGCTGAATTTTTCTGCTCTGTGGCCCTATCTGCCCGAGTTGCTCTCGGGCCTGCTGGTGACCATTGAGCTGACGGCGATGGCGACTATTGGCGGTATTGCGCTGGGAGTGGTCGGTGCAGCGATCCGCTGTAGCCATAACCCTCGACTCGATAAGGTCATATTGCGACGGGTATGGGGCGGTTATGTGGAAATTGTGCGTAATACCCCTTTTGTGGTGCAGCTATTTTTCATCGTTTTTGGTTTACCGGCGCTGGGGCTGAAATTAAGTGCCGGACAGGCGGCAGTGCTGGCGATGACCATCAATTTGGGTGCTTACAGCACCGAGATTATCCGTGCTGGGATCCAGGCCAGTGCCAAAGGTCAGTGGGAAGCCGGACGGGTGCTGGGGCTGAGCCGCAGTCAGGTTTTTTTCCGCGTGATTTTACCGCCATCATTACAGCGGATTTATCCGGCGCTGGTCAGCCAGTGCATCATCGTGATGCTCGGTTCTGCGGTGGTGTCGCAGGTGTCATTTGAAGAACTGACCTTTGCCGCCAACCTGATTCAGTCGCGCACTTTCCTCAGTTTTGAGGTCTATCTGGTGACCACATTGCTCTACCTGTTGTTGTCCATCGTGATGCGCCAGTTGTTGTTAGCCGCTGGGCGTCGATGCTTTGGGAGCTGTGCCTCATGATGTTTACTGACTGGGATATCATCCGCAATCTGTTACTGGCGGCCCGCTGGACTCTATTACTGTCATTGACTGCCTTTCTCGGCGGCACTTTGGTGACCTTGCCACTGATGCTGATGCGCTTGAGTCGTTGGCGCTGGATGGCCGGTTTTGTCCGTGGTTATACCGAACTCTTCCAGGGCACCCCGCTGCTGATGCAACTGTTTTTGGCATTCTTCGGTTTGGCATTGCTGGGCATTGATGTCAGCCCGTGGGTGGCGGCTGCCTTGGCGTTAACTCTGTTTACCAGTGCCTTTTTGGTGGATATCTGGTGCGGCAGTATTGATGCTTTGCCGAAAAGCCAGTGGGAAGCTTCGCGCTGTTTGGGGCTGAGTTTTAGCCAAACCTTATGCCGCGTGATCGCCCCGCAGGCGATGCGCATTGCCATTGCGCCCACGGTGGGGTTTTCCGTGCAAGTTATCAAAGGGACGGCGCTGGCCTCCATCATCGGTTTTGTTGAGCTGACCAAGGCGGGCACCATGCTCAATAATGTGACTTATCAGCCATTTAAAGTCTTTGGTCTGGTGGCGCTGGGCTATTTTCTGCTGTGTTACCCGCTGTCGCGTTACAGCCATTATCTGGAGAGAAAATTCCATGCCGCTGATCACCATTAATCAGGTTCAAAAATACTATGGCCAGAACCATGTGCTAAAAGGTGTGGATCTGGATATTGAGATGGGCGAAGTCATTTCGATCATTGGCCGCAGCGGTTCAGGTAAAAGTACCTTGCTGCGCTGCATTAATGGGCTGGAGGAGTATCAGGACGGCAGTATCAAACTGGGGGGCATGACAGTGACCCACCGTGATTCGCAAGCACGTGAAATCAGCCGCTCAGTGGGGATGGTGTTTCAGAGTTTCAATTTGTTCCCGCATATGACCGCACTTGAGAATGTGATGCTGGCGCCGCGGCGGGTATTGAAAAAAAGCGCCGCCGAGTGCCGCGAACTGGCCACAGAAATGCTGACCAAAGTCGGGCTGGCGGACCGAATGGATTATTACCCCGCCAATCTTTCTGGTGGTCAGCAGCAGCGCGTGGCGATTGCCCGCGCACTGGCGATGCAACCTAAAGTCTTGCTGTGTGATGAGATTACCTCTGCGCTAGACCCTGAGCTGGTGGGGGAAGTGCTGAAAGTCCTCGAGCAGCTCGCGGTGGAAGGTATGACCTTGATTTTGGTGACTCATGAGATGAGTTTTGCGCGTGAAGTCGGTGACCGCGTGGTGTTTATGCATCAGGGTCGGGTGTGGGAGCAGGGCGAAAGTCGCGCGTTATTCGCACACCCACAAACCGCTGAATTCAAACAATTTATATCCTCAGTCCGTGGTTTGTAACACACATTTTACTGATTGATATCAGGATGGAGATTTTCTATGTCGGCAATAAATCCTAACCCATTGTTTAGTCAGATTAATCCGCCAGCACGGCTACTGATGGGGCCAGGGCCGATCAATGCCGATCCGCGGGTGCTGCGCGCGATGTCCAGCCAGTTGATCGGGCAATATGATCCGGCGATGACAAATTATATGAATCAGGTGATGGCGCTGTATCGCGGTGTTTTTTGCACTGAAAACCCGTGGACGATGTTGATTGATGGCACCTCCCGCGCCGGTATTGAGGCCGTTTTGCTCTCTTCTATTCGCCCTGGCGATAAAGTTCTGGTGCCGGTTTTTGGGCGTTTCGGTCATTTGTTATGTGAAATTGCCCGCCGTTGCCGCGCCGAGGTACACATTATTGAAGTGCCGTGGGGCGAAGTATTCACCCCGGATATGATCGAGGATGCCATCAAAAAAGTCCGCCCGCGCCTGTTGCTGACGGTGCAGGGCGATACCTCGACCACCATGTTGCAGCCACTGGCTGAACTGGGCGACATTTGCCGCCGCCATCAAGTGCTGTTCTATACCGATGCCACCGCGTCTTTGGGCGGTAATAGATTGGAAACCGATGCTTGGGGGTTGGATGCGGTCTCGGCTGGGTTACAAAAGTGCCTCGGTGGGCCATCGGGGAGTTCGCCAGTGACACTGAGTCCACAATTCGGCGAACAAATTCGTCGTCGTAAATGTATTGAGCAGGGGATTCGTACGGCGGATCATACTGACGGCGACGAAGAAATGATCTATTCCAATTATTTTGATTTGGGCATGATCATGGATTATTGGGGGCCGGAGCGCCTGAATCATCATACCGAGGCCACCAGTATGTTGTTTGCTGCCCGAGAGTGCGCGCGGGTGATGTTGGAAGAGGGCTTAGATAACGGCATTGCCCGCCACGCCTTGCACGGCGCGGCATTGCTGGCGGGGATTCAGGGCATGGGGCTGGCGGTGTTTGGTGATTTGAAGCACCGGATGAACAATGTGCTGGGGGTGGTTATTCCGGCGGGCATTCCCGGTGAGCAAGTGCGGCAGTTGATGCTGAATGATTTTGGTATTGAAATTGGCACTTCATTTGGGCCGCTGAATGGCAAAATTTGGCGCATTGGCACCATGGGCTATAACGCCCGCAAAGATTGTGTGATGCAAACGTTGGTGGCATTGGAAGCGGTATTGAATCGATTAGGATTTTCGACTGTTCAGGGCGCTGGGCTGCAAGCGGCGTGGGATGTTTATCAAGCTGAACAACATGGAGCCAACTGATGGCCGTTACCCTGCCTGATGCCGAGGCAGAGCAAGCCGCATTACGGGTTTTAGCCCGCAGTGATGTGCTGGCGGCAATCAGTGAGTCACCCGCTATGCTGACGCGAGTGTATTTATCTCCTGAACATTTGCGAGCAAATCAGCAAGTGGGGAAATGGATGCAAGCGCATGGGATGCGAGTTTGGCAGGATGCGGTTGGGAATATTTGTGGCCGTTATGAAGGTTTGCAATCCAATGCGCCAGCCATCTTATTGGGTTCCCACCTTGATACCGTGCGCAATGCAGGCCGCTTTGACGGCATGTTGGGGGTGTTGAGCGCACTGGAAGTGGTGGGGTATTTACATCGCCAACAGCGGCGGTTGCCAGTTGCGATTGAGGTGATTGGTTTTGCCGATGAAGAGGGCACGCGGTTTGGAATCACCTTGCTCGGCAGTAAAGGGATTACCGGGTGCTGGCCAGCAGATTGGCTGAACAAGACGGATGCCGAGGGCATCACTGTGGCGCAGGCGATGGAAAATGCGGGGTTTGATCCGGCGGCGGTGGTGCAAGCGCAACGGGCCGCGAGTGATTTCTGTGCTTATCTTGAACTGCATATTGAACAAGGGCCATGTTTGGAACAGGCCGATTTGGCATTGGGTGTGGTGACGGCGATTAATGGTGCGCGCCGCTTAAATTGCCAATTTACCGGGCTGGCGGGCCATGCTGGTACCGTGCCAATGGGGCAGCGGCAGGATGCATTAGCCGCTGCTGCCGAATGGATTTGTGCAGTTGAGCAGTTGGCCGAGCATTATGGCGAGCATCTGGTGGCGACGGTGGGAACGCTGGCCTGTTTACCCGGTGCGGTGAATGTGATTGCGGGGCAGGTGAGATTGACTTTGGATATTCGCGGCCCGCAAGACAATGGTGTTAGCGAGTTATTAGCGCATTTATTGGCGCGGGCGGAGGTGATCGCGGCGCGCCGTGGCCTGACTTTTGCCACGGAAGAGTTTTACCGCATCAATGCCACCGCCTGTGATGATAACTTGCAGAAGTGTATTGGTGACAGTGTTAGTCAGGTGCAAGGGCGCTCATTAGCATTGCCCAGCGGCGCGGGCCATGATGCCATTGCTGTTGCTGAATGTTGGCCGGTGGGGATGTTATTTGTGCGCTGCAAAGGCGGGGTAAGCCATCATCCGGATGAATCTGTGACTTGCGATGATGTCGCGAAAGCTCTTCAAGCTTATCTGGAGACGGTGTTGTCGTGGGCGGCATCAGTCGCCGTGAGAACCGACAGATCCTAAAGACGCCGTATTTCTTTGGTTAAAACAAGCATTCATGTAGGCTCGAACCGCGCCATTCTTGGCGCGGAGGCTTCACTCTTCTGTCTATCCTCAGCCCATAAGATTGGGGGGTTGTTAACTTACAACAGCAAAAACTTATCGCTATCGCGCCACGCCGGGAATGCTTTCCGATAACTCAGCTGCGTTTCCAAAGATAACTCTGCGTCCAACTGCGCCGCTTGCCCCGGCTCAGCTTGGGCCAGAATCTCACCTTGGGCATCCAAAATTACACTATCACCTTGATAATAATGGCCATTATCATCATCACCGACCCGATTGCAACCGGCGACATAAGCTTGATTTTCTATTGCCCGCGCCGCCAGCAAGGTTTGCCAATGTTTGGCGCGCGCGGCGGGCCAGTTCGCCACATATAGTGCTAAATCATAATCTTGTTGGTTGCGCGACCACAGCGGAAAGCGCAGGTCATAACAGACTTGCGGCAGAATTCGCCAGCCGCGCCACTCGACAATTTTGCGCTCGCCCCCCGCCAGATAGTGATGGTGTTCACCGGCCATGCGGAATAAGTGGCGCTTGTCATAGTGATGGATTTTGCCATCCGGTTGCGCCAACAGAAAACGATTAACTGCGCCGTCGGGTGTTTTTAGCGCCACACTGCCGCCAATCAGGGCATCGGTGCGGGCCGACCAATAGCGCAACCAGTCGATGACCTCAGTTTCTGGCAGCGCATTCTCCGCCGCATTCATTGCGAAACCAGTGGTAAACATTTCCGGTAACACAATCACATCACGCTGCCGTATGGGTTCTAGCAGCATGTCAAAGTGACGTAGATTGGCTGCGGTATCCAGCCACACTAGCGGTTGTTGTAACACAGTCAGTTTTAAAGTTGACACAAGCGCTCCGCAGCGGCGTCCAGCGTGGCATCCTGTTTGGCGAAGCACAGCCGGATCAGTTTATGGGGGAACGGGCCGGCGCAGAAGACGGATAAAGGTATTGCGGCCACACCCACGTGCTCGGTCAGCCATTGGCAGAATTCAACATCGTCGAGGTCAGAAATAGCACTGTAATCGGCCAGCAAGAAGTAGGTTCCTTCACTGGGCAGAATTTTGAAGCGGCTGGTGGAGAGCGCATTGACGAAGCGATCGCGGCGCGCGCGATAGAATTCCGGTAATTGTTGCCAGTGCTCCGGTTCGCTATTCAGCATGTCAGCCAGTGCAAACTGTACTGGAGTACAGACTGAAAACGTCAAATATTGATGAATTTTGCGCACTTCAGCAGTGATCGCGGCGGGTGCGATGCAATAACCCGCTTTCCAGCCGGTCATATGAAAAGTTTTGCCAAAAGAGGAAACCGCAATAGCCCGTTGGCGCAATTGTGGGTGCGCCAATACGCTGGCGTGACCGGCGGCGCTGAAACAGATGTGTTCGTAAACTTCATCACTGAGGACATAAATATTGCGTTCGGCAATCACTTGCCACAGTTGCTCAAAATCTGCTGCGTGCCAAACAGTTGCTGATGGGTTATGCGGCGTATTCACAATCACCAGCCGGGTACGTTCTGAAATCAGGTCAGCAAACTCGGCCCAATCAGTAGCGAATGCCGGGGGTTTGAGCGCTATGCGCTTGAGAATGCCGCCGGCCAATTTCACCACCGGAGCATAACTGTCATAGCTGGGATTAAAGCAAATGACTTCGTCACCAGGGCGTACCAGCGCGGTAATCGCAGCAAATAAGGCCTCACTGGCACCGGTAGTGACAGTCACTTCGCTGTCAGCATCGGGCTGCCAGCCGTAGATTTTAGCTGTTTTCTCGGCAATAGCCGTGCGCAGCGGCGCGACGCCGGTCATCGGGGCATATTGGTTAGCGCCCTGACTCACATGATAGGCTAATCGTTGCTTGAGATAATCGGGGCCATCGAAATCCGGGAAGCCTTGCGACAGGTTAATAGCTTGATGTTTTTGCGCCAATGCACTCATTTGCGAGAAGATGGTGGTGCCCTGTGCGGGTAATTTACTGTCTGGAATAAAAGATAAAGTGCTCATCGCGGGTGAATACTCCTGGCGCTGTATGTTGCCGTAAATATATCACGATGTTAATATTTGGCAATCAAGACGTTTGGATGTTTAAACGGCTAAATGACATAATTGGCTAAGTATAGATAAATTTGTGCTAAGGGTAATCGTCTGACCGAGGGGCATGGCAATATGCTCTGACAGCAACACCACTTTAGCCAGCATCACTACAGCCAACACCACTACAGCCAACATCACTACAGGGATATGCAATGACCGAAAATGTACAACTTGGCGCGCTGTTAGCCGCCTGCCACTGGATTGGTGAGAAGGGCTGGTGCCCGGCGACCGGCGGCAATATGTCCTTGCGGCTGGATTCGGCTCAATGTTTGGTAACGGAGTCGGGCAAAGATAAAGGGAGTTTAACGGCTGATGATTTTTTGCTGGTGGAGACGGCTAATAACCATGTGCCTAGCGGACGTACCCCATCGGCGGAAACCGGCCTGCATACCTTGCTCTATCGTCTGTATCCGGAAATCAATGCGGTCTTACATACTCACTCGGTGAATGCTACGGTGTTATCACGCGTTGAGCGGAGTCATGAGTTGGTATTGCACGGCTATGAGATGCAGAAATCTCTCGCGGGTCAGCGCAGCCACCTTGATAGCGTGGTGATCCCCATTTTCGATAATGATCAGGATATCCCGGCCTTGGCACAGCGGGTTGCCGCGCGGGCTGATAATCACCCATTACGTTACGGCTTTTTGGTCCGTGGGCATGGTTTGTATTGTTGGGGCAATAGCGTGTCTGAAGCCCGCCGCCATTTGGAAGGGCTGGAGTTTTTGTTCCAGTGTGAACTGCAACGCCGCCTATTGGATGTCAATTATAAAGCGGAGGCAAAATGATTCAGGCAATAGTGACCGACATTGAAGGCACCACCACCGACATCCGCTTTGTCCATCAAGTGCTGTTCCCTTATGCCCGCGAGCGACTGACGCCTTTTTTACAAGAACATCAACAGGATGAAGAGGTTGCTGCCGCATTGGTCAGTTTGCGGCGCGAGATTGAACAACCGGATGCAGATATTGAAACTCTGATTACCACATTGCACAGTTTTATGGATGAAGACCGCAAATCTACTGCGCTAAAAGCCATTCAGGGCATTATTTGGCGCAGTGGTTATCTGCAAGGGGATTTTCGTGGTCACTTGTATTCCGATGTTGCCCCGCAACTGGTGGATTGGCAGCTGCAAGGGCTGAAGCTGTATGTTTATTCATCCGGCTCGGTTGCTGCACAGAAATTATTGTTTGGTTACAGTGATGCGGGGGATTTACAGCCATTATTCAGTGGTTATTTTGACACCCATGTGGGGGCGAAGCGCGAAGTGAGCGCTTACCAGAATATTGCCAAGCAACTGAGTATTGCACCGCAAGCATTGCTGTTTTTATCTGATATTCGTCAGGAATTGGACGCAGCACAGCTTGCTGGCTGGCAAACTTGTCAGTTGATTCGAGATCTTCCCGACAGCGAAAGCCGTCATCCCCAGGTCAGCCGTTTTGATGAGATAGATATAGAGGGTTTTACAGCATGAGTGGATTAACCATTTTTAGTGATGAGCAGCCAGAACAGCCACTGTGGCAAAGCCGCGATGCTGATGAAATTCAACAGCAATTGACCGCTATTGGCGTGCGTTTTGAGCGCTGGCAGGCGGATCGCGAACTGGGTGAAAACCCACAACCGGAAGCAGTGATTGCCGCTTATCAGCATGAAATTGATCGGCTGGTGGCAGAAAAAGGCTATCAGAGTTGGGATGTGATCAGCATGCGCCCTGATAACGCGCAGCGCGAAGTGTTGCGCGAGAAGTTTTTATCAGAGCACACCCACGGTGAAGATGAAGTGCGTTTCTTTGTCGAAGGGAGCGGGTTATTTTGCTTGCATCTGAATGGCAAAATTTATCAGATTTTGTGTGAAAAGAATGATTTGCTATCAGTGCCAGCAGATACCCCACATTGGTTTGATATGGGGTCTAAACCGAATTTTACCGCTATCCGCGTATTTGATAATCCTGAAGGTTGGGTGGCACATTTTACCGGCGATAAGATAGCCGATGCCTACCCGCGCCTGGATTAAAAATATAAAATCTTTCAGTACGGAGACTGGCGGGGCGACTGCACCGATGGGCGCTCCGGCGACTCTCGTCGCTACGACCCATTCGGCACATTTCCCCGCATATAAACGTTATTAACAGCATGAAATCTAAGGCGATAATACCGTCTTCGGCTGGAAGAAGCCTGCGGCGACTTGTTCTGGCGTGATAACACCGCTGTCTAATACCCAACCGCTAATTAATGCGGCTGGGGTGACATCAAACGCCGGGTTATATACTGGAGCATCTTCTGGTGCCCATTGGCAATGACCAAACCCCCCAGACACGCCTTGGACTTCGCTGGCATCACGCTGCTCAATGGGGATTGCTGCACCATTCGGGCAATCAGGATCATGAGTGGTATGCGGAGCCGCCACATAGAATGGAATGCGGTGATAATGCGCCAATACCGCCAAACTATAGGTACCAATTTTATTCGCTACATCGCCGTTGGCAGCAATGCGGTCCGCACCAACCCAGATAGCATCTACTTTGCCCTGAGCCATCAAACTGGCCGCCATCGAATCACAAATTAATTGATATGGAATACCCAACTCGCCCAGTTCCCAAGCGGTTAAGCGTCCGCCTTGTAGCAAAGGGCGGGTTTCATCAACCCACACTTGGCGGATTTTGCCCTGCTGATGAGCGCGCAGTAATACGCCAATAGCGGTACCAATGCCCGCGGTGGCCAGGCCGCCAGTGTTGCAATGAGTGAGTAAGTTACTGCCGGGTTTGACTAATTGTGCGCCGTGCTGGGCAATGCATTCACATAACTCGCGGTCTTCTTCGACCAGACGCAGCGCCTCGTGGGCCATGGCTTCAACCCAATTGGCTTGCAATAATGCCTGCTGCATCCGTGCCAGATTATTCATTAAATTCACTGCGGTGGGCCGTGATTCCCGCAGCGCAATCAGGGCTTGCTCAAGCTGCACTTGCGGTAAGCCGCGATCAGCCAGTAAAGCCAACAACAGGCTGGTTGATAAGCCAATTAATGGCGCGCCGCGCACCCGCAGCGCTTGAATATGCTCAATCAGTAATTCCACAGTATCGGCAGATAGCCATTCCTGGCGCTGCGGCAACGCCTGTTGATCAAGTATCCAAAGCTGATTATTGATAATTTTTAGGCTAGTGGTCTGTAAATCGAAGGTGTTAAGCGTCTGCATTGTCAGTTAAATCCATGTTGCGTTATTGCATCTGGTTTCTTATTCTGCCAACATATCTTACGGATGTGTAGACGTCTATATGGTTTTACGCCTAAATACGGAATTTTTTTGCTCGAACAGGGAATTATTTCACGGCTAAGCAAATGGTTGGCGGTGAGTGAATCAGAATTAGATAAAGAAAAAAGAGGTTGAAAATGTCGCGCTACCATACATTTACTGCTGCAGATGCCGTTGAATATGCTCGCCAATTTGGTCAGATAGCTGACCCGCTGACCTTGGTGACGGCCGACGAAATTGGAGATGGAAATCTCAATCTGGTGTTTAAAATCCGTGATGCTGCCGGGATTAGTCGGGTAATTGTGAAACAGGCATTACCTTATGTGCGTTGTGTGGGTGAATCCTGGCCGCTGACCTTGGATCGTGCCAGAATTGAAGCAGAAACCCTGCTGACTCATAGCCAATTTTGCCCACAGCATACGGTTAATGTCCTGCACCATGATGCAGAATTGGCAGTGATGGTGCAGGAAGATTTATCTGATCATCAAATCTGGCGCAGTGAATTAGTTAAGGGAAAATACTATCCTCAAGCTGCGGGACAACTGGCTGAGTATTTAGCGCAAACCTTATTCCATACCTCAGATTTCTATCAATCGGCTCAAGCTAAAAAGGCTGCTGTGAGTCGCTATACCAACCCGGAATTGTGCCAAATCACCGAAGATTTATTCTTTACTGATCCTTATATTGATCATGAACGTAATAATTTCGACCCGGCGCTATTAGCGGATGTGTTGGCTTTACGTCAGGATAATGCACTCAAGTTAGCCGTGGCTTCGCTAAAGCACCGTTTCTTGAGCAAAGCCGAGGCACACCTTCACGGCGATATTCACAGTGGCTCCATTTTTGTCGCGGATGGCCGCCTGAAAGCCATTGATGCCGAGTTTGGTTTTTATGGCCCGATAGGTTTTGATATCGGTACCGCGTTGGGAAATTTATTGCTTAATTACTGTGGGTTACCGGGATTAGCTGGCCCGCGTGATGCGGCGGCAGGTCGTGAACAGCGGCTGAAAGATATTCATATTCTGTGGGAAACCTTCGCTAGCCGTTTTCTGGCCTTAAGTGAGGAAAAAACCCAAGACTCAACATTGGCAACCGCTGGTTACGCACAACTGTTTTTACAGCAGGTTTGGCAAGATGCGGTGGGGTATTGTGGCAGTGAATTGATCCGTCGCACCATTGGACTGGCCCATGTGGCTGATCTTGATAGTATTGTTGATGATGAGATGCGTAGGGCGTGCCAACGTCATGTTTTGAGTTTGGGGCGTACTTTGATATTGGCTGCGCCACACATTGGTGGTGTTGATGATTTGATTGCTCGCATTAGGCAGAATGGGTTGTGAAATTGCTCGATGTAATACTATAGATTAATGATTGCCTCAATATAGTAACCCCGTTAAGTAATACGGGGTTTTTTATTATATAAATTACTATTGCGTATGGTATCTATAATTATTGAAAGTAGCATCACAAAAAATGACTGAATCATTGATATTTAGGCTGGTTTAAATGTGATTAATATTTTTCACTGTTATTTTAATTATTTTTTTAACTTATCATTCTGTTTTTTTAAATTATGGTTTTGTTGCTTTTAATTATGGTTAATATGTTTTATAAGGATGTATTTTATTTTAACGTATATATTTCAGTTGATTATTTAATTACCATTCTATCTATATAAGTTAAAATTATTTTAATCTTCAATTTTAATCTTTCTTTATTATTATCTCATGTAAATTATGATGCATCTATCACAAATAACTATTTGTTATAAATATGAAGTGGATATTAGTCTGAAACTACAAAGAACACTGTTTTAGTATGTTTGTATTTATTTGGTTGCGACACCCTGTTTAATTCTATTCTGTATTCTTTAATAAATATGTAACTTGATAATTTAAACCCAACCCTATGGACCAGTGTTAAATAACTAATAATTTTTATTTAAACTGGAGTTATCATCATACTAAGCAGGCGTATTTTATGCGATATTTTTATTGTCCAGAAAAATTATGGTGTCAGAATAAATTTAGAGCTCAAACAATAATAACGACCCTTTTTTTTTGCTCACAGGTAGTCTCCGCTCCTCAGATAATAAATGTACCGAATGCTGGTACGATTAGTAACGAAATACGGCAAACAACGCAGGAGCCATTGCGCGCACCACCGGAAGCTGAAGTCAAGCTTCCGCTTTTGGTTTCCCCCTCATTATCCAGCCGTTCTACAGTGGTGGAAAAAATCGTTTTACGTGAGGTCAAGTTCGAGGGTGATACCCAATTATTGCTGCCCAGCGATGGGAATAATAAAGTTTTACGAACCGTCATTACGCCCTGGTTGGGGCAACGATTAACCTTTAACGATTTACAAGCCATGACGTTAGCGGTAACGCGTTTTTATCGACAACAAGGATTCGTTGCAGCTCAGGCAATATTACCGCCACAAACTATCCGTGAGGGTGTTGTCGTCGTCCGTATTCTTGCTGGCAGATTAGATAAACCGGAAGTCAATAATCAGAGCAGGTTAAATACGGGCTTTGCTACTGCGGTGATTGAAAGTAATAGTTGCAGCAAGGAGGTGGGTTTTTTTGGTGATAAATATTGCGCAGCTTCTCCAGCTGAATTATCCCGCCTTGAAAGAACCGCCATTGTCCTTAATGAGATACCTGGTATTGACGCCTCGTTAGCATTGAAACCGGGAACCCAATCGGGAATGACAAGAGTCTATGCTGATATGACGCCGGGCCAAACTGCTATGGGATATATTGGTGCCGATAATCAGGGTAATGATTACTCCGGTCACAATCGGTTATTAATGGGCGGCGCGTTGAATAATATAACGGGGTGGGGGGACCAATTACGCGCAGATTTGATTCTATCCAGTTCGGCCGATGTATTCAATGGCATGTTGGACTATAACTTTCCTATTAATACTTATGGCACCCGTGCCGCAGTGAATTATAGCTATCTGGATTATACCCTTAAGGGGCCTTTCGATATATTGGATGCTCGCGGCCATTCTAATACTTGGGGCATTGATTTACGCCATCCGTGGACCCGTCATTCGGCAGCAAGAATTGATGTGAATATCGGTTATTATCAGGGCCGGATGCGAGATTCATTGATAATGCTACCGGAACAAAAACGTAATTTAGATGCTGGGGAGTTAGGTATTAATGGCACCTTTACTGCAATCCCTCGCGGGCTCAGCAATTTTAATTTACTGAGCACGGCAGGTCACCTGTCACTGGATGATGAATTCAGTAAGAACATAAATTCTTTGACTAATATTAGCGGTACTTTTGCCCGTTTTAATTATCGTGTCGGTCATGATCAGGGTTTGGGCCCTAACTTTTCTTTCTTCAATCAATTTACCGGTCAGATGGCCAGTAAGAATCTTGATAGCTCACAAAAGCTATTGTTAGGTGGACCATTGGCGGTTCGCGCTTATGGTATTGGCGAAAGGGCGGTGGATAAAGGTACTGTTTTTACCACCGAATTACGTGCTCACTGGCAACCTCCTCTCCCTGCTTGGACTGGTGTAGGAAATCAAATTACCTTTGCGGCATTCTTTGATCAAGGGTGGGGGTCTTATTATCGCCAACCTATCGAGGGCCTGACGGGGAATAATATTAACCTGTCTGGTTTCGGTGCTTATATATATCTCTCTCGTGCGGCAGATTATTCTTTGAATCTGACCTGGGCACATCGTACCGGCCAGGCTGCAACTCCTCAATCGGATAACGACCAACTTTGGCTTAGCGCTTACAAGATGTTTTAGCGCTTATCGGCATATTTGTCAGATTTAATGGACGTGAATAATGAACAGTAAATTATACAAACTTGTTTTTTGTCATCGGTTGGGATGTTTGATTGCTGTCGGGGAATATACTCGAGCTTATGGGCGTTCGTTTTCGTCTCCTGGAGGAAAATTAATTAATGATAATAATAAGACCGGAATATTAAGCCATCTGGCTATATTGATGGGATTAGCGCTCGGCACCTGCCCTTTACTGGTATTTGCTCATTCCTCACTGCCGGTTAACGGCAAGGTTGTTATTGGTCAAGGTGTATTGGATGTTAATAACACCACCCTTACTGTGACTCAGCAAAGTGATAAGTTGGCGATCAATTGGGGCAGTTTTGATATCGCGCAAGGTAACAGCGTTATTTATAACCAGCCCGGGCAGCAGAGTATTGCACTGAACCGAGTATTAGGCCGCGATGCATCACAAATATATGGCAACTTAAAGGCCAATGGTCAGGTCTTTTTACTTAATCCAAATGGAATTCTATTTGGTAAAGGCGCACAAGTTGATGCGGGGGGTTTAGTTGCCAGTACTAAATCTATGTCTAATAAAGATTTTATTAGCGGATGCTATACGCTGACCAGCCGTGGCCATGAAGGCCAAGTGATTAATCAGGCTAATTTGCGTACCACATCGGGCGGCTATATCGCGCTGATTGGTCAACAGGTTGATAATCAAACTTCAGGTATTATCAATACACCGCAAGGGAAAGTAGCACTAGCAAGTGGGGGCCGCGTTACTCTTAATCTGGACCATGGCAGTTTACTCGGAGTGCAAATTCAGGGTGAACAGGTCAGCACTTTGCTAAAAAACGGCGGGCTGATTCAGGCTGACGGCGGGGTTATCCAACTGACTGCTCTCGGTAAAGAGATGTTAATGAATACCGTGATTGATAATACCGGTATTTTGCAGGCGCGCGGTTTGGCTGAAAAAAATGGTGTTATTTACCTCGATGGTGGCAGTGATGGGATAGTGAGCCAGCAGGGAGTCATTAATGCCAGTGACCCGCAAGGCCACGGCGGCAATATTATTCTGCAAGGTAAAAACATACATTTGGTTGCTGCGAGTAAAATTGATGCACGTGGAGCCAAGGGCGGTGGCAAAGTGCTGGTCGGCGGCGACTGGCAAGGTAAAAATAAACTAATAAAAAATGCCCGCGCAGTCGTCATGGATAAAGGGGCGAATATTGATGTTTCCTCCTCGCATCAAGGAGCGGGCGGAACTGCTGTACTATGGTCTGAAGATTACACCGCTTTCTATGGCAATATTCATGCCCGTGGTGGATCACAATCAGGTGATGGTGGGAAGGTAGAAACATCCAGTAAGCACAATTTACAGGCTTTTGGTCAGGTTGATGCAAGTGCAACTCTCGGTAATAAAGGCCGTTGGTTACTCGATCCGGCCGAGGTCAACATTGTTGACAGTGGTGCTGAGAGTGGTTCATCGGTTCAGTCCGGGGATCTTCCTGCGGGATATGTGAAAAATGCACAGGTTTTTACGCCAACCGCCAATGTTGCACAAATACTGAATACCAGCATCAATACTCAGCTCGATCGTGGCACTAATGTGACGGTAACCACTAGTAATAGCAGTTTAACCAATTGCCGTTGGTGTAATATTACGGTGAGTGCTGATATTAATAAAACCGCCGGAGGCGATGCTACGCTGACATTGCATGCTGATGGCAATATTACCATTAACAATAATATTTCGTCTAATGCCGGCAAGCTGAGCCTTAATTTGTTAGCGGGAAACTCCACCGCAGATTCTGTTATTACATTAAATAATGGTAATATTTTATTAAATAAAGGGGATTTACTAGCAAAATATGCCGATGATAAAAGTGCAACTCGTATTATTATTAATGGCGGACGATATGAGATCGGTAACCTTACTCTGGAAGGTAATAGCAGGGTTGCTTCTCTCATTGGGGTGAGTATCACTAATGCCGTTAATATTTCCGTGGCAGGTGAAACGCGTATTACCGGTGAAAGTAGTAATGTAAATAGGCAAGGGTGGCGTGGTATTGATGTATCTGATAACTCAGTGCTAACTGGTGCGGGTAATATGTCATTTACTATGAAGTCTAACTCTAACAGTTCGTGGATGGGAACATTCACTAATGCAACCATTACCAGTGATAAAGATATTATATTCCAGGCCAATGTTAGTGGGGATAATGGTGTGTCAGGAGGAGTGGATATTATTAATGGGAACATTTCTTCTAAGTCTGGCAATATTTCATTTGATATCAATGGAGATATTTTTACTCGGGCTAATCTTGGGTTGCGGATACTGGATTCACAAGTTAGTGCCAATAATGTTAACTTTAACATCAATGTCACTGGGGTTGATGCTTTCTTATTCAGAGACAGTAATCTTACCGCTATAGCCGGCGATATTAATGCCAATGTCACTACCACCGCCAAAGGGATTTGGTTTTCAGGTAATACCAATGTAAAGGCCAGTGGCAATATCAATTTGCAAGGTGTGACCAGTAACTCTACTACTGCGGGTGCTGAAGCAATAAAAATAAACGGTAATGCCAGTAATGTTCTGGTTAATATGACTGCCGGTGGCAATATATCGCTGGTTGCGGTTAATAATGGAACGGAAATCGGCAGTACCGTCGCTGGAGATTTTGCCACTATAACAGCTGAGAATGGAGATTTTAATTTAAATGTTACGGGCATCAAGGGTAGCCCTATCAATAATGTCAATATCAGTGCTAATAATATTTTACTGAATGGCAATATCAGTGATAATGATGCCGTGGTGATGACGAACACCTTTCTTACGGCTAAAGATGATATTAGAACTAATTTAAGCTCTCTCAAGTATAAAGCCTTTTATTTCAAAGGTAATGGTGGGATGAGTGCAGGTCAGAATATATCAATAGTTGGCAATACCTCTAATTCGTCTGTGCAGGCAATGACAATTATTGGGGACTCATCTAATAGAATAAATATTACTGTGGGAAAAAATATATCATTAACAGCTCAAAATTATGGCAATAAATCAGGCGCGGGTATTGGTATTGATAATGTTAATATTGAAACTAACAACGGAAACTTTACAGCAAATAGCAATGGTTCAAAAAGTATAGCCCTCACCAATACCAATCTTACCGCAAATGAGATTGACTTTATCTCTGCTACTAATATTGCTGACGGATTGATTTTTGAAAATGCCAATATCACAGCAACTACAGGTAATATTAATGCCAATGTAAGTTCATCCAGTAATAAAGGGATTTTTATTAAATCTAATAGCTCGTTAAATGCACAAAAAGATATTAATTTGAAGGGTGAGACACTTATTTCATCTGAAGGGATTAATATTGAAGGTTCTTCGAATGACTCCCGTAATAATATTACTGCCCAAGGGAATATCACTATTATAGGGAAGAATGGTGGCGGTAATCGTAATCAAGCCACATCTATTGATTTGGAAAATGTTAATCTGACATCAGCTACTAAAAATATTAATGTTAATGGATCTTCTACTGGGTCAGGAAATGTTTATTTTAATAACATTAATTTTAATGCCTCACGAGGTAATGTTGCGGTTTATTCCGAATCGGTGACTTCACTACTGGCTGGCCAAAGTGGCACCTTAAGCTTGGGCGGGAATAGTGCCATAGTGGCTAATAATGGATCGTTTGTTGGCAAAGCACTGAATACTACGCAGGGCACGGCACTTATTTTTAGAGCCAACAGTACCTTGTCGGTTGAAGGGAATATCGCGTTTCAAGGCGAGACAGATGGCACCGGTGCGACCCGCAAAGGGATTGAATTTAGTGGTGCCAATACATTCAATATTGCCAAGGGGAGTCAATTATCCCTGCTTGGTGAAAATAAAGGTGCGCAAGCTTCCGCAGGGGGCAATGGCATCGCCTATACCAGCCCCAAACAATTAACGATTAATAATAATGGTTCTTTAATAATGGAGGGGCGCGCAACCAGCGGCGTCGGCATTAACTTCCCTACCAGTAATAATACCGTGGTATTAAATGGTGAGGGTGACACGTTAATTAAAGGTAGTAGTGTTAGTGGCAGTGGGGTGGCAATTTCTGGTGTGGTTAATAACAGCCCCGGCTCGGTCACTATTGAAGGCACCAGTACCGATGGCACTGGGGTTCATCTCTTCAGCGCAGAGCATCAAGTTAATCGTATTAATGTGACTGGAAGTTCAACCCATGCCGATGGTCTACGCATTAGCGGCAATGCGACGATTACCGATACTGTACTGACCGGAAAATCAATTAATGGTAGTGGCGTGAAAATGGGTTCACTGCCAGGTTCTAATATTGTGACTTATACCGTATTGGATAATGCCACGCTCAATGGCGGCAGTACCCACGGTAAAGGCGTAGAGGTAACCGGTGATATCAAAGGTATTCATCAGAGTGTTATTAATGGCACCACCAATGGTATTGGTTATGGCCTTGATATAGCACAGAATTTAAATGTCACTGGCACCAGTGAAATCGATTTATTGACCCTAAAGGGCGTGGCAATAAACGATACCGGTACTGGGATAAAACTCAATGGCAATAACGATTTAAGTAATACCAGCTTAAATGGTTCGGCGGTAGATGGTGTTGCATTAGATATCACCGGCTCACTGACCAATCAAGGCAAGTCGGAATTGAGTGGTACCGCGTCTGGCACCGGTATTGGTGTACAGATTAATGGCTCTCTGAGTGGCAGTGTAGTGAATGGGACTGCGGTCAGCGGCATTGGTATCCAGGTCATGAATGGCGTGCTTGACGATAACCGCATCAATGGTATCTCGGCTACTGGTACCGGGGTTAGCGTTGATGGTAGCACCGTGCTTAATAATACTGCGCTGGTTGGCAATAGCACTGATGGCAAAGGGGTGGGGATCGCAGGTGACCTGACGGGTAGCCACGGCAGCTCAGTGCAGGGAGATGTGGTCAATGGCACCGGTGTGTATATCGATAGAGATGCCATTCTTTCCGGGAGCGCCTCTGACGATCTGTTAGCGATTAGCGGTAATGCGACGGGTGATAAAGGCACCGGTGTTCAGGTGGGTACTGGTATTCAGTTAGGGGGTAATAACACCCTTAATAACACCACCTTAGCTGGTAATGCCACCGACGGCACCGGCGTCGATATCACTGGCCCACTGATCAACCAAGGCAATAGCACGGTGGACGGTAAAGCCCCTGACGGTAACGGGGTGGAACTCAATGGAGCGATCACCGGCGGCACGATCAATGGCACCTCGGATAGTGGTTCGGGCATCAAAGTCGATGACGATACCCAACTGGATAACGCCACGCTGAACGGTAACAGCCCGGACGGCAAGGGCGTGGAGATCGCCGGTAACCTGACCGGCAACAATGGCAGCGCGGTGCACGGCGATACCGTTAATGGCACCGGGGTGGATGTGGTGCCGAATGCGGCGCTGACTGGCGGCGGCACTGACGACCCACTGGACGTGACCGGCAATGCCACGGGTGATAGCGGCACCGGGGTGCGATTGGAGGGCAATAACACGCTGGATAACACCACGCTGGCCGGTAATGCCACCAAGGGCGCGGGGGTGGATATCGACGGCCCGCTAACCAATAAAGGCAATACCACGGTGGACGGTAAAGCCACTGACGGTAACGGGGTGGAACTCAGCGGCGCGATCACCGGCGGCACGGTCAACGGCACCTCAGATAGTGGTTCGGGCATCAAAGTCGATGGCGAATCCAGTCTTAATAATGCCACGCTGAACGGCACCAGCCCCAATGGCAAAGGGGTGGAAGTCACCGCTAACCTGAGCGGCAACAATGGCAGCGCGATGCACGGCGATACCGTCAATGGCACCGGGGTGGATGTCGGTGAGAATGCCACTTTGAGCGGCGGCGGCACTGACGATCCACTGGAAGTGACCGGTAACGCCACTGGCGATAACGGCATCGGGGTGCAACTGGAGGGCAATAACACGCTGGATAACACCACCTTAGCCGGTAATGCCACCGACGGCACTGGCGTCGATATCACCGGCTCGCTGGTGAATAACGGCAATACCACCATTGATGGTAACGCGGATAAAGGCAACGGGGTGGAACTCAACGGCGCGATCACCGGCGGCACGGTCAACGGCACCTCTGATAGCGGTTCGGGCATCAAAGTCGATGACGATACCCAACTGGATAACGCCACCCTCAATGGCAACAGCACTGACGGCAAGGGCGTCGAAATTGCCGGTAACCTCACCGGCAACAACGGCAGCGCAGTGCACGGCGATACCGTCAATGGCACCGGGGTGGATGTCGGTGAGAATGCCACTTTGAGCGGCGGCGGCACTGACGATCCACTGGAAGTGACCGGTAACGCCACTGGCGATAACGGCATCGGGGTGCAACTGGAGGGCAATAACACGCTGGATAACACCACCTTAGCCGGTAATGCCACCGACGGCACTGGCGTCGATATCACCGGCTCGCTGGTGAATAACGGCAATACCACCATTGATGGTAACGCGGATAAAGGCAACGGGGTGGAACTCAACGGCGCGATCACCGGCGGCACGGTCAACGGCACCTCTGATAGCGGTTCGGGCATCAAAGTCGATGACGATACCCAACTGGATAACGCCACCCTCAATGGCAACAGCACTGACGGCAAGGGCGTCGAAATTGCCGGTAACCTCACCGGCAACAACGGCAGCGCAGTGCACGGCGATACCGTCAATGGCACCGGGGTGGATGTCGGTGAGAATGCCACTTTGAGCGGCGGCGGCACTGACGATCCACTGGACGTGACCGGTAACGCCACTGGCGATAACGGCACCGGGGTGCAACTGGAGGGTAATAACACGCTGGATAATACCACGCTGGCGGGGAATGCCACCGACGGCACCGGCGTCGATATCACCGGCCCGCTGGTGAATAACGGCAATAGCACCATTGATGGCAACGCGGATAAAGGCAACGGGGTGGAACTCAACGGCGCGATCACCGGCGGCACGGTCAACGGCACCTCAGATAGTGGTTCGGGCATCAAAGTCGATGGCGAATCCAGTCTTAATAATGCCACGCTGAACGGCACCAGCCCCAATGGCAAAGGGGTGGAAGTCACCGCTAACCTGAGCGGCAACAATGGCAGCGCGATGCACGGCGATACCGTCAATGGCACCGGGGTGGATGTCGGTGAGAATGCCACTTTGAGCGGCGGCGGCACTGACGATCCACTGGAAGTGACCGGTAACGCCACTGGCGATAACGGCATCGGGGTGCAACTGGAGGGCAATAACACGCTGGATAACACCACCTTAGCCGGTAATGCCACCGACGGCACTGGCGTCGATATCACCGGCTCGCTGGTGAATAACGGCAATACCACCATTGATGGTAACGCGGATAAAGGCAACGGGGTGGAACTCAACGGCGCGATCACCGGCGGCACGGTCAACGGCACCTCTGATAGCGGTTCGGGCATCAAAGTCGATGACGATACCCAACTGGATAACGCCACCCTCAATGGCAACAGCACTGACGGCAAGGGCGTCGAAATTGCCGGTAACCTCACCGGCAACAACGGCAGCGCAGTGCACGGCGATACCGTCAATGGCACCGGGGTGGATGTCGGTGAGAATGCCACTTTGAGCGGCGGCGGCACTGACGACCCACTGGACGTGACCGGCAATGCCACGGGTGATAGCGGCACCGGGGTGCAGCTGGAGGGCAATAACACGCTGGATAACACCACCTTAGCCGGTAATGCCACCGACGGCACCGGCGTCGATATCACCGGCCCGCTGGTGAATAACGGCAATAGCACCATTGATGGCAACGCGGATAAAGGCAACGGGGTGGAACTCAACGGCGCGATCACCGGCGGTACAGTCAATGGCACTTCAGATAGCGGTTCGGGCATCAAAGTCGATGACGATACCCAACTGGATAACGCCACGCTGAATGGCAACAGCACTGACGGCAAGGGCGTCGAAATTGCCGGTAACCTCACCGGCAACAACGGCAGCGCAGTGCACGGCGATACCGTCAATGGCACCGGGGTGGATGTCGGTGAGAAAGCCACTTTGAGCGGCGGCGGCACTGACGACCCACTGGAAGTGACCGGTAACGCCACTGGCGACAATGGCACCGGGGTGCAACTGGAGGGCAATAACACGCTGGATAACACCACCTTAGCCGGTAATGCCACTGACGGCACCGGCGTCGATATCACCGGCCCGCTGGTGAATAACGGCAATAGCACCATTGATGGCAACGCGGATAAAGGCAACGGGGTGGAACTCAACGGCGCGATCACCGGCGGTACAGTCAACGGCACCTCGGATAGCGGTTCGGGTATTAAAGTCGATGACGATACCCAACTGGATAACGCCACGCTGAATGGCAACAGCACTGACGGCAAGGGCGTCGAAATTGCCGGTAATCTGTCCGGCAACAATGGCAGCGCGGTGCACGGCGATACCGCCAATGGCACCGGGGTGGATGTCGGTGAGAATGCCACTTTGAGCGGCGGCGGCACTGACGATCCACTGGAAGTGACCGGTAACGCCACTGGCGATAACGGCATCGGGGTGCAGCTGGAGGGCAATAACACGCTGGATAACACCACCTTAGCCGGTAATGCCACCGACGGCACCGGTGTGGATATCACCGGCCCGCTGGTGAATAACGGCAATACCACCATTGATGGCAACGCGGATAAAGGCAATGGGGTGGAACTCAACGGCGCCATCACCGGCGGCACAGTCAACGGCACCTCGGATAGCGGTTCGGGCATCAAAGTCGATGACGATACCCAACTGGATAACGCCACCCTCAATGGCAACAGCCCGGACGGCAAGGGCGTCGAAATTGCCGGTAATCTGTCCGGTAATAACAACAGTTCGGTGAATGGCAACACCACTAACGGCACTGGGGTGGATGTCGGTGAAAACGCCACTTTGAGCGGCGGCGGCACTGACGATCCACTGGAAGTGACCGGTAACGCCACTGGCGACAATGGCACCGGGGTGCAGCTGGAGGGCAATAACACGCTGGATAACACCACCTTAGCCGGTAATGCCACCGACGGCACCGGCGTCGATATCACCGGCCCGCTGGTGAATAACGGCAATAGCACCATTGATGGCAACGCGGATAAAGGCAACGGGGTGGAACTCAACGGCGCGATCACCGGCGGTACAGTCAATGGCACTTCAGATAGCGGTTCGGGCATCAAAGTCGATGACGATACCCAACTGGATAACGCCACGCTGAATGGCAACAGCACTGACGGCAAGGGCGTCGAAATTGCCGGTAACCTCACCGGCAACAACGGCAGCGCAGTGCACGGCGATACCGTCAATGGCACCGGGGTGGATGTCGGTGAGAAAGCCACTTTGAGCGGCGGCGGCACTGACGACCCACTGGAAGTGACCGGTAACGCCACTGGCGACAATGGCACCGGGGTGCAACTGGAGGGCAATAACACGCTGGATAACACCACCTTAGCCGGTAATGCCACTGACGGCACCGGCGTCGATATCACCGGCCCGCTGGTGAATAACGGCAATAGCACCATTGATGGCAACGCGGATAAAGGCAACGGGGTGGAACTCAACGGCGCGATCACCGGCGGTACAGTCAACGGCACCTCGGATAGCGGTTCGGGCATCAAAGTCGATGACGATACCCAACTGGATAACGCCACCCTCAATGGCAACAGCCCGGACGGCAAGGGCGTCGAAATTGCCGGTAATCTGTCCGGTAATAACAACAGTTCGGTGAATGGCAACACCACTAACGGCACCGGGGTGGATGTCGGTGAGAAAGCCACTTTGAGCGGCGGCGGCACTGACGACCCACTGGAAGTGACCGGTAACGCCACTGGCGACAATGGCACCGGGGTGCAACTGGAGGGCAATAACACGCTGGATAACACCACCTTAGCCGGTAATGCCACTGACGGCACCGGCGTCGATATCACCGGCCCGCTGGTGAATAACGGCAATAGCACCATTGATGGCAACGCGGATAAAGGCAACGGGGTGGAACTCAACGGCGCGATCATCGGCGGTACAGTCAACGGCACCTCGGATAGCGGTTCGGGCATCAAAGTCGATGACGATACCCAACTGGATAACGCCACCCTCAATGGCAACAGCCCGGACGGCAAGGGCGTGGAGATCGCCGGTAACCTGACCGGCAACAATGGCAGCGCGGTGCACGGCGATACCGTTAATGGCACCGGGGTGGATGTGGTGCCGAATGCGGCGCTGACTGGCGGCGGCACTGACGACCCACTGGACGTGACCGGCAATGCCACGGGTGATAGCGGCACCGGGGTGCGATTGGAGGGCAATAACACGCTGGATAACACCACGCTGGCCGGTAATGCCACCAAGGGCGCGGGGGTGGATATCGACGGCCCGCTAACCAATAAAGGCAATACCACGGTGGACGGTAAAGCCACTGACGGTAACGGGGTGGAACTCAACGGCGCGATCACCGGCGGCACCGTCAACGGCACCTCGGATAGCGGTTCGGGCATCAAAGTCGATGACGATACCCAACTGGATAACGCCACGCTGAACGGTAACAGCCCGGACGGCAAGGGCGTGGAGATCGCCGGTAACCTGACCGGCAACAATGGCAGCGCGGTGCACGGCGATACCGTTAATGGCACCGGGGTGGATGTGGTGCCGAATGCGGCGCTGACTGGCGGCGGCACTGACGACCCACTGGACGTGACCGGCAATGCCACGGGTGATAGCGGCACCGGGGTGCAGCTGGAGGGCAATAACACGCTGGATAACACCACCTTAGCCGGTAATGCCACCGACGGCACCGGCGTCGATATCACCGGCCCGCTGGTGAATAACGGCAATAGCACCATTGATGGCAACGCGGATAAAGGCAACGGGGTGGAACTCAACGGCGCGATCACCGGCGGTACAGTCAATGGCACTTCAGATAGCGGTTCGGGCATCAAAGTCGATGACGATACCCAACTGGATAACGCCACGCTGAATGGCAACAGCACTGACGGCAAGGGCGTCGAAATTGCCGGTAACCTCACCGGCAACAACGGCAGCGCAGTGCACGGCGATACCGTCAATGGCACCGGGGTGGATGTCGGTGAGAATGCCACTTTGAGCGGCGGCGGGCAGGGCGATCCACTGACGGTGAATGGCAATGCGACGGGCGAAAAAGGTACCGGTGTTCATATTGATGGTAATAACACGCTGGATAACACCACCATAAATGGTCATTCCATCGACGGGCATGGTGTGGAGATCACCGGCCCGACAACGAATAAAGGTAATACCACCATCAATGGTAACGCTGCGGGTGATGGCCATGGCGTACATATCAATGGCTCGGTCAATGGTGGTGAGGTAAACGGTAATTCGAGTAATAATCACGGTGTTTACGTCGATGATTTTGCTGCGATAAATGAAATTGCGATTAGCGGGAATACCGGCTCCGATAAGCCACCCGTGTTTATCAGTTTGCCGGAAAGCATTGGTGAGAATGTGACCATTAATGGTAAGCCAGTTAATAAAGATACAACAGGGGGGCGAACTAAACCTGACCCAACTTCAGAAGAGAAAACAACCTCAGAGCCAACAGCGCAACCTCAGACAGGGGATAAAACGGGCAGCTTACTGAAGACTCTAAGCCAGGCCCTCAGTTCCCTCGAAGAACAGCAGTTACCTCCAGCTACCGTGACTGAATCTGAGCATAATATCGCCGAAAAAATCAGTGTCGCGGTCTGTATCCCAGAGGGTTTAACCACTCAATATCCAGAGTATGTCACCACCAAACAGGCACTTTGTGACGAACATGTTTTGGGCCGTTGGAAACCACTACCTTGGCTATCAAATCGGGAATGATGGGATTCTTAACTATCTAAATTCGTTAGATAAGTCGTGATGTCAGAGTGACAAGGAGGACTGACAATGGTGAACGAAACAGGTGAATTAGCCCAAGAGGTGGAGAAGTCGACAACCTTTTCATTACCTTATTTCGAGTTTTTAGTTTGTGTGCGGCGCTATGAGGAGGCGGGGCGGGTATTGATATTGATGCTGGAACAATTGGATACCCACTATGGTCGCTGGGAGGTTTTCTCTCTTAACAAACAGCCATTACAACAGAAAGAGTATTATTGTAATCGATTAGCTGCGGCCATTGGCAATCTATTTTCTGATCCCGGATTCGTGCTATCAGATAAAGGGTTTTTACAACTGATTAATTTCCATCGCTGGATTGCATTAATTTTCGCCGCCTCTCCATTTGGTCATGCGGATCATGTTATTACTAATCTTAATCAGGCTGGGGAGGGGTGTGCTCATCCTCTGCGGTTTGAGAAAAATAATTTCCTGAAATTTTGTCTGGCGTACTTACCTGAATCGGGAATTCCGCTTCAGCCAGATACATTGTGGCAATTTAATCCGCACGCCGCCGCCGCTTTGTTTTTGGCATTATTATCGCCGCGTATTTTACCCAGTGTGGCAGGTCATGCCAAACGTGAACTTTTGTTGGATTGGTTACCTGAAAAACTCTTAACTTTGGAGAGTCTCGAACATCTTCCTGAACGTATATTGCACGATGTTTATATGCATTGCAGTTATGCTGATATGGCACAAAAACACGCCATAAAACGCAGTATCAATTTTCATTTGCGTAACACACTGCTTCACAATGGGTTATCTGATAATGACTTGTCACCGCCATCACGCACTAAGCCCTTAATGTTGGTTATCTTAGAATGGTTTAATAGCGGTCATTCAATTTATCGTACGCATTCCAGTACCTTACGCGCAGCCCGTGAGCAATTTTCTACTCATGGAGTCACTATTGTTGAAGCGACTGACGCCATCACTCGGGAGGTCTTTGATGACTTCACTGAGGTTAGCCGAGCAGGGGCGGTGGAGACCATTGTAGCATTGGCGCAGAAACTACGACCGGACGTAATTTATTTCCCCAGTGTCGGTATGTTCCCACAGACTATTGCACTGACTAACTTGCGGTTGGCCCCCTTGCAGGTCATGGCATTGGGGCACCCCGCGACTACCCATTCTGACTATATTGATGCAGTTTTAGTCGAAGAGGATTATCTGGGGGATATTACGTGTTTCTCAGAGAAAGTGGTCTCATTACCCAAAGATTGCTTGCCTTATGTGCCGCCTGCCAATATCAATCAGCCGGAACCCATATCGCATTTTAATGATCGGCCAGCGGTACATATTGCTGTTTGTGCATCCGCGATGAAAATTAATCCTCGCTTTTTAGCCACTTGCGCTGAAATTGCTCAGCAAACCTCTACGCCGGTGGTATTTCATTTTCTGGTGGGTTTCTGTTGGGGTATCACCCATCGAGTGATGGAAAAAGCGATTAATGACATTATCCCTCAAGCTAAAATCTATGAACACTTGGGATATTTGGATTATTTGCAGGTGATTAATCAGTGTGATCTGTTTATCAATCCCTTTCCTTTTGGTAACACCAATGGCATCGTCGATACTGTGCGTCAGGGGTTGCCCGGTGTGTGTCTGAGTGGGGCCGAAGTCCACGAGCACATTGATGAGGGATTATTTCGCCGCTTGGGGCTGGATGAAGAACTAATTGCCCATGATTTGGCTGAATATATTGCGGTAGCGGTTCGGCTGATTACCGATAAAAAATGGCGGAATGATTTACGCCAACGGCTGTTACAGATTCAACCCGATAAGGTGTTATTTACCGGCAAACCTCAGCAGTTTGGGGTGATAGTTCGTGATTTACTGCAAGATTGCTCGTGATTTATATCATTGTCTTGCGGGATGAAGATGATAAAAAAGCCTCCAATGACTGGAGGCTTAGTTTTAAGCATTAGACACTCACATCAATAAGGCTAATGTCATTATGCGGCTTCAGTCTGCCGTTGTTTAGCGGGCTGCTTGGCCACCGGCTTGGCAGCCAGTTCATCAGCCTCGAATTCATCGACATTAATAGAGCGCAGGCGGCTAGCTTCTGCTTTGGTCAGTATTGCGGCTTCCTCAGCATTAATTTTCCCTTCAGCTAATGCGCGTTTAGCCAGTTTATCCAGTTGGGTAAATGGCAGGCTCTTACCCGCGTCTTTACTCAGGCGCTTATGAATCGGCTCTGCGGCAATGACATCCAGCAATGCCGCCTCCAGCAAACCAACCGGGTTAAACTCGCTCGGTGTCAGATATTGACCACGACCAATCCGGCTGCGGGTGGCTGACGGAACTTGCAGCAGTTGCGCCAACTGATGGTCCAGATGGTCTGATGGCGCTTGATGTACACGGCCGAACGGGAAGACAACCAACCGCATTAACCCGGCAATAAAGCCATTCGGGAAGTTACGCAGTAAATCATCCAGCGCTTGTTCCGCTTGATTCAGGGCATCTTGCACACCCCAGTGCACCAGCGGTAAATCTTCTTTCTGACGGCCTTCATCTTCATAGCGTTTCAAGGTGGCTGATGCCAGATACATTTGGCTAAGAATATCCCCCAAGCGGGCAGAAATACGCTCGCGGCGTTTCAGGCTGCCCCCCAGAACCCCCATCGAGACATCAGATAACAATGCCAGATTGGCGCTCAGCCGGTTTAGATGCTGATAATAGCGGCGAGTACTGTCTTTGACCGGTGTGGCGCTGGTACGGCCATTGGTCAGCCCGAGCCAGAAGCTACGAACTTTGCTGCTGCCCACGTGGCCCAAGTGACCAAACAGCGCTTTATCAAAGGCGGCAACATCGTTAGATTGCGCCGCAGCCATTTCATCAAGTACGAATGGATGGCAACGGATAGCGCCCTGACCGAAGATAATCATGCTGCGGGTCAGTATGTTCGCGCCCTCCACGGTGATACCGATAGGCGCGCCCTGATAACCGCGGGCAATAAAGTTAGCCGGGCCAAGACAGATGCCTTTACCGCCAGCAATATCCATCGCGTCCATGACCGCGCGTTGGCCACGATGAGTACAGTGATATTTAACAATGGCGGACAGTACCGCCGGTTTTTCGCCCAGCATGATGCCACTGGTAATTAAGGTTGCGGCGGCATCCATCACATAAGTGTTACCGGCAATGCGGGCCAATGGCTCTTCAATCCCTTCCATTTTGCCAATTGAGACTTTGAACTGACGGCGGATATAGGAATAAGCGCCAATCCCCATCGCCACACTTTTCAAGCTACCCGTGGCGTTGGAAGGCAATGTAATACCGCGCCCCACTGACAGACATTCTACCAGCATCCGCCAGCCCTGACCGGCCATTTGAGGCCCGCCAATAATGTAGTCAATGGGCACAAAGATATCATTACCGCGAGTCGGGCCATTTTGGAATGGCACATTCAGCGGGAAGTGGCGATGACCAATTTCCACCCCTGGGGTATTGGTTGGGATAAGCGCGCAGGTAATCCCCAAATCAACTGTCTCACCCAGTAAATGTTCGGGGTCAGATAATTTGAATGCCAGCCCGAGTACCGTGGCGATGGGCGCGAGGGTAATATAGCGTTTGTTCCAGGTCAGGCGCATGCCCAGTACCTGTTTACCTTGCCATTCCCCCATACACACTATCCCGGTATCTGGGATGGCACCGGCATCTGAACCTGCTTCCGGGCTGGTCAGAGCAAAACAAGGAATTTCGTCGCCACGGGCCAAACCCGGTAAATAATGATTTTTTTGCTCTTCAGTCCCATAGTGTTGCAGTAATTCACCGGGGCCGAGGGAGTTAGGTACGCCGACGGTGATGGCCAAAATACCCGATACACCAGACAGTTTTTGTAATACCCGGGCTTGAGCATAGGCGGAGAAATCAAGGCCGCCGTACTCTTTCTTAATGATCATCGCAAAGAAGCGATTTTCCTTCAAATAAGCCCAAAGTTCTGGCGGTAAATCAGCTAATTCATGGGTAATCTGGAAGTCATTCGCCATACGACAGGCTTCTTCAACCGGCCCATCGATAAAAGCTTGCTCTTCGGCAGTTAATTGCGGTTTGGGATAATTGTGCAGCTTCTTCCAGTCAGGTTGGCCCTGGAATAAATCCCCTTCCCACCAAGTTGTGCCCGCATCAATCGCTTCTTTTTCAGTTCGTGACATAGCTGGCATGACTTTACGGAACATGCGCAATGCACGCGCTGAAAATAGGGATTTGCGCAGCGGCGTGAAGGTCAGAGGCAGTAGAACAATCACTAGCGGCAATAATGCCCAGTATGACCATAACTGCACAGCCCCCATAGCGGCGGTGTAAACCACCAGAACCAAACTGCTGAGGTACAGGTTTACCCGGTGATAGAACAGCACACCAATAAGAACCAGCAAGGCAACAATACTAAGAACCATCATAATGAAGCTCCTGAGATGTAGGAGGTCTGACCTGTTGAGTGATACATTTGTTGTAGTTCATCTCATTATTTTTATCAATACCATTACATGTTATTTACAACTCACCTCACAAATTGACAGCACTAACCGCGAAAACTGTACTGGCTAATTCATTACAGTACTTCTCGCAGTTTATGCTATCCGGTACACTGGCGGCGGACGAATATTTAGGTATAGAACGATAAAGAGGCTCCTATGTACCAGGATTTAATCCGCAGTGAACTGAACGAAGCCGCAGACACACTGGCAAACTTTCTGAAAGATGATGCCAATATTGATGCCATCCAGCGCGCAGCTGTATTATTAGCTGATTCTTTTAAAGCTGGCGGTAAAGTGTTGTCATGCGGTAATGGTGGCTCCCATTGTGATGCCATGCATTTTGCCGAAGAGCTGACCGGCCGTTACCGTGAGAATCGCCCCGGTTATCCGGCTATTGCGATTTCAGATGTCAGCCATCTCTCTTGTGTCAGTAACGATTTTGGCTATGACTATGTTTTCTCTCGCTATGTTGAAGCTGTAGGCCGTGAAGGGGACGTGCTGCTCGGTATTTCCACTTCAGGTAATTCAGGTAATATCATTAAAGCCATTGAAGCTGCACGTGCTAAAGGCATGAAAGTCATTACCCTGACAGGTAAAGATGGCGGCAAAATGGCCGGCTCTGCGGATATCGAAATTCGTGTTCCTCATTTCGGCTATGCAGATCGTATTCAGGAAATTCATATTAAAGTGATTCACATCTTGATTCAGTTGATTGAAAAAGAGATGGTAAAAGCCTGATTTTCTGAGGTGATCAACGGCCAGTTGATCACCTTATGGCTAAGTGAACAATACGGCGCTTGAAGCCCTATTTGGTGCGCGGAGGAATATATGTGCGAATTGCTCGGAATGAGCGCAAATGTTCCGACGGATATTTGCTTTAGCTTTACGGGTTTGGTGCAACGGGGCGGGGGAACAGGCCCACACAAAGATGGCTGGGGAATTACTTTCTATGAAGGTAATGGGTGCCGCACGTTTAAAGATCCTCAACCCAGTTTTAATTCGCCCATTGCCCGATTGGTGCAAGATTATCCGATCAAATCCTGTGCAGTAGTTTCCCATATTCGTCAGGCAAATCGGGGGGAAGTCGCATTAGAAAATACCCATCCTTTTACCCGTGAAATGTGGGGGCGAAATTGGACTTATGCCCATAACGGCCAACTTAAAGGCTATCGCCAATGGGATACCGGAACTTTCCGGCCTATTGGCCAAACAGACAGTGAATATGCTTTCTGCTGGCTACTGAATCAACTGGCAAAACGCTACCCCCGCACGCCGAGTAACTGGCCCGCGGTATTTCGCTATATTGGCACCTTGTGTGAGCAATTACGCGCTAAAGGGGTGTTTAATATGTTGCTTTCGGATGGGCGTTTTGTCATGGCGTTCTGTTCGACCAATTTATATTGGATAACACGCCGCGCTCCTTTCGGTAAAGCGACTTTGCTGGATCAAGATGTTGAAATCGATTTTCAGCGCCAGACCACACCCAACGATGTGGTCACGGTGATTGCTACGCAGCCCTTAACCGGCAATGAAACCTGGCACAAAATTGCACCAGGCGAATTTGAATTATTCTGTTTTGGTGAGCGTATTGGCTTTGGTCAGAGCATCTGATTTTGTCAGGGCATACTGTGATTCTGGTGCACTGGAGGTTGGCGGGCGGCTAAGCACATATTGCCCGTTAACCACCGAAACTGACGGCGGCATGCGGTTTTTGGCAAAATACTCATAGCCCGGTTGCAATTGACGCCAGAAGTTATAATCCGAAGAGTTACGATGGCGTTGCATATTTTGTTCGGTCATGCGGAAAGGGTAAATATTGATATCCACTTTTTCCTGCCCAAAGATAAATGCCGTTTGCACGTAGTTAAATATCTCGTCCATATAGGCGTCAGTCATTGCATAACAGCCGATTGATTTGCAAGCGCCATGGATCATCAGATATTTGCCTGAATAACCTTGCGACTTATCATAATCATTTGGGAAGCCAATATTGATTGCCCGATAAAACTTACTGTCGGGTTTTAAATGGCGCATATCAATAGTGTAAAACCCTTCCGGACTTTTAAAATCCCCTTCACGGCGCTTTGGGCCAAGTCCACCGGAGAATTCACAGATACGGTAGCTTTGTACCAAACGATATTCGCCTTGTAACCGGGCATATAATTCCAGGATACGTTCTTCTTTGAAGATTTGAATATAGACCGATGACCCGAGTAATTGCTGTTTTAGTTCTTTAGATACCGCCACAGGCTCACTGGCTGAGCTGGTGAAAGATACCGCAGGCAGACAAATTATCGCTGCAAACATTACCGTTGCAGACATTCTCATCGCAAAAAATGGCGCGATTTTGCCCATTTATTATTCCTACTTATATTATGTAAATTATGCCACTGCATTCTTTGATTTATATGCGCAGATTATCAGTCAGAGATTTTTTAGCAAACTATGTTTTGTATAAAATAAATACAAAATCGGTAAAGATGAATTAATGATACGATTTTACCGAATACATATCCGATTTTGCAGTAAATTATTTGTATTTGCTTGACTCAAGTCACTGCATTTGTCAGACAGTGCCAAAGGGAAATGCTAAAATTGCCCACTGCTGATGACCTGCTCAATTAATGGTTGTTTTCTATTCAATGACACCTGGTATGGGGTCAGCATTAATTTCTGAGACTCTTTCGGCCAATATTTATGTTTGTCTAATTGACTCAGTATTAAAGTGCCATTTAACTGAACAATGAAAGAATATTCTCTTTGTGTGGCTGTACATTCTGGGCTAAGTGCAGCATTTGATATAACTGATAAAGTAGTTCAACTCTATGATTAAAATAAAGAAAGGACTAGATCTCCCCATTGCTGGAGCACCTGCACAGGTAATAGAAGAGGGGCCAGCAATTCATCATGTGGCCTTGCTCGGTGAAGAGTATGTGGGGATGCGCCCCTCAATGTTAATTCAGGAAGGTGATTGGGTTAAGAAAGGCCAGCCGCTATTTGAAGATAAAAAAAATCCAGGCGTGATATTTACTGCCCCTGCTAGTGGCAAAGTGAGTGCCATCAATCGCGGTGAGCGCCGGGTTTTACAATCTGTGGTGATTGACATTGACGGCGATGAGCAAATCCCGTTCGAGCATTATGACGAGTCTTCTCTCAGCCAACTGAGCGAAGAACAAGTGCAGCGGCTTTTGCAGGTATCCGGCTTATGGACTGCGCTGCGAACCCGCCCTTTCAGCAAGACCCCGGCCCTCGGTAGCCGTCCACGAGCTATTTTTGTTAGCGCCATGGATACCCAACCGCTGGCGGCTGATCCGCAGGTGATTATTGCCACTGAGTCTGCTGCTTTCAATCACGGCTTAACAGTATTGTCCCGCCTGACGGAGGGCAAAGTGCATGTTTGTCATGCGCCGAGGCAAATAGTGGCCAGCCATCCGAATGCGCAGGTGACTTACAATGAGTTCTCCGGCCCGCATCCCGCCGGTCTGGTGGGGACTCACATCCACTTCCTTGAACCGGTCAGTCTGAACAAGATTGTCTGGCATGTGGGTTATCAGGATGTCATTGCTATTGGAAAATTATTTACCCGTGGTGAGTTGTGGACTGATCGTATCGTCGCCGTCGCAGGCCCACAGGTAAATCAGCCGGTTTTACTGCGCACTCGTCTCGGGGCGAGTTTATCTGAATTGACCACCGGTCGGCTGAAAGAGGGGGATAATCGCATTATCTCCGGTTCAGTGCTCAGTGGTACTGCCTTCTCCGCCACTCATGGCTATCTGGGGCGTTTTCATCAACAAGTGTCCGTTATCCGCGAAGGGCGAGAGAAAGAGCTATTCGGTTGGGTGATGCCTGGGCGTGATAAATACTCTATTACTCGCACCACATTGGGCCATTTCTTCAAGCGCAAATTGTTTGCTTTCTCCACTGATATGCAAGGGGGGGAGCGCGCGATGGTGCCGATTGGCAACTATGAGCGCGTTATGCCACTGGATATTCTGGCCACTCATTTGCTACGTGACCTGTTATCTGGCGATACCGACAGCGCTGCGGCTCTGGGGTGTCTGGAATTGGATGAAGAAGATTTGGCTCTGTGTACATTTGTCTGCCCCGGTAAGTATGAATATGGGCCGGTATTGCGCGACATACTGACCAAGATTGAGCAGGAAGGATAACCGATGGGCCTGAAAAGTTTTCTTGAGAAAATAGAGCACCACTTTGAAGCCGGTGGGAAGCTCGAGAAGTATTATCCGCTGTATGAAGCTGCGGCCACCATTTTTTATACGCAAGGCAAAGTGACACCGGGTGCCTCTCACGTTCGTGATGCTATCGATCTAAAACGAATGATGATTTTGGTGTGGCTGGCAGTATTCCCGGCGATGTTCTGGGGGATGTATAACGTCGGTGGGCAGTCGATTCCGGCCTTAAACCAACTTTACAGTGGCGCGGAGCTGCAACAGATTATTGCCAGCGATTGGCATTACCGGCTGGCACAAATGCTGGGTGCATCATTGGCACCAGACGCCAATTGGGTGAGTAAAATGGTGCTGGGGGCGGTCTATTTCCTGCCCATTTATGCAGTCGTATTTGTGGTGGGCGGCTTCTGGGAAGTGGTGTTCTCCATTATTCGCAAGCATGAAATCAACGAAGGTTTCTTTGTGACCTCGATTCTGTTTTCCCTGATAGTTCCGCCGACATTGCCATTATGGCAGGCGGCGCTGGGGATCTCATTTGGGGTGGTGATTGGTAAAGAGATCTTCGGCGGCACTGGGCGTAATTTCCTCAACCCGGCACTGGCTGGGCGCGCTTTCCTGTTCTTTGCTTATCCGGCGCAAATATCTGGTGACTTGGTCTGGACTGCCGCCGATGGTTTTTCTGGCGCAACGCCCTTATCGCAATGGAGTGTTAACGGTAGCCACAGTTTAGTCAATACGATTAGCGGCCAACCTATCACCTGGATGGATGCATTCCTCGGCAATATTCCTGGTTCTATTGGTGAAGTCTCTACGCTAATGATCTTGATTGGCGGGGCCATTATCATCTTCGGGCGTGTAGCGTCCTGGCGAATTGTGGCTGGGGTCATGATCGGCATGATGGCGACGGCCTACCTGTTTAACTGGGTCGGCTCCAGCACCAACCCCTTATTCGCCATGCCATGGTATTGGCACTTGGTGCTCGGCGGCTTTGCTTTCGGCATGATTTTTATGGCAACCGACCCGGTATCCGCCTCCTTTACCAATAAAGGCAAGTGGTGGTATGGCGGCTTGATTGGCGCGATGTGTGTTTTGATCCGCGTGGCCAATCCAGCGTATCCGGAGGGAATGATGTTGGCGATTCTGTTCGCTAACCTGTTTGCGCCACTGTTCGATTATGTGGTTGTTCAGGCCAATATCAAGCGGAGGAAAGCCCGTGGCGAATGATAAACCAAGAAATAATGACAGCATCGGCAAAACACTGCTGGTGGTCATTGTGCTGTGTTTGGTGTGTTCAGTCATCGTGGCTGGCGCGGCGGTGGGCTTGAAAGCCAAGCAACAAGAACAGCGCTTGTTGGATAAACAGCGCAATATTTTAGCGGTGGCCGGTTTACTGCAACCGAGAATGCCAGCGGAGGAAGTGCAGAGTGAGTTTGCACAGCGGATTGAACCGCGTCTGCTCGATTTACAAAGCGGTGAGTTCATTCAACAAGATCCCGCGACGTTTGATCGCGCACAGGCACTACGTGATAACCAAATGAGTATCGCGCTGACTCCGGCACAAGATATTGCGGGTATCCGTCGTCGGGCGAATGTGGTTGAAATTTATCTGGTACGCAATGACAGCGGGCAGATAAATAAAATCGTGTTACCGATTTACGGTTCTGGTTTGTGGTCAATGATGTATGCCTTTGTTGCCATAGATACCGACGGCAAAACAGTCCGCGGCATTACTTATTACGACCAGGGCGAGACACCGGGGCTTGGGGGCGAGATTGAGAACCCAATTTGGCGTAACCAATGGATTGGCAAGCGCTTATTTGATGACCAAGGGCAACCGGCTATTCGTATTGTTAAAGGACGGGCACCTGCTAACGATCCCCATGCAATAGATGGTTTATCCGGAGCAACGCTGACCTCCAATGGGGTACAAAATAGCTTTGATTTTTGGCTCGGTGAAAACGGCTTTGGCCCGTTCCTGAAAAAAGTGCGCGAAGGGGCGTTAAAAAATGGCTGATAGCAAAGAGATTAAACGAGTTTTATTGGGGCCGTTATTTGATAACAACCCGATTGCGCTGCAAATCTTGGGCGTATGTTCAGCATTGGCCGTCACCACCAAGCTGGAAACCGCTTTAGTGATGACGCTGGCGGTCACCTTGGTGACGGCGTTCTCCAGTTTCTTCATCTCACTGATCCGCAAGCATATTCCAAACAGTGTGCGCATCATTGTTCAGATGGTGATTATTGCTTCGCTAGTGATTGTGGTGGATCAGATCCTACGGGCCTATGCCTATGAGATATCTAAACAGCTCTCAGTATTTGTTGGTCTGATTATCACTAACTGCATTGTGATGGGGCGTGCCGAAGCTTATGCAATGAAATCCCCGCCAATCGAAAGCTTTATGGATGGCATCGGCAATGGCTTGGGTTATGGCGTGGTGCTAGTGCTGGTGGGCTTTGTCCGTGAGTTGATTGGCTCGGGTAAGTTGTTTGGTGTGACGGTGTTGGAAACTGTCCAGAATGGCGGTTGGTATCAGCCTAATGGATTATTCCTGCTGGCACCTAGCGCATTCTTTATCATTGGTTTGCTGATTTGGGGCCTACGAACCCTGAAACCTGCGCAGATTGAGAAGGAGTAATTGACGATGGAACATTACATCAGTCTGTTTGTCCGCGCAGTGTTTGTCGAGAATATGGCGTTAGCGTTTTTCTTGGGGATGTGTACTTTCCTCGCGGTTTCCAAGAAAGTCTCGACTGCTTTTGGCTTGGGCATTGCAGTAACAGTAGTTTTGGGCATTTCTGTACCCGCTAACAATTTGGTTTATAACCTGGTTCTGCGCGATGGTGCATTGGTTGAAGGTGTTGACCTTAGCTTCCTGAACTTCATCACTTTTATTGGCGTAATTGCCGCCATTGTACAGGTTCTGGAGATGATTCTTGATCGCTATTTCCCCGCACTGTACAACGCATTGGGCATTTTCCTGCCACTGATTACGGTGAACTGTGCCATCTTCGGCGGTGTGTCATTTATGGCCCAGCGTGACTACAACTTCCCTGAATCCATTGTGTATGGCTTTGGTTCCGGTATTGGTTGGATGCTGGCGATTGTGGCGTTAGCGGGTATTCGCGAAAAAATGAAATATGCCAATGTGCCCGCGGGCTTACAGGGGCTAGGGATCACCTTTATCACCACCGGATTGATGGCCTTAGGGTTTATGTCTTTCTCCGGCGTGAACCTATAAAGGCAGGAATAATTCATGGAAATAATTCTGGGCGTAGTGATGTTCACCCTCATTGTACTGGCATTGACGGTGATGATTTTATTTGCCAAGTCAAAGCTGGTGAATACCGGTGATATTACAATTGATATAAATGAAGATACGGATAAAAGTTTTACCGCTCCGGCCGGGGATAAGCTGCTCAATATGCTTTCCAGCCATGGCATATTCGTTTCTTCAGCATGCGGCGGTGGCGGTTCTTGCGGGCAGTGCCGGGTAACAATTAAAGAAGGCGGCGGGGATATTCTGCCGACCGAGCTTTCTCATATCTCCAAGCGGGAAGCAAAAGAAGGCTGCCGGCTGGCATGTCAGGTTAGTGTGAAGCAAAACCTGAAAATCGAATTGCCGGAAGAAATCTTTGGGGTGAAAAAGTGGGAATGTGAAGTTATCTCTAATGATAATAAAGCGACATTTATCAAAGAGCTGAAGCTTAAAATTCCTGATGGTGAGGTAGTGCCATTCCGTGCAGGGGGCTTTATTCAAATTGAGGCCGAACCCCATACAGTAAAATACGCTGATTTTGATGTGCCAGAGGAATATCGCGGCGACTGGGATAAATTCAATTTGTTCCGGTTTGAGTCAGTGGTTACCGAGCCGACCGTGCGTGCTTATTCCATGGCAAACTACCCAGAAGAGCACGGTATTATCCTGCTGAACGTGCGTATCGCTACGCCGCCACCGTCAGTTCCAGATGCCCCTCCGGGGATCATGTCTTCCTACATCTGGTCACTAAAACCGGGTGATAAAGTGGTTATCTCCGGGCCATTTGGTGAGTTTTTTGCCAAAGATACTGATGCCGAAATGGTCTTTATTGGCGGTGGTGCAGGTATGGCGCCCATGCGCTCGCATATTTTTGATCAGCTTAAACGGCTGCATTCTAAGCGCAAGATTAGTTTCTGGTATGGCGCGCGTTCACGGCGCGAGATGTTTTATGAAGAAGATTTTGATCAGTTACAGGCTGAGAATGATAATTTCCGTTGGCATGTGGCTTTGTCTGACCCACAACCAGAAGACAATTGGACCGGTTATACCGGCTTCATTCATAACGTGTTATTAGAAAACTACCTTAAAAATCACCCAGCACCTGAAGATTGTGAATTCTATATGTGTGGTCCACCAATGATGAATGCGGCAGTCATCAAGATGCTAAAAGACCTTGGTGTGGAAGATGAAAATATTATGCTCGATGACTTCGGTGGCTGATTTGCAGCCACTCGGGTTTCTACAGTAATTGGGGATATTGTGCGAAGACATATAATGCTTTGGCTGATGGCTGCGGTGGGCGTTTTGCTGCTAACGGGTTGTGGCCCTGAGCAAATCAATCTTGAAGGTAAGACCATGGGTACCTCATATTCAATTAAGTATATGAGTGACTCAACAACTATCAGCCCGGAAAAGCTACAGCAGGAAATAGATCGCGAGCTGGAACAGGTTAATGATCAAATGTCGACTTACCGGCCAAACTCCGAATTGAGTCGCTTCAACAAAAGTCAGAAAGTAGATACGCCATTTCCTGTTTCACCCGCGACAGCCAAAGTGGTACGAGAGGCTATTCGTATTAATCGTTTGACTGATGGGGCGCTGGATGTGACGGTTGGGCCGTTGGTTAATCTATGGGGTTTTGGCCCTGAAGGGCGGCCAAATGTGGTGCCGACAGATGCTGAAATTGCTAAGCGCCAGGAATGGGTGGGTATTGATAATTTGGCAGTAGAAAATGGTGCCTTGGTAAAACGTATTCCCGAGCTATATGTCGATCTTTCTGCTATAGCTAAAGGATATGGCGTAGATGTGGTTGCCGAATATTTAGAAGCGCAGAATATCGATAATTATATGGTCGATATCGGTGGGGAAGTCCGGACTCGTGGTAACAATGGGGAAAATAAACCCTGGCGTATCGCGATTGAAAAACCTGTCGCAGGCTCTACACAAAGTACTCAAGAAATTATCGAACCCGGTCTCATGGCGATAGCCACCTCTGGTGATTATCGTAATTATTTTGAGCAAAATGGTGTGCGTTACTCACACACTATTGACCCCGAAACTGGCCGGCCAATCAACCATCGTTTAGTCTCAATTACTGTTTTAGATCCAAGCTGTATGACGGCCGACGGACTTTCGACCGGTTTAGGTGTCCTTGGGCCAGAGCGGGGGATGGCATTGGCTAATTTGCTGGGCATTCCGGTGTTTATGATAGTCAAAACCGATGAAGGCTTTGAGGAGCGTTCTTCTGAGTCATTCAAACCGTATCTACAAAAGCGGCTTTGATAGGAGAAGATTATGTTGACTGTTTTTATCGCGTCTTTTGTTTTTTTTCTCTTAGCCATCGCTGGGATGTCGCTGGGTTATATCGTAAAACGTAAAACTTTGCAGGGCAGTTGCGGAGGTATTGGGGCTTTGGGGATGGAAAAAGTGTGTGATTGCCCTGAACCTTGTGATTCGCGCAAGAAACGATTAGCTAAAGAGGCAGCGCGCCAGAAAGCATTGGCGCAATATCGTATTCTCTAACTGAGATCCTGTTTTACTGGCTGTAAAATAGGTATTTAAAGCCCCCATTCAATGAATGTTGATTGGGGGCTATTTTCAATACCTTAAATAATTTGAGTTGCAGGAAGCAAATGTACATGCAGTTTGAAGTATGATGAGTTTAATTATTTATTGTCGTGGACTATTTTCTTAAATTGAGCTGGAGAATCCACCATTACCCCATTGGCACCTAATTCTTTCGCTTTCTGATAATCTTCCGGAGTATTAATTCCGAAGAAAATAATATGTGCATTGGTATTTTTACGGAAACAATCAACCGCTTCTTTATCCCAACTTAATACTGCGTTAGAGCGGCCTTCACCGAGAGTATATTTCTCGACAACTTCAACTTTCCGGTGTAACTCCAGACCATACCAGCGCTCTTTATTATCTGCCGGTAATTCACATTTATGATCCATCGTGATGTTGGCTAATTGTGTTCGCGTAAAGTCGCGGCTTTCAAATCGTTGGATTTTATGTGCAATATCGCTGGTTTCATTCACTTTATCCAACGCCTTCAAATAAGTGTCATCGGTTGAGTAGACGCGGGTTCGGACTAGCCGGTTTTCTTCATTTTTACCGGTCGCTTCCAGTGTTTTTTGCAGGGCTTTAGCCAGTATTATTGGATTTGCATCCGGGGACTTAATGTCGAGATAAAATTGTGTTGTAGGGAATTTTTTCAATACGTCATCAAGCGTAGGAATGCCAATGTGTGTCTTTGGATCAGGATGAAGATCATGTTTTTTATTATAATTAAAGCTGGCATCAGTTTGGGCGAGTTGCTGCGCGGTATAATCAGAAACTTTACCCGATTTATCCGTCAATTCTTTGAGATCAGAAGGGCGATACAATACAAGTTTATTATCTTTTGATAGTTGAATAGTGACCCAAATTGCATTAGCACCATTACTCAGCGCTTTTTGAATGGTCGGAATTGTGTTTTCAGGGCCGTCCGCAGTCCCCCCCCGATGAGCAATAATTTGTGGTGCTTGCTGGGGGATCATTGAAGAAGCTGAATTAGCATGTGTGACAAAACTAGCAGAGAGTAATAAAGTCGCCATTATATAATTTCGCATAATATTTAGTTTCCATCCATTGACTGATAATGAATTTTTTCAGGGTGATGTTAATCATATAGCCAATAATCTTCGGCTTTATCGAATTTAATGACTTTTCATTAAAAATAAATGACAAAAAGGATAAAAATATCAATAACAGGATTCCATTCTGTTATTTCATAAATTTGTTGTCACATTGATTAGGATAATTATGAATATCACTGACGGTAATTTAATTTGTAATGTTCTTGAGTTGGCGTGGGGGGCTAAATTCATCATCTAAGACGCAGTGTCATAAGAAAATTCTGGATAAATCTTAAAAAACATTAGTTGAGCAGGCACTGGTTGTATTAGGGTTATGCTGGTCATCTTCAAGCTGCATGTGCGTTGGCCTCCTGCAACTCGAATTATTTAGGGTATACATGTGATTTTATTGGGTGTAAATGCCTGGTCTTAAGAAGGAATGTAGTGTGTCAAGATTGCGAGTTGGTGTGATTTTTGGCGGTAAATCGGCTGAACATGAAGTGTCATTGCAGTCGGCCAAGAATATCGTGGATGCGATTGATAAAGAAAAATTCGAAGTGACACTGTTAGGTATTGATAAACAAGGTAAATGGCATATTAATGATGCATCCAGTTACTTGTTAAATGCAGAACATCCGGCGTTAATTTCCCTGAATCATTCAAACAAAAATGTGGCGCTGATCCTTGGCCAAGAGAGTCAGCAACTCATTGCTACGGATAATGCAGCTGCATTGGCTCAGTTGGATGTCATTTTCCCTATTGTACACGGGACATTAGGGGAAGATGGTTCCTTGCAAGGCCTGTTGCGTATGGCCAATATTCCTTTTGTCGGCTCAGGTGTCGTGGGGTCTGCGGTCAGCATGGATAAAGACATCACTAAGCGATTACTGCGTGATGCCGGGTTGAATATCGCGCCTTTTATTACACTGACACGTGGTAATAAAGACAGCTATTGTTTTGAAAAAATTACGGAAAAACTCGGATTACCTTTATTTATTAAACCGGCGAATCAGGGCTCCTCGGTGGGTGTGAGTAAAGTGCGTAATGCGGCCGAATATGAGCAGGCGGTAGCATTAGCCTTTGATTTTGACCATAAAGTGCTGGTGGAATCGGCTATTGTTGGGCGGGAGATCGAATGTGCAGTCATGGGCAATGACAACCCGCAAGCCAGTTTGTGTGGCGAGGTGGTCATCAGCGACGAGTTTTATTCCTATGACACTAAATACATTAATGAAACTGGTGCTCAGGTCATCATCCCGGCGGCCATAGACAGTGCTGCCAGCGACAACATTCGCACGGTGGCTTTAGCGACATTTAGAGCGCTCGAATGCTGCGGTATGGCGCGGGTTGATGTCTTTTTAACCCCAGATAACCACGTAATTATCAATGAAATAAATACATTACCAGGATTTACTAATATCAGTATGTATCCCAAATTGTGGCGCGCCACCGGTGTGGGCTCGACGGAATTGATCACTACACTGATTGAGTTGGCTTTAGAGCGGCACCAGCAAGATAAATCGCTGAAAAGCTCGATTCTGAAATAATACTGACTCCCACAATCCTTTGGAAAAGAGCTGCTGCGCGCAGCTTTTTTATTACTTGCAGAATCAAATTGACAAATTGTCAGTAAATGACAATACTTCAATTATGAAACTGACAGAAGATCAACTCCTGTTGCGGGAGAGCAAAAAAATCGTTGAGGCACTGGGCAAAACATTTGCACCCTTAGTGGAATTTGTCTTGCACGACCTTACTCAGCCGGAACATGCCATTGCGGCAATTTCAAACAATTTATCCGGTCGCGAAGTCGGTGAGCCAGCGACTGAACTGGGGCTAAGCCGTATTGCTGACCCTAACTTTCCTGAAGTTATTCTTAATTACCCGAACCAATTTCCTGATGGTCGTCCGGCCAAAAGCACATCAATTGGCTTGAAAAATAGCAAAGGGGAATTCATCGGAGCACTTTGTCTCAATATGGATATCTCGCTGTTTTCCGCCGTCAGCGCCAGTTTATCTCAACTGACCCAAACGACACCGGCAGAGGTTCAGGAGTCTCTGGCATCACCTCGCCTTGAGATGTTGCGCACTCAGCTGGAACAATTTGCTGCCGCGCACAATACCACTCCACGCGCGCTGAACCCGGCACAGCGGCGTGAAATTGTGCGCCAACTGGCGCAAGCGGGTTTGATGGATTTAAAAAATGCTCAGACCGTGGTTGCCAATAATCTTGGTGTCGCCCGCTCCACTGTCTATACCTATCTCCCCACTGAAGGAAGTTGAAGATGGCCCCATTAGTCATCAGTTACGAAGATATTATTCAAGCACATCAACGGATTGCGGGTTTTGCGCTCAAAACTCCAGTTTTGACTTCCTCCACCGCCAATGAGCAAACTGGTGCGCAGTTGTTTTTTAAATGCGAAAATTTCCAGCATATGGGAGCGTTTAAATTCCGTGGCGCTTATAACGCGTTAGTGAAATTAGCGCCAGAACAGCAAGCAAAAGGGGTTATTGCCTTCTCGTCGGGGAATCATGCGCAGGCTATTGCTTTGTCTGCGCGTAAATTAGGCATTCGCGCGGTTATTGTCATGCCTAAAGATGCGCCAGCCGCTAAAATCGCGGCGACACGAGGTTATGGCGGCGAAGTGGTGCTGTATGACCGCTATCTTGAAGACCGCGAAGCCATTAGCCGTCAACTGGCACAAGAGCAGGGACTAACTTTGATCCCACCTTATGACCATCCGGATGTGATGGCCGGGCAGGGGACGGCGGCGAAAGAGTTATTTGAAGAAGTGGGTGAGTTGGATGTGCTGCTGGTGCCACTGGGCGGCGGCGGGCTGTTGTCCGGCTGTGCTACGGTGGCCAAAGAGCTCTACCCCAATTGTCAGGTAATTGGGGTGGAACCTGCCGCCGGTAATGATGGGCAACAGAGTTTCCGCAGCGGAAAAATTGTTAAAATTGACACGCCAGTCACCATTGCGGACGGCGCGCAAACTCCGGCTTTAGGACATTATACTTTCCCGGTTATTCAGGAGCGGGTTGATAATATTCTGACGGCCACGGATAACCAATTGATCTCGGCAATGAAATTTTTCACCAGCCGAATGAAGATTGTGGTGGAACCCACGGGTTGCTTAGGGGCGGCAGTCGCTTTTAGTGATGAGCTGGATTTGCGTGGTAAACGAGTCGGAGTGATTATATCGGGCGGTAATGTCGATTTAGCCCGTTTGGCCCACTTTATTGATAAGTCTTGATGATGTCCGCACCTATCTTAATAAATTCTACACAGGGCCCGCCGCCAGCGGGCCATTATAGCCATGCTGTCTGTGCGGGCGGTATGGTCTATCTTTCTGGCCAACTGCCCGTCACGGCGCAGGGCGTGGCATTATCAAATCAACCTTTTGATATTCAGGTTATGCAGGTTTTTGCCAATATTGAAGGGATACTTGCGGATTGTCATTGCAGTGTAAATAGTTTGATTCAGGTGCGAGTTTATCTGTGTGATATTGCCCTATGGCCCCATTTTAATGCGCTTTATGCTGATTGGTTGGGGCCACATAAACCGGCACGTTGCGTGGTGCCAGTGCCCGTTTTACATCATGATTTGGCCTTGGAAATTGAAGCGATTGCTCTGCTTCCAGGTTAGTTTCCCGCTATCACGAAATTTGCCTGGTCAGGATCTAGGATAATCTTGAATTTCTCCGATTTAACTGTATTCTTATACAGTGGTTTGGCGGGGGGATAAACATGCGGAAAATTATTCATGTCGATATGGATTGCTTCTTCGCGGCAGTCGAAATGCGTGACGATCCCAGTTTGCGTGATATTCCTATTGCGATTGGCGGTAGTAAGGACCGGCGCGGTGTGATTAGCACCGCCAATTATCCAGCCCGGCGTTATGGGGTTCGCAGCGCAATGCCTACCGCCATGGCACTGAAACTTTGCCCACAACTGAAAGTGATCCCTGGCCGAATGGCGGCGTATAAAGAAGCTTCGCTGCATATCCGTGAGATTTTTGCTCGCTACACCCCTTTGATTGAGCCGCTTTCGCTGGATGAAGCCTATCTTGATGTTTCTGATTGTCAGGCATGCAGCGGTTCCGCCACATTAATTGCACAAGAGATTCGCCAATCTATTGCGATGGAATTAAATCTAACAGCTTCTGCGGGCATTGCTCCTGTCAAGTTTTTAGCCAAGATCGCGTCTGATTTAAATAAACCCAATGGTCAGTATGTGATAACCCCGGATAAAGTATTGCCCTTCTTGCATGATTTGCCGCTGAGTAAAATTCCAGGGGTGGGCAAAGTGACGGCGAAACGTCTGCAAGAACTGGGGCTGATAACCTGTAGTGATGTACAACACTATCCACAGGCTGAATTATTAAAGCGCTTTGGTAAGTTTGGTCATGTGCTGTGGGAGCGCAGCCACGGTATTGATGAACGCGAAGTTTCTCCCGATCGCTTGCGCAAATCGGTTGGGGTTGAGCGGACTCTGGCAGAGGATATTCATGATTGGGAAAGCTGTGAGTTATTGATTGAAAAGCTTTATATTGAGCTGGAAACCCGTCTTCGCAAGGTTAGGCCGGATCTGCATATCGCCCGGCAAGGGGTGAAATTGAAGTTTCATGATTTTCAGCAAACGACGCAAGAGCATGTTTGGCCAGAGTTGAATAAAGCGGATTTATTGCAAGTAGCGCGGGCAGCATGGAATGAACGGCGGGCGGAGCGGGGGGTGCGTTTGGTGGGGTTACATGTCACTTTACTGGATCCGCAACTCGAGCGGCAATTATTGTTGAGTTGGGAATAACCCCGATTAAGAAAAAACGGCGGGCCTAAGCGCCGCCGTTATCATATACAAACAAAACCAATTTGCTTATGCGCGCTCAGGAATCGCTTTTAGCAGCGCCGTCAACAATTGCCAATACTGGCCCACACTTTCGATATGAACTTGTTCATCCGGTGAATGTGGCCCCGTCATTGTTGGCCCAATCGACACCATATCCATCTCTGGGTAAGGTTTTTTGAATAAACCACATTCCAGACCAGCATGGATGACCATGATATTGGGTGTTTTGTTAAACAGTTTTTGGTAGGTTTCCCGCACCAACGCCATCACCGGTGAGGTTGGGTCAGGTTGCCAGCCAGGGTAGCCGCCTTTTGGCGAGGTATCTGCGCCAGCCAACTGACCAATCGCCGTCAGCATGCCCACCACGTAATCTTTGCCGCTGTCGATCAGAGAACGAATTAGGCAGATGATTTCTACTTCGTTCTCATTCATGGTAACGACACCCACATTCAGTGAGGTTTCAACCACGCCTTTTACTGCATCACTCATACGAATGACACCGTTTGGCGTGGCATTCAATAAGGCGATCAGGCGCTGTTGGGTGTCTTTTGTCAGAGCCTTAGCATTATCAATCAATATCGGCTCAAGCAATACAGTCAGATTCTTTTCAACTGCGGCCAGCTCATTTTTCAAGGTCGCCAGATACTCCTGGCTCAGGTTTTTCAGCTGGTCGACTTTATCTGCGGCAACCGCTAAGGTCACAGAACCTTCACGTGGGATGGCATTACGTAGTGTGCCGCCATTCAAATCCAATATCCGCAGGTCTAAATCTTTGGCCTGGTCGAACAGGAATCGGGCCAGCAGTTTATTGGCATTACCTAGCCCTAAATGGATATCAGCGCCCGAATGACCGCCTTTCAAACCTTTTATGGTCAGTTTCAGTGCTTGGTAACCTGCGGGGATGGCTTCGCGCTTTAGTGCTAAAGTGGTAATAAAATCAATACCACCGGCGCAACCCATATAGATTTCACCTTCCTGCTCGGAATCGGTATTAATCAGAATATCGGCTTTCAACCAGTTAGGTTGCAGACCAAATGCGCCATCCATACCGGCTTCTTCAGTCATGGTCAGTAGCACTTCTAGTGGGCCATGCTCGACGCTGTCGTCAGATAGCACTGCCAAGGCAGAGGCCATACCAATGCCATTATCCGCACCTAATGTGGTGCCACGGGCTTTAACCCATTCACCGTCGATATAGGGTTGGATAGGATCTTTGGTAAAGTCATGCTCCGTATCATTATTCTTTTGTGGCACCATATCCAAGTGAGCTTGTAGCGCAACGGGCTTACGGTTCTCCATCCCCTTAGTCGCTGGTTTACGCAGCAGGATATTGCCGACCTTATCGCGCTCCGCATGGAGGCCTTTTTCCTTGGCCCATGTCATAATATGCTGTGCCAGAGCTTCTTCATGGTAAGACGGATGAGGGATCGAGCAAATTTTTGCGAAAATATCCCACAACGGCTGAGGCGAAAGTTGAGACAGTTCAGACACTGTAAGTCTCCTGTACAAAGTTAGATCGAGATTGATATCAGATTATTGTTATATAAATCATCTGGTTATATTGTTAGTCTATTACGCATGCAAAGTAATGGATTTCTATCTTGGTAATGATTTTATCCAATAGATCAGCGGTGAAGCTACTTTCTCTATTGGATAAATGAACTGTGTTTAATTGTTGATATTAACCAATATGGGTATCTTGATTTTTTTGTTCCCATTCACGTTTAAAATGTTTTATCAAAACGAAAGTTACAGACCCTACGAAACCAATCAGTGTAAATAATATTAGAATCAGCAAGCGTTTAGTTGCATCTTTTATTGTCGGTTCTGTGGGTTGCTGTAGATATTTAAAGGGAACGATGTCGATATTATCAATTTTTAAATTATTCAGTTTTTCTATATATAACTTACGGTTCAAAAGATCTGGATCAATTAAAACTGGGTCGGTAATGGATTTCTCAATTTCTAATTTTTTGCTCAATGTATCTGAACCAATAGTAATTGGGAAGTCAGGGTCATCATTAATGACAGTACCACTACCATAAATAGGCTTTTTAATGCCCGCGGCATTAGCCATGTCGATCGCATATTTTAATCGTTCAACTTTAACGTCTTGTTTGTTTTTAGCTCTTAATAAATCTAAATTATATTTTTCTATGCTAAGATTTTTTTCTCTATCAATAGTCCGTTTTATTTTATGTGTAATATCAGCATCAACGATTTTCTTTACATAATTTATATATCCTAGTAAAAGATCGTGAGCATCACTGGCCGTCTCTGCTTTATGAGACAATTTATAATAACGGTACTCAGATTTATCATCGTTTTTATCTTGCTGAGAGCTAACGGAGCTAATATCCTGATTAATTATTTTTTCAATTAGATATTTTCTCCGCACCTCATCTTGTGGATTTTCTGCCATTAATTTTTTAAAATAGTTAGTGTTAACCAAATATTCAGCACGCATATCTCGTGAGTCAAAATTTTGCTTAAATGTAGATAATAAATAATCCGCATCAACATCTATTATAATATCTAATGCGGCTAAATCAGTGGTTATTTTATCTAAAACTTGAATGGACTCATCACTGGGTTTGATTATAATAGCAGTACTTGTCCATTGATTAGGGAGCATATAGGCTACAGTGAGGCCGGCTACTATAAATAAAAAAGTGACTATTATTATTTTAAATTTAGAATTTAAAATAACGGTAATCAATTCAAAAAAGTCGACCTCATCTCGTTGTGGAGATAAATGAGATAAGTCATAACGTTGACTTTTTATTGGTGTGGTATCATTTTTATTGCTACTATCATTCATATATTAAAATATCCAATCCATTAAAAAAAAGACAATTAAATATCTTCTTTCCAGAAAATGATGAGGTTATTACTACTGAATCCATTGATATATCTGACTATTTTATTTTTAGTCAAAATGAAATCTTCTTTGACTAGCCTAAAGCAACCTATTTTTTAGCATGAAATTATTTACAGAGAGTACTTCTTAGCTAGATATAAATCATAAATAGACTTAATTCATTGTTTTTACGAAAAAATATACTTTTAGCCTGTTCTGCCAACACCTTATCTTTGCTGCCATGATCCACGCTACCGCCCTTGGCTTAACAGCTGCCAACACTCTGATATTGTGCTTCTCGTGGCAAATTGCTGTTTTTTCACACAATTACCATTTTAGCATTAAACTGAAATTACCCTGATGTATTGCTGTATTTTTGTACTTGGTCGTCTAGCTTGTTTATGTTATCACGGCCCTACATATGGGCTATATTTTCGTATTTATACTCTAGAATTACAAGGGAAAGGTGATAGTTAGTTTAATGTTACTAATTTGAGTGGTGATGGCATGTGGGCTGCTTTCCCATCATTCCACTCTGTATATCAAATGATGAGTGGATTTGTTTGTATTAAGACTGATTCGAGAACCGCCAATCAAATCAATAAAAACTTAACTAATTGTTATACAATAGGATTTTATAATGAAATGTTATGTTTCTTTATTGAGTTTTTTGGGCAGTTGTCGGCAAGTTATTACCGAGGTTTTCTCATTTTTAAATTTAGATTTTTGTTAAAACTGGTTCGTTAAACGACAACGCAGAATGGTCATCGATGCTTCTGATTATGGCGAGAACCTTTGGCTCTACAGTCTCTCTTGCAGCATTCAGCCCTACACTATTTTATGGCCTTTGAGGCAGTAATTTTTGTTTTTTATATCTGCTTGATGCCTGTAATTTTTGCTAATTAGCCGGATAATTGCTGGTTTTTATTCGGCTGGCTCTTTATAATCTCGCGCAACCTTTTTTCCCCTTCTGAATCATGGCAAGCCACTTCTATAACTGGCTGGGATTACACTTTATGAGCGAAAAATACGTCGTTACTTGGGATATGTTGCAAATTCATGCCCGCAAATTGGCACAGCGTTTACTGCCTGCTGAGCAATGGAAAGGTATCATCGCGGTTAGCCGAGGTGGGTTAGTACCTGCGGGTATTCTGGCGCGTGAGCTGGGTATTCGTTATGTCGATACTGTTTGCATCGCCAGCTATCACCATGATAACCAAGGTGAGCTTAAAGTTTTGAAACGCGCAGAAGGCGACGGTGAAGGCTTTATCGTGATTGATGACTTGGTTGATACTGGTGGCACTGCGAAAGCTATCCGTGAAATGTATCCTAAAGCACATTTTGTGACCATTTTTGCTAAACCAGCGGGCCGCCCATTAGTTGATGACTATGTGGTTGATATTCCTCAAGGTACTTGGATTGAGCAGCCGTGGGATATGGCGGTAACTTTCGTCGCTCCATTGAGCGGCAAATAATTTAGTGCCATTTAAATGCCCGGTGCCTACCGGGCGTTTCATTTTCCGTGCAGTATGAGTACACTGACTCCATCTGACCAGCCCTTAACGGGCCTGAATCACGGCTTATGGAGGCTATTGTTACCATGGCACAAGCCAACCTTTCTGAAATTCTGTTCAAACCAAAATTCAAGCACCCTGAAACTTCAACTTTAGTGCGGCATGCTCATTGCAGCAATCCTATGACGGTTCACTCGGCATTGGATGGCGATACCACCCACCATTGGTACCGGATGATCAACCGCCTGATATGGACGTGGCGCGGTGTCGATCCGCTTGAAATTGAAGAAGTATTATCACGAATTGCCTGCTCGAAAGCGGAACACAGCGATAATGACCTGCTGGATACGGTGGTGGGTTATCGTAACGGTAACTGGATTTATGAATGGGCCCATCAGGGGATGCAGTGGCAGCAAAAAGCCATGGACGAAGCGGACCCGATGAATGCGGGCCAGTATTGGTTAAATGCGGCTAATTTATACAGCATCGCCGGTTATCCGCATTTGAAAGGGGACGAGCTGGCCGAGCAAGTCGAGGTGCTGTCTAACCGTGCTTATGAAGAGGCCGCTAAGCATCTGCCTTACACTTTGAAAGAACTCAGTTTTGATATTTCGGATGGCGGCACTCTTAACGGGTTCTTGCATATGCCGACTATTGGCAGCGCGCCATTCCCGACGGTGCTGATGTGCGGCGGGTTGGATACATTGCAAAGTGATTATTATCGCCTGTTCCGCGACTATCTGGCTCCCAAAGGGATAGCGATGTTGACCATCGACATGCCATCCGTCGGGGCTTCATCAAGGTGGAAGCTCACTCAGGACACCAGTTTCCTGCATCAGCAAGTGTTGCAATCATTGACAACAGTTCCGTGGATTGATCACCAACGCGTCAGTGTTTTTGGTTTCCGTTTTGGTGCCAATGTGGCGGTTCGTTTGGGGTATTTAGAACCGCAACGTGTGCGCGCTGTAGCGTGCCTTGGGCCGATTGTTCATCATCTTCTGTGTAATGCCGATAGTCAGCGCAAAGTGCCCGACATGTATATGGATGTGATGGCCAGCCGCTTGGGAATGGCGGATGCGGCGGATGAAATACTCAGAGCAGAAATGAACCGCTATTCTTTGAAAACGCAGGGGTTATTGGGGCGGCGTTGCCAAACACCAATGTTAGCAGGCTTTTGGGAAAACGACCCTTTCAGTCCGAAAGAGGAAGCTAAATTGATTTGTTCTTCTTCTGCCGATGGCAAATTATTACCCATATCATCAACACCACTGTATGACAATTTCCATCGCGCATTATTGCAAACCAGTCAGTGGTTAGAAGATAAAATGCGTTAATGAGTTGCTAATTTTTAACAGTTTGCTAAAAAGGTGGGCCTACATAAGGAGATTTAAGAATGACGTCAACCAGTGCTCATCCTAAAAGTAAGCTTATGAAACGTTTTGCCGCTTTAGGGCCATACCTACGTGAAGGGCAGTGCCAGAATGACCGATTTTTCTTTGATTGCTTGGCTGTGTGCGTCAATGTGAAGCTTGCTCCAGAGAAGCGTGAGTTCTGGGGATGGTGGATAGAACTGGAACCCGCAGTTGACCATTTTACCTATGTTTACCAGCTCGGCCTGTTTAATAAAGATGGCAACTGGAAAGCGGAAAAGATTAAAGATCCTGAAGTACAAGAGAAACTGGAGACTACGCTACGTGGTTTCCATAAACGCCTGGCCGAGATGCTAACTTCCATTGAAATGAGATTGGAGCCGGCGCAAGATTTCAGTGAGCAGCCGGTTAAGTTGTCGGCGTAAAAATAGACCTGTTTAACTGGCATTGCAGGCTTGCACTCAACCTGCAATGCCAATTAAGAAGCTGATACGCAAAGTACTTGGCATAACGGCTCCCGCCTGTTAAAAAGACTCCTATACCCTTTCTTTTATTCTTCATCCCAACGGCAGAAAAATTATGAGTGGCAGCCAGACTTTGGTTGTGAAATTGGGGACGAGTGTTCTGACTGGCGGCTCCCGTCGTCTCAACCGTGCCCATATTGTTGAATTGGTGCGCCAATGCGCCCAGCAACACGCAAAAGGTCATCGTATTGTTATTGTTACTTCCGGAGCCATTGCGGCCGGGCGTGAACACTTGGGTTATCCGGAATTACCCGCCACTATTGCCTCGAAGCAATTATTAGCCGCGGTCGGGCAAAGTCGGCTTATTCAACTTTGGGAACAGTTGTTCTCAATCTACGGTATCCATATCGGTCAGATGTTGCTGACCCGGGCTGATTTAGAAGATCGCGAGCGTTTCCTCAATGCCCGTGACACCATGAATGCTTTATTAGATAACCGTATCGTGCCGGTAATCAATGAAAATGATGCCGTGGCTACCGCTGAAATCAAAGTGGGTGATAACGATAATCTCTCAGCATTGGCCGCCATTCTGGCCGGTGCCGACAAGCTACTGTTACTGACTGATCAAGCCGGGCTGTACACCGCCGATCCGCGCAATAATCCAGCAGCTGAATTAATCCGCGAAGTGCATGGTATCGACGATGCTTTGCGCGGAGTGGCGGGCGACAGTGTCTCCGGCTTGGGTACTGGCGGCATGGCGACAAAATTACAGGCCGCGGATGTGGCGTGTCGTGCTGGTATTGATGTCGTGATTGCTGCGGGCAGTCAGGTGGGGGTTATTGCTGATGTGATTGAGGGGACGCCAGTAGGCACCCGATTCCACGCGCTGGAAACACCACTGGAAAACCGTAAGCGCTGGATTTTTGGCGCGCCGCCCGCAGGTGAAATCACCGTCGATGATGGTGCTGTTATTGCTATTATGGAACGGGGCAGTTCGCTATTGCCAAAAGGTATTCGTAGCGTGCTGGGGAATTTCTCACGTGGCGAAGTTATTCGTATCCGCAATCTCAGTGGGCGCGATTTGGCTCACGGTGTATCGCGCTACAACAGTGATGCTTTACGCATGTTAGCGGGGCACCATTCGCAACAAATCAGTGAAATTCTCGGGTATGAATACGGCCCAGTGGCTGTTCATCGTGACGATATGATTGTCAGCTAAGGAGCAAGTATGAGCATACTGGAACAGATGGGGAAAGCCGCTAAGCAGGCTTCCTGGCAATTGGCGATGCTGAGTACGGCAAAGAAAAATCAGGCTTTGGCCGTGATAGCCAATCTGCTTGAATCTGAAAGTCAGGCCATTTTACAGGCTAATGAACAAGATATGGCGGCTGCACGTGACAGTGGCATGAGTGAGGCGCTGCTGGATAGGTTGCTGCTTAGCCCCGCACGTTTAGCCGCCATTGCGAATGATGTGCGCCAGGTATGCCGGCTGAATGACCCTGTAGGCCGCGTGATTGACGGCAGTTTGCTCGACAGTGGCTTAAAGCTGGAGCGCCGCCGCGTACCTCTGGGTGTCATTGGTGTTATTTATGAAGCGCGCCCTAATGTTACAATTGATGTGGCTAGCTTATGCTTGAAGACCGGCAACGCGGTTATTTTACGGGGCGGTAAAGAGACACACCATACTAATCAGGCGACAGTGAAAGTTATCCAGCAAGCGCTGGAGCAATGTGGCTTACCGCCCGCTGCGGTACAGGCGATCGAAAGCCCAGATCGCGAGTTGGTCACTCAATTGCTGCGTATGGACAACTATATCGATATGTTGATTCCACGTGGGGGCGCGGGCTTACATAAACTGTGCCGTGAGCAATCGACTATTCCGGTTATCACCGGAGGTATTGGTGTTTGCCATACCTTTGTCGATGAAAGTGCCGACTTTGAAAAAGCGCTGCTGGTGATCGAAAATGCTAAAGTTCAGCGCCCAAGTGCGTGTAACTCACTGGAAACTTTGCTGGTTCATCAGGCAATCGCCGAGTGCTTCCTGCCAGTGTTAAGTGCCAGAATGCATGCATCCGGTGTGACATTGCATGCCAGCTCGCAAGCTATGCCGTATCTGGCGGAAGGTAAAGCCAAGGTTATGCCTGTGGAAGCTGCCGATTACGATGATGAATGGTTATCTCTGGATCTCAATGTGGATATTGTGGCTGATATCGATGCTGCTATCGACCATATCCGTGAACATGGTACCAGCCATTCTGATGCTATTTTGACCCGCTCGCTGAGCAGCGCCGAACATTTTGTTCGTGCGGTTGATTCTTCAGCTGTTTATGTCAATGCCAGTACGCGTTTCACTGATGGCGGCCAGTTTGGTTTGGGCGCAGAAGTGGCCGTTAGTACGCAAAAACTTCATGCCCGTGGCCCAATGGGATTAGATGCACTGACAACTTATAAGTGGATTGGTTATGGTGATGATTTAGTCCGCATTTAAGATACTTGGCATCTTCAATCACTTTAAAGCGACATTTGGCACCTGCCGATGTCGCTTTATTTTTATCTTGCCATTTCCCATTGCGGAAACCTGAGATAATAAATCCGCTGTATTGTGAAATAGATCATTATTCAATGAAACACAGTTATAGCTATTCATAACTTTCTTTCCTAAAAAATAGACAACCAAACACTTGTTTGGTTATTTTCTGATTAATACTTATCTTATTGATTATCTATCCTTATTTTTAGAGGAATATTCTGTATATAAAATCAACACTGTTTAAATTTAATTTAATAACAGGAATAACTTGAGTTACTTCACAAAAAAATGACTGTAATTGCGTGATAACGTGCTTACGATCATTCTCCCAACTTTGAAACAGATTAATAAAATATGCTTTACTCTATCTAATCAAAATAATAAAACAGACACATGTTTAAAAACAAACAAGTGTCCATTATGACCAGCCGAGAAAAGCAAATATTGCAGCTTCTGAGACGAGATCCGTTGATCCCCCAGCAAGAAATTGCCGATATTATAGGCATAAGTCGCTCGGGTGTTGCCGGCCACATTATGAATCTGATGCAAAAGGGCTATATCAAAGGGAAAGGATATATATTATCTGAGCACAGCTACGTGGTGGTGATTGGCTCTGTCAATATGGACGTTTGTGGTTATGCTGCCAGCAAACTTATTTATGAAGACTCTAACCCGGGAAAAATAAAATGCACCCCGGGTGGGGTGGGTCGAAACATTGCTGAGAATATCGCGTTATTAGGAAAAGAATGTCATTTGATTTCAGTGGTGGGCGATGACTTTTACGGTGCCACATTGATTGATGAGGCCAAACGAGCCGGTGTTAATGTCAGTAATTGCCATAGTCTTCATGGGGAAAATACCTCAACTTATGTTTCGTTACTGGATAATAGTGGTGAAATGCTGGTGGCAATTAATGATATGCGTATTTTAGAAAAATTAACGCCATCATTATTGGCTACCACTAAAGAATTAATTCAACATGCGGGAATTCTCGTCGTTGACTGTAATTTAACAGAAGAATCACTCTCATGGATATTTACCAACGCCGGTAATGTACCGGTCTTTGTCGATACGGTATCCGCTTTCAAAGCGCCCAGAATTAAGAACTGGCTGTCTCATATTCATACATTGAAACCTAATCGCCTTGAAGCAGAAATACTGAGTGGCATGAAGATTGATAGTCGCAATGATATTCCAGCTGTAGCGAATTGGTTCCATCAACAAGGTGTTCAGCGGCTGGCACTGAGTATGGGTAAAGATGGCGTTTATTTCAGCGAAATTGATGGGCAGACCGGCTGGTCATTGCCATTGAATATCAACATTGTGAATGTGACTGGTGCCGGAGACGCCATGATGTCAGGGCTGGCAAGTTGCTGGCTCGATGACATGGAGTTTGCTGAGAGTATCCGTTTTGCTCAAGGGTGTTCAGCATTAACACTTTCTTCGGAACTGACCAATAACCCCAATCTGTCGAATGGCAGTGTCAAAAAACTATTGGAATTACAACCATGAAAAATAATGAAATGGCACAATCTTATTTAGATATATCACCCGAAGTTGCGCTGGCCTTGGCGCAAAATAAAGCCGTCGTGGCGTTGGAATCTACCATTATTTCTCATGGGATGCCTTACCCACAAAACGTTGAAACGGCTTTACTTGTTGAACAGAAAATTCGTGAAAATGGCGCAATTCCTGCCACAATTGCAGTCATAAATGGCCGAATGAAAGCGGGATTATCACGTGATGAAATAGAATTGTTGGGGAAAGAAGGCCATAGCATCATGAAGGTCAGTCGCCGTGATTTACCTTTTGTGGTGGCTAATGGGCAACATGGTGCCACAACAGTGGCTTCCACCATGATTATTGCGGAAATGGCCAATATTAAAGTTTTTGCAACCGGAGGCATTGGTGGTGTACATCGAGGCGCGGCAACGACATTTGATATTTCAGCTGATTTACAAGAACTGGCGAAAACAAATGTAACCGTGGTGTGTGCGGGGGCTAAATCTATTTTGGACTTGGGTTTAACCACTGAATATCTGGAAACCAATGGCGTTCCGGTTATTGGTTATCAAACCCGCTCACTACCTGCATTCTTTTGCCGTACCAGTCCGTTTGAGGTCAGTATTACTTTAAACACAGCGGAACAAATTGCTGCGGCAATGAATGCCAAGTGGGGAATGGGGCTACGCGGGGGGATGGTTGTTGCTAATCCAATTCCTGAACAATATGCGCTATCAGAAAGTATGATTAATGCTGCTATTGAGCAGGCAGTTAAAGAATCAGAAGAACAGGGCGTTATTGGTAAGGAAAGTACACCATTCCTATTAGCCCGAGTTGCTGAATTAACCGGGGGGGACAGTTTAAATGCCAATATTCAGTTGGTATTTAATAATGCAAAATTGGCAGCTAAAATCGCCTGCTCATATCAAAGTATTATTTAATATGTAGAAAGGTAATACGCCTTAAATAGTGTCCTTATTACAGTTGCTAAATAATAGCTCATATCTTTGAGGTGCCCTGACACATTCGTTGTCCGAGGGGCACCTTTTCGGGCATGGGCCTATCTATATAGGTACTTCGGGGGATTTATGGATTTATTGCGTAGTTTAGCAGGGATGTGTATATTATTACTTATTGCCTATATTTTCTCGGTAAATAAAAGAAAAATAAGATTGAGAACGGTAGGGGCGGCATTATTACTGCAAATAACGTTAGGTGCAGTGATGCTATATGTCCCCGCAGGGAAGTGGTTTATCTCCTCTATTGCTAATGCAGTTAATAGAGTTATTTCTTATAGCGATGCCGGTAGCGCATTTATTTTTGGTGGTTTAGTTAGCCCCAAAATGAATGAGTTATTTGATGGTGCAGGTTTTGTTTTCGCTTTCCATGTGTTACCAGCCATTATTTTTATCACATCACTAATATCCATCCTTTATTATCTGGGGATTATGGGCTGGTTGATCAATATTCTTGGTTCTATTTTTCAAAAATTACTGGGTATCAGCAAAGTTGAGTCATTTGCTGCTGTGACGACTATTTTCTTGGGGCAAAATGAAATTCCTGCCGTGGTAAAGCCCTTTATTAATAAAATGAACAGTAATGAGCTGTTTACCGTGATTTGTAGCGGTATGGCATCCATCGCGGGTTCTATGTTGGTTGGATATGCTGGCCTCGGCGTTCCAATTGAATATTTATTGGCGGCGTCATTGATGGCTATCCCTGGGGGGATACTGTTTGCTCGAATTATCAGCCCTGCGACTGAAGAGTCAAAAGTAGAGTTTAATGAAATGACTTTCAGTGATAAACGCCCAGCCAGTATTATTGAAGCCGCCGCTAATGGTGCGATGCTGGGGCTGAAAATTGCAGTAGGGGTGGCTACTGTGGTGATGGCCTTTGTCGCGTTGATAGCATTAATTAATGGTATTATTGGCGGTATCGGTGGCTTATTTGGTTTTGAGCACCTGAGTCTTGAAAGTATGCTTGGTTATGTGTTCTCGCCTCTGGCTTATATTATGGGGGTGTCGTGGGAACATGCTTCCTTGGCTGGCGGTTTTATTGGCCAAAAGTTAGCAATTAATGAGTTTGTCGCCTATCTGAGTTTCTCTCCTTATCTGAAAGAAACTATCGGGACGTTAGATGTAAAAACTATTGCTGTTATTTCTTTTGCTCTGTGCGGTTTCGCCAATTTTGGCTCGATTGCTGTGGTAGTGGGGGCTTTTAGTGCCGTTGCCCCTGAAAGAGCCTCTGAAATCGCCCGTTTAGGATTCCGTGCATTACTAGCGGCGACATTATCTAACTTGATGAGTGCCACTATTGCCGGTTTGTTTATCGGTTTGGGGAACTTATTGCCGGGGTAGGGTGAAGAGAAATATCATTAGGTTGACATAACACTCAGTGCATTAATCTGCCAATAGCAGGGTTAGTGCACTTATTTCATATTTAACTTAACGGATGGCGCTTGAGGTAATAACTGATTTTATAATCCGCCGGATTAAAGGTAATCACCGAAAAATCCACAATAACTCCATCAGTAGTATTAGACACGGCCAATAATTGTATTAACAGGGTTCGTGGGTCGCAATGGAGCTGTAAAGCGAACTCCTGGCTAGCAACAATGGGTAAAAATGTCTGTCGGCAACCCTCAATCTGGTAATTAGCCTGTTTTTCGATAAAGTCATATTTTGATGATTCAAGATGGTGGTAGGTTAAATCCGGCATCAAAGTGACAGGCAGGTAACTTTCCTCTATTTGAATAATCTGTTTGTCCGCATAGCGTAATCGCTTGATATAATATGTTTTATCATCTTGTTGGATATTTAATTGGCTGGCAATAGCTTGTGGAGCTCTAATAATCTTGAATTCAGACACTTCTGTATGTGGTGTCTTACCGAGCATTTTCATGTGTTCAGTAAAACTGTTTAGATGATTATTATCGTGTTTAAGGTCTTTCCCAATAATAAAAGTACCCCGGCCCTGTTGGCGTTCTAATAAACCATCCTGAATTAAAACATCCAATGCTTTTCTGACGGTCATTCGTGATACGCCAAAACGTTCAGCTAACTGAATTTCAGAGGGCAAGCAGTCACCCACAGAAACATCTTGATGATTTATTAACTTCCGGATATTGGTGACTAGATTTTTATATACCATTTTTATACCTATTTGGATGGAGATGCTCATCACGGATATTTTTACAACATACTGAAAAATAATTATTAAAATTAAATCGGCATAAAAAAAAGTTCAAACGTCTAACTTTGAATAAAATAATATACAAGTGTGACTAACGATTTAATGCAATGTCGATCACATATTTTTATCAATCGCCAAATCATAACCTGTCTATTCCATAGAGTGATGACTATTCACATTCAAGAGGGAAACTGTCATGTTAAGTTCGTTTAATCGGTTTGGCGGGGCAATGCTCGGTGCGGTGCTACTCTTTCCTTTTGCTGGGATGATAGTCGGCCTATCTTTGGTGCTGCAAAACCCGACTTTTGCTAGTCCAGACGGTTTATTTTTCCAATTATTAAAAATCATTGAATCCGGTGGCTGGACTGTCTTTAACAATATGGGGCTGTTATTCGCTGTTGGCTTACCGATTAAATTGGCAAATAAAGCGCCAGCATCAGCCTGTTTGGTTTCTTTAATTACCTATCTGACCTTCAATGCTTTTCTTGGGGCAATGTGTGAAGTTTGGGGCGCACATTGGGGAGTTAATTTCGCACAAGAAACAGGTGGTACCAGTGGCCTGGCGATGATTGGTGGTATTAAAACACTGGATACCAGTGTGATTGGTGCAATTCTATGTGGCAGCTTGGTTACCTGGATTCATAACCGTTATTACTCAACCAAATTACCTGACTATATCAGTATCTTCCAGGGTGCGGCTTTCGTTAACATTCTGGGTTTTATTGTCATGTTACCGCTGGCATTTATAACATTAATGCTATGGCCAAAAGTGCAATTAGGCATGATTTCATTGCAAGGTTTTATTCTGCATGCCGGTAATTTTGGGATCTGGTGTTATATCTTCCTGGAAAAGATTTTACTGCCTACCGGTCTTCATCACTTTGTTTATAGTCCTTTCCAATATACTGATGTTGCTGTACCTGGTGGCACTACCCTGTATTGGCTCACCCATTTACAAGAATTCAGCCAATCTACTGAACCTTTAAAACAGCTTTTCCCGGCAGGTGGTTTCGCCATGCAGGGTAATGGTGCGGTATTTGGTGGTTTGGGGATGGCGTTGGCAATATACAGCACCGCAAAACCGGAAAATAAAGCCAAAGTGGCGGGCTTGCTGATTCCGGCAACAATTACCAGCATGTTTATCGGTATTACTGAACCGCTGGACTTCACCTTCCTGTTTATTGCCCCGGCGCTATTTGTGGTGCATGCCATGCTTTCAGCCACCATGACAGTCGTGATGTATAGCTTGGGTGTTGTAGGGAACTTTGGTTCTGGAATACTTGAGTGGGCAACACAAAACTGGATACCGATGTTCAGTAACCATGCCAATGTCATGATAACTCAAGTTATTGTTGGTGTTATTTTCAGTGGCATCTACTTCCTGATATTCCGTGTTTTGATTCTCAAATTTAATTTCAAAACATTGGGCCGTGAAGACAGTGATCTCAAGCTTTATTCAAAACAAGATTACAAGCAGAAAGGCGAAAGTCAGGGCGATGAGTTCCAACAGCGCGCCAGTGCTTATTTAGAAGCAGCAGGTGGGAAAGACAATATTGCCAGCTATACCCACTGCTTTACCCGTTTGAGATTAGTTGTAAAGGACATTAGCCGTGTTCAACCTAGTACAGCATTCAAAGCCTATTCCGCGATTGAGGTTTATAAAAATGGTAATGATGTGCAGGTGATTGTTGGCAACAATGTGACGCATATTTATGAACAATTTGCAGAGTTGATGAATTAAGGAGTTTTTAGATGAAAAAATCATCCATTTTGATTGCTGGTGGTGGTTCAACCTATACCCATGGCATTATTCTTATGCTGTTGGATAATTTACACCGTTTCCCTATTTCGGAAATAAAACTGTATGACAATGATGGCTCACGCCAAGAAATTGTCGGTAAAGCTTGCGAGATTATTCTGCGTGAACAATCCAGCGGAATAAAGTTCTCCTACACTACTGATCCCCAAGCCGCTTTTAGCGGGGTTGATTTCGTGATGGCACATATTCGGCAGGGCAAACTTCCGATGCGTGAAAAAGATGAAAAAATCCCAATGAAATACGGCTGTGTTGGGCAAGAGACTTGTGGTGCTGGGGGAATTGCTTATGGTATGCGCTCTATTAGCGGGGTGCTGGAAATTCTTGATTATATGACAGAGTATTCCCCCAATGCCTGGATGCTCAATTACTCTAATCCGGCCGCTATTGTTGCTGAGGCGACTCGGCGCTTACGCCCTACAGCACGTATTTATCATATTTGCGATATGCCTATCAGTATTGAAGAGGCAATGGCTAAAATACTGCACTATCCTTCCGCAGAAGATTTAGAAACTCGTTATTACGGACTCAATCATTTTGGCTGGTGGAGTTCTGTGCGTGATAAAACTACCGGCGAAGATTTAATGCCGAAATTGGCTGAGCACGTAAGGAAGTATGGTTATGCTGATGAGCACGGCGAGGGCAAAGAAGAAATAAGTTGGAATGAAACTTTTGCTAAAGCTCGCGATAGTTTTGCGCTAGATCCCAGCAGCTTCCCAAATACCTATTTGCAATATTATCTGTACGGCGACGATATGGTGGCGCATACCTCACCAGACCATTCCCGTGCAAATGAAGTCATGGAAGGCCGGGAAAAATTTGTGTTTGATGAGTGTCGCAAAATTATTGCTGAGGGCAGTGCGGAAAACACTCAACTTAAAATTGATGAACATGCGTCCTATATCGTTGATTTGGCACAGGCTATTGCATTTAATACCAAGCGCCGCATGTTATTGATTGTGCCTAATAAAGGTGTCATCAGTAATTTTGATCATGATGCGATGGTTGAGGTGCCTTGTCTGGTGGGCGCGGAAGGGGTCGAGCCATTGGCTATTGGCGATATTCCGACTTTCCAGCGTGGCCTGTTATATCAGCAACATGCAGTAGAAAAATTAGTGGTAGATGCTTGGATTGAAAAATCCTACCAAAAACTGTGGCAAGCATTGACATTATCTAAAACTATTCCAAGTGCCAAAGTGGCGAGGTTGATTTTAGATGATTTAATTGAAGCCAATAAAGCTTACTGGACGTTGAACTAGCCCGCAGAGTGAGCCTCAAGGATGAGGTTCATTCATCCCCACAAGCTTACACGAGCCAGTGACTAGGGTGACAACTTCTATTAATACTTAATGCCAGGAGCAAATTTGGATGCTGCTTGCAGCATGACGGGGGACTGTAACGGTGTACCAGATCCGCGAGAGGCCAACACCAAGGACTCACGACTTATAAAAAAATCATTAAAGTATTTCTACAGCTTGCCGATACTGGTGTCTGATATTTATATGCTTTTAATAATAATCTGGTTAGCCAGGGCAATAAATTAAAGATGGGGAATGGCAGGTGAGCGAAACGTCTAAAGAGAACTTTGTAAAAACCAACAAATTAGCGATCTGTGCAATTCTTCGTGATCTAAAGAAGAACGACACCGCAGTGATGGTCACTCATGCTCGCGGGCAGTTTATTAGCCGTATTCTGGATGTGCTTCCTGACTCGAATCAGTTTATTTTTGATTTTGGCAGTGTCACTCATGAAAACATCGCTGCACTGGCTGCTAACCAACTGACAATTATTGCAGAACCTACCGGCGCTAAAATTGAATTTACCTGCAATCCACTGAAAGAAATCGCGTATTTATCTTTACCCGCTTTCAGCACCTTCATTCCTGACAGCCTTTATTTTATTCAACGTCGGGAATATTTCCGGGTAAGTATTCCTCAATGGCCTGCTTATTATTGCGCAGGGAAATTTGCCAACGGCACGAAATTCTCCTATACATTAGCGGATGTTTCTTTGGGGGGGATGGGGGTATATGCCATCAAAGGCAGCGAGTTCCCGGTACAAGGGTGTGGCATTCTACGTGATGTGTCAGTTGATTTGTGTGGTTTTGGTATTTTTAAATTGGATTTACAGTTTATCCGAGCCATCGATAAACAAGTGGTAAATAACAAAGGTGAAACCCTCACTGTGCAGCGACTGAGTTTTAAATTCTCTCGTTTAAGCCCAATTCAGGAAAAAGGATTGCAACGGGCTATTTTTGAACTGGAAAAACAGCAAACCGCCAAAGCCCGAAAATTTCAGGATGGTATTTAGTTTCTGAAACTATAGGGTGATTACCTGCGGTCTGTGTAATAGTAGGCAGGCAGCAGGTATTTCAATTTCCTTTCTGGTTATGTTTATAACCGTTTGTTTTTTCTTTCTCATTTCATGCCCGGATCCCTGTTTTTTTCTTTGGGCTATAATTAATATCTTTCAGCTTTATTGCTGTTGCATCTTTATACGTATTGACAGCTTTTACTCGCCTCTTTTTTGACTGAACGTTTTTACGTGTCAGCCTTTTGTTTTCCACCTTCACTCAGCATTTTGACAGCATTCTGCCTACAGGGGAGTTTTCTGCTCAATATCACGCGGCTCGCACCACTCAGGAGGCTCACCTGAGTCATTCGTTTGGATAGGTTTTTCTCCAGCTATCCCCGATTTTTTGTTATGCAGACTGCCATAAAACTGTATGAGCACCGGACCAGAAGGTATCTATGAAATTATTTCTTAAGACTATTCTTGGACAGCGCCCCCTGTGGGGAGCACGAACGACAGTCACTCCCTGGCATGATTTTGCTCCGGTAAGGGAGGAATTATTCAGTGTGGAACGGTTGGAGCAACATGCTGAAAGCCTTGCTAAAGCGCAGTCGATAACTACCCATCCGCCACGGGTGTCCACTTTGCATGCTCGTCTGGATGATAACGCCAATACATTGTTGGCGGCGTATCGGGCCAGTGCTGCAGAGTTGGAAATGGGCCGCGCAGTAGTCCCTGCGGCAGAGTGGTTGCTGGATAATTATCATCTGGTCGAAGAGCAAATCCGCGAGATTCGTGACGATTTGCCACCGGGTTATTATCGTCAATTACCTAAATTGGCCGACGGGCCCTTTGCTGGCTATCCGCGTGTATTGGGCATTACTTGGGCATTTGTGGCGCATACCGACAGTCACTTGGATCCTGAAATCTTATGCCGTTTTATTATGGCGTATCAGCGAGTTCAACCGCTGACCATCGGCGAGTTATGGGCGGTCGCTATCACACTGCGTATCGTGTTGATAGAGAACTTACGTCGCCTGGCTGATCAGATAACACAAGGGCGTAAAGCGCGTGCCGATGCTGAGGCGCTGGCAAATAGGTTATTAAAAACCGGGGATAGCCGATTAGCGCTGGAGTCCGATATTGCGATGCGTTCTACGGAGCCCCTATCTGAGCAATTTGCATCTCAGTTGGCGAAGCGGCTACGAGACCAAGATCCACGCACCACCCCCGCGTTAGGATGGCTGGAAGATCGCCTGAAATTACAAGGAGTAACGGTCGGCGAAGTGGTGCAACATGCCCAATTACGGCAAGGTGCTTCCAACGTTTCAGTGCGAAATGTGATTACCAGTATGCGGTTGATTTCGGATATTGATTGGGCTGATTTGTTTGAGAGTGTCAGCTTGGTAGACGAATGCTTACGGCAGGGAAGTGCCTTTGCCTGCATGGATTTTCAAACCCGCAATCTGTACCGCAGCGCTATCGAACAATTATGCCGTGGCTCGACTTTCACTGAACTGGAGGTTGCCAGTCTTGCTTTGCAAGCAGCACAGAATGGAGCCGCCACGGCTGAACCTGAAAATGTCGACCGCTGTCGTGACCCCGGTTATCACTTGATTGGTGCCGGGCGGCGTGAACTGGAAAATCAGATCAGATTCAGCCCATCAATGCGATTGTGGTTTAGTCGTTTGAGCATTCGACTCGGTGTTGGCGGCTATATGGGGGCGATTTTACTGGTCACGGCTGGATTACTGGCATTGGCACTGTGGGCGATCTCTTTCCCCGGTTTGGCGACCGGATGGCTCGTGTTATTGGCTTTAATTGGCTTTATTCCGGCCACTGAAGTCGCGACTGCACTGATAAATCGCATTATTACCTGGAGCTTCGGTGCCACGATTTTGCCGGGGCTGGAATTGACCAACGGCGTACCCGATGAGTTGCGTACCTTGGTGGTGGTGCCGACGTTGCTGACCAGTAAGGCAGATTTACTGGAGCAAATTGACCAACTAGAAGTTCATCATTTGTCGGGCACGACCGGCTCTCTTACTTTTGCCCTATTGCTGGATGGGGTGGATGCAGATACTCAGGTGGTCGCGAGTGATGGCCCGCTCTTGGCTTTGGCTAATGAAGCTATTGCCCGGCTTAATCAACAATATGGCCCCGGCCCGGCGGGCCCGCGTTTCCTGTTGCTCTACCGGCAGCGGATATTTAATGAAAGCGAAAATCGCTGGATGGGCTGGGAGCGCAAGCGGGGTAAGTTGCATGAGCTTAACCGCCTGTTACGCGGAGCCACGGATACTTCATTTATTGCCACCGCCGCCGGTGAGCCACTGGTGCCTGCGGATGTGCGGTATGTGATTACACTGGATGCCGATACCCGCCTTCCCCGTGATGCTGCACTGCGTTTGATTGGCAAAATGGCGCATCCGCTGAATCGGCCGCGTTTTAGTATTGACCAACAACGGGTGGTTGATGGTTACGGCATTCTCCAGCCGCGAGTGACGTTGGCATTGCCAATGGGTAAAGGAAGTTCATTGTATCAATGGATTTTTTCCGGCCCCGGAGGTATGGATCCTTATGCCGCTGCAGTGTCGGATGTTTATCAGGATATGTTTGGTGAAGGCTCTTACACCGGTAAAGGTATTTATGATGTTGATGCTTTTGAGGCGGCATTAGCGGGCAGAGTGCCGGATAATACATTACTCAGTCATGATCTGTTTGAGGGGGTTTTTGCGCGGGCTGGCTTAGCCTCCGATATTGAAGTGGTTGAAGAGTCACCGGCGCGCTATGACGTGGTGACCAAACGCCAACACCGTTGGACTCGGGGTGACTGGCAGTTGTTACCCTGGATTGTTGGAAATAACAAAGAGAGTAACAGTGTCCCGCTGTTGGGCCGTTGGAAGATGGTTGATAACCTGAGGCGTTCATTAGTTGCGCCCTTTACCTTGCTGCTGCTGGGGATCAGTTGGATGCTACCCATGCCTGCCGCGTGGATCGGCGTGTTGCTGGTGATCGTGCTAACCGCGTTGCCCTCTTTCTTGCCGATTTTGTTCTCACTTTGGCCAGCCCCAAATACCCGACTTAGTAACCATTTACGCTCCTTATTAGACGATGCCAAACGCGCCGGTAGCCAGACCTTACTTTCGTTGGTTTTTCTGGCCGACCATGCCTGGCAAATGGCGGATGCTATTGGCCGAACACTGATTCGCCTGTTTATAACGCATCGGAATCTATTGGAATGGACGACCGCAGCTCAATCCGCAGGGAAGCCACGGCCCGGTTTAGCGGGTTTTTATCGCCATATGGCTGGCGGCACATTATTCAGCTTACTAATGGCTGCCGTTGCACTGATTGTCTCCCCCCATGCCTGGCCGCTGATCTTGCCTTTTGCCGCACTTTGGCTGTTTGCGCCCGCGATGGCATTGTGGGTTAGCCGTGCTCATCAGGTGGCGCAACATCATCCGATGACCGCGGACGATATTCCTGAATTGCGCTTAATCGCCCGCCGCACCTGGCGTTTCTTCGAAACCTTTGTCACACCAGATGAAAATATGCTGCCGCCTGATAATTTTCAGGAAGACCCAAAACCGGTAGTGGCGCACCGGACATCGCCGACCAATATGGGCCTGTATTTACTTTCGACCGTGGTGGCACGTGATTTTGGTTGGGCAGGGACGTATCGCACTTTGGTACGGCTGGAAACCACGTTTGAAACCTTTCATAAATTGGCCCGTTTTCGGGGGCATTTCTTTAACTGGTATGGCACGCAGGACTTGCGAGCACTGGAACCGGTTTATGTTTCTTCCGTCGACAGTGGGAATCTGGCCGGGCATTTAATTGTATTGGCCAATACCTGTGAAGAGTGGGCGGCAGAGCCGCTAGCGGCTAACGGCGCTAACGGGTTGATGGATAACCTGCTATTAGCGAAAGCCGCATTTAGCGAATTACCACCGGGGGATGATGATTTTAAACGCAAACTCTGGGCGGTCCTGGCACAAATTCGCATGGATTTAAAAAATGTCGGTGAAGCTGAAATGCTGCCGCTGACATTGAAACCTTTGTTGGCAAAAGCTTCTGCGATGGTGCATGGCGTTGCTCGCCCAATCGATGACAATGCATTTATTGATTTAAGTTATTGGATTGAAGCATTGATTGTGGCCGCCGCAGAACATGAATATGACCAGCAATTAACCCAAGAGATGCAGGAGCAAGTTGCTGACCGGTTGCTCAAATTGGCAGCCGAAGCTCGCCATTTGGCGTTGGCGATGGACTTTGCTTTCCTGCTCGATCCTGAACGCAAATTACTGTCTATCGGCTATTCGTTGGCAGATAACCGCCTTGACCCGAGCTGCTACGATTTGCTGGCGTCGGAAGCCCGGCTCGCCAGCTTGTTTGCTATCGCCAAAGGGGATGTTCCTACCCGGCATTGGTTCCGTTTAGGGCGGGCAGCCACCCCGATTGGCAACGGCGCGGCGCTGATTTCATGGTCGGGTTCGATGTTCGAATATTTGATGCCGTCATTGGTGATGCGAGCGCCAGCGGGGAGTTTATTGGAGCAAACCAATCAGTTAGTGGTGGAACGGCAACAGTCTTATGGGCGCAGTTTGAATATTCCGTGGGGGATATCTGAATCGGCATACAGTGCGCGTGATATCGAGTTTACCTATCAATATTCTAACTTCGGTGTGCCGGGGTTGGGGCTAAAACGCGGCTTATCAGAAAACACTGTCATCGCGCCTTATGCCACTGGTTTGGCTACTATGATTGACCCCCATGGCGCATTACAAAATTATGAGCGGCTGGCCAAGATGGGCGCGCTGGGGCGCTATGGTTTTTATGAAGCACTGGACTTTACCCGCTCCCGATTGCCGGAAAATCAGTCGGTAGTGATTGTTCGCAATTATATGGCACACCATCAGGGGATGACCATTGTGTCTATCGCCAATACTGTGCAGCAGGGGCGGATGCGCAACCGCTTCCATCGTGAGCCGATGATTCAAGCCTGTGAGTTATTGCTCCAAGAACGTATGCCGCGCAATGTGGCTATTGCTTACCCGCGTACCGAGGAAGTTTTGCTTTCCGCTGTAGCAGACAGTGCATTGCCCACCGTACGCCGCCTCTCTTCGCCAGTTATCGGGCCGCCTATCACTCATCTGTTATCCAATGGTCGTTATGCCGTGATGTTGACCACTGCCGGTGCCGGTTATAGCCGCTGGTTGGATGTCGCGGTCACCCGCTGGCGGGAGGATGCCACCAGTGATGATGACGGTTCCTTTATTTTCCTGCGAGATTTGCGCAGTGGCCGCAGTTGGTCGGCGGGGGCACAATTAGCCGCCAGCGATAATGCGCATCGCGAGGTCATTTTTGGTGAGGATCATGCTGAGTTTATCTGCCGCGACGGCACACTCACCAGCACCATGAATGTGTTGATCTCCAGTGAAGACGATGGTGAAGTTCGCCGCGTTTCGTTGCTGAACACTGGCCGCCGCGCGCGGGAGATTGAACTGACTTCTTATGCTGAAGTGGTGCTCACTGCGGCGGCTACCGACCATGCCCATCCGGCATTCGCCAAAATGTTTGTGGTCACCGAATTCTTACCGGAACTGGGGGCATTAATTGCTACGCGGCGGCCTCGCACGGCGCAAGAGCCTCAGGTCTGGGCAGCACATTTCGCGGTGGCCGATGGTTTGCCGGTATCGGTATTGCAATATGAAACCGACCGCGCGAAATTTATTGGCCGTGGTAACCGGGTCGCGACCTCAACCGCGATGCAAGTGGGCGAGTCACTGTCGAATACGGTGGGGACGGTGCTTGACCCGATATTCTCATTGCGCCAAAGCTTACTGGTTCCGGCTGGTAAGACGGTCACCGTCTCCTTCTGGACATTGATTGCATCATCAAAAGAAGCGTTGCTGGACAGTGTAGATAGACACCGTGACCGCAGCGCCTATGACCGGGCCAAAACACTGGCCTGGACTCAGGCTCAGGTACAATTGCGCCATCTGGAAATCAAAGCGGAAGAAGCGGCCGATTTTCAGCAATTGGCAGCGCCGATTCTGTATGCCGATGCTCGCTTCCGCTCGCCGTCCATAACTATCATGCGTGGGGCGGGGGTCCAGTCAATGTTATGGGCGCAATCAATCTCCGGCGATTTGCCAATAGTCTTGCTACGTATTGAAGATATTGAGGACATTGAGCAAGTTCGGCAATTGCTGCGCGCACATGAATACTGGCGTATGAAACGGCTGGCCGTTGATTTGGTTATCATCAATGAGCGGGCCTCTTCTTATGTGCAAGATTTGCAAATTGCTATTGAAACCGCGGTGCGCAGTAGCCAATCGCGCCCTCGTTTTGGTGATGAGCTTCGCCAAGGGTCGGCATATGCTTTGCGGGCTGATTTGATGAGTGCCGAAACGCGCGCGTTATTACATTCGGTTGCACGGGTGGTGCTTTCCGCTCGTTATGGCACTTTGGGTAATCAACTGAATCATCTCTTGTTCACTCTCGACAAAAAAGTGGTTCCGTCCAATAAAAAGCTATTTGCATCAGATAAAAAGTTATTCATAACTGATAAGAAATTAATTGCACAAGATAAAAAAACAGGGTTTTCCCTGATTAAATCTGCAAATTTGTCGACAACCTCTCCGTTGCCGTTATCGAAAACATTGTTACCGCGGCCTGACAATCTGGAGTTCTTCAATGGGCTGGGCGGTTTTGGTCAACAGGGGCGGGAGTATGTCATTTACCTCAATGATGGGGAGAGCACGCCAGCGCCTTGGATCAATGTTATTTCAAATCAAACCTTTGGTTTCCAGGTTTCCGCGACGGGCAGTGGCTATACTTGGGCCGAAAATAGTCGGGAAAGCCAGATAACGCCGTGGCTGAATGATCCGGTCATTGATTCGTCTGGTGAATGCCTGTATCTGCGTGATGAAGATTCCGGCCAAGTGTGGAGCCCGACAGCGCAGCCAATCCGTGATGGCGGCACTTACATTGCCCGCCATGGTCATGGCTACAGTCGGTTCGAGCATCAGGCTAATGGTATTGGTATGACGTTGCTGCAATATGTGCCGCTGGCGGACCCTATTAAGATATCTCGACTGACATTGCATAATATGTCGGATAAACCACGGCGTATCTCCGTCACGGCCTACGCCGAGTGGGTCTTAGCGACGTCGCGCGGTGCTACTGGGCCATTTATCATCACCGAGATAGATGAATCTACCGGCGCGATGTTAGCGCGTAATCCTTGGAGCACCGCATTCCCCGGCAGAGTTTCTTTTGCCGACCTCAATGGTCAGCAAAACAGTTGGACGGCGGACCGCAGCGAGTTCCTTGGCCATTATGGCAATAGCGCCGCGCCGCTTTCATTGCGTGAAAAAATACCGCTATCAGGTACGACAGGGGCGGGGTTTGACCCGTGCAGCGCGCTACAGCAGACCCTTGAACTGGCCGCCGGTGAGCAGGTAGAAGTGGTTTGGTTTGTGGGCCAGAGCCCCTCCGTGAGTGACGCGCAAGCATTGATTACGCACTACCGCGCTGCAAATCTGGATGCGGTGCTGACGGAAGTGATTGATTATTGGCGCACGGTGTTGGAAGCGGTTCAGGTGAAAACGCCAGACAGACAAATGGATATCATGCTCAATGGTTGGCTGCTGTATCAAACACTGGCCTGCCGGGTCTGGGCAAGGTCGGCGTTTTATCAGGCCAGTGGCGCTTATGGTTTCCGTGATCAGCTACAAGATGGTATGGCGCTGACCTTTGCTCTACCGGAGACCACGCGTCACCATCTGTTGCGGGCGGCCGGGCGGCAATTTATTGAAGGCGATGTTCAGCATTGGTGGTTACCGCATTCAGGGCAGGGGGTACGCACCCGAATCTCTGATGATCGGGTTTGGCTCTCTTATGCGACGGCCACTTATATACTTGCCAGCGCTGATGCTGGGGTATTGGATGAAATCGTGCCTTTCCTCGAGGGGCCGATATTGCATCCGGGCGAACACGATGCTTTCTTCCAGCCATTAGTAGCGCAGGAAACCGCCTCTCTGTTTGAACACTGTGCCAAAGGGCTGGATCAATGCATTGAACTGACCGGCGAGCTGGGTCTGCCATTGATGGGGACGGGCGACTGGAATGATGGGATGAATCGGGTCGGTGAAGAAGGAAGAGGAGAAAGTGTCTGGTTAGGTTGGTTGCTGGTGGCGACCCTGAAAATGTTTATTCCGTTGGCAAAAGAACGTGATCCGCAGCGGGCCAGCCAGTGGCAGCACCACCTCACGGGCTTAATTGCGGCATTGGAACGGGAAGCCTGGGACGGTAATTGGTATCGACGTGCCACTTTTGATAACGGCCGTTGGTTAGGTTCAAAAGAATGCGAAGAATGCCGCATAGATTCTATTGCGCAATCATGGGCGGTGTTATCCGGAGCAGCCGATCCCCAGCGGGCTGTGCAGGCCATGACCTCGCTGGAGCAGCATCTCATTCGCCCTAATGATGGGATGGCGCTGTTGTTCACTCCTCCTTTTGATAAAACGCCGGATGATCCTGGCTATATCAAAGGTTATCCACCGGGATTGCGTGAAAATGGCGGGCAATATAGTCATGCTGCAATGTGGGTGATTCTTGCTTTTGCCGAGTTGGGGGAGGGGGATAAAGCACATGATTTGTTTGCCTTACTTAATCCGATAAATCATGGCGATAGCTCTGAGGGGATTGCGCGTTATAAAGTTGAACCCTATGTCGTGGCCGCTGATGTTTACTCTGTTGCACCGCATGTTGGGCGCGGCGGTTGGACGTGGTATACCGGCTCAGCGGGTTGGATGCATCGTGCGGGTATTGAAGGTATTCTGGGTATCCGGCGCGAAGGGAAAGAATTGGTGATTAATCCTTGTATTCCAGCCAGTTGGCCGGGTTTTGACGTGACGATTAACCTTGCCAATACGCGCTATGCTATCCGCGTCGAAAGCCCGGCACAGCGCTGTCAGGGGATCAGTTCAGCGACATTGAATGGCTCTCCTCTCGCCTATCAGCCTGATGGATTACGGGTTGCGCTGGATGGGGGGGAGTACGAACTGATTATCATTTTGTAGCGGTTATTAACTGAGTCGAGGTAGGTATGACTGATTCGATAGAAGAGTCAATCAGCGCTATCTCGACTTAACAAAATAAAAGCTAAAAAATATGTTGAATTATCATGCAACTGACCCAATATTATAAGAAGAATAATAAGGAGAATTAAGTATGGGGATCAGCGAAGAAGAGAGTATCCGCCGTCTGACTGATGAGAAAAGCTCGATTGGTCATTCGGCTAAATGGGTAGCAATCATTTCTGCTGTCTATTTCGTTATTATGCTGTTTTACCAGCATGAATTGGGTGTATTAACCTTAGCGGGTGGGATTTTTTTGGTGTCATTCTCAATTTGGATGAAAAAACGCCAGAAAGTGAAATCTTATAAGAATCAGCTGCAACAGATGGGCGATGATAAAATGGTGTAATCTCATACCCACACATCAATTAGACTGATTGATCAGAAGCAGAGCAGGTGCAATACCTGATGAACTGTGATTCTCAGCCTTTTCCCCTATTTTCGTTTGCACTCTTGCAAGCGCATTCTGTTTATTGCCTTTATCGTACTTATGACTTGTCAGTCGATTTCAGCGATTTAGACATATTAAATCCCGTCACTACAAATGCCATTTGCTCATATAGTCTCTTCGCCTGCGGATTATCTGCCGCGACGCGCAGCTTTATTTCAAATATCCCTTGGGCAACCAGCAGTTTTTCTAATTCCTGTAAACAGGCTGAGCCATAACCTTGCCGCTGACATTGTGGCAGCACATAGAAATCTTTAATAAAGGCCGCATTATCATTTGGCCCCAAACCAAACCACAAGTAGCCCACCAGTTGTTCATTGAGCTCGGTGTTATCTTTATTCTCGAGACAAAACAGATGATCGCCAGAGCTATTAACGCCGTCTGGTAGGTAGCTATCAAAGAGATGTGTGGCGTGAGCAACGGCCTGTTCGGTGCTATAGCTGCTGTTGGATGATAAATCTTGTGCATATTCGGAAATAAATAAATTCCGATAGACGGTGAGTTCGTCAGTACGCATTGCTCTGAGTGTGACCATGATGTTTTTCCTAATAAAACGCGCTATTGTGATTATTCAGTCTTGAGTCGGGTAGATTTAACTGAGTAAATGTAGAGTAACGCTTTTTAGGTAAAAAAATATATAAAATAAATCAGATAGTTAAATCATTGATGGGAATGTTATGACAACACAAAATAGCCATAAAAATGCAGTTGAAAGGCAGTTTGGTGATCAGGCAAATGCCTATTTGACCAGTGCGGTGCATGCTCAGGGTAAAGATTTACAGCGCCTGGCGACTCTACTGCAACCCCATAGTGATGCCCGTCTGCTTGATCTCGGTTGTGGTGCCGGACATGCCAGCTTTGCCGCTGCGGCCGTGGTTAAATCTGTGGTTTCTTATGATCTCTCCGCACAAATGTTGACAGTCGTCAGTCAAGCGGCAGCGGATAAAAAACTGACGAATATTGAGGTAAAACAAGGGTTAGCAGAATCATTGCCTTTTGATGATCGGAGCTTTGATGTTGTCATCAGCCGCTATTCAGCCCATCACTGGCATGATGTCGGCCAGGCTTTGCGCGAAGTTAAGCGGGTATTACGGCCCGGTGGCAAAGTTATCTTTATGGACGTGGTTTCCCCCGGTCATCCAGTCTTAGATATTTATCTACAAACGGTGGAGGTGCTACGTGATACTTCGCATGTCCGTAATTACTCACCGGGTGAGTGGTTGGCGCTGTTTACCGAAGCAGGATTGGCTATTAATGAAGTGACTTCCGATCGGTTATATTTGGAGTTCAGTAGTTGGATTGCCAGAATGCGTACCCCAGCACATTTTTCTAACGCAATTAGAGAGTTACAGAAATTAGCCTCTGATGGCGTGATTAACCATTATGAGATTCAAGCTGATGGTTCTTTTACCAGCGATATTATGATGATTGTTGCAAAACGTAGCTAAATATATCAAAAATTGGGTGGCGGTATATTATATCGACGCCCACACTTGGTTATTCCTCTTTATTTTTCCGTGCGACATAGATTAATTTATTTCCTCCTTATTCTCCTCACAATGATTGATGTTCTTTACATAGCATTACGCCCCCTTGCATTGGTTCGCTCATAATTAACCTCACAAAGACATTATATATCACCCGTTAGTTGGAGCATATTATGAAACTATTACCTATCATCGCCGCTGCACTTATTGCTACCGCCTCATTCGCCACTATGGCTGCACAAGAAGTCAGCCCAGCACAAGCGACTAAATTGCAAAGCATGGGGGTTATCTCTCTTTCTAATATCAGTGGTTCACCGACAGATGTGGAGTCGGCCCTGAATGCAAAAGCGGATGCTGATGGCGCGAGCCACTACCGTGTCATTGGTATTAGTAACCCTGGTGACTCGAGTAATTACAGTGCCAGTGCTGAGATTTACCGTTAATCTTGCACCCTAAGTGAACGTTAATGAAATAGTTAGATACAGTATTGGTATTGATTATAAGCCCGATATGACAATGGTAATTCATTGTTTTATCGGGCTTGATTGTTTCAGCTCTGCTGGTATTCATAAAGACAAATTTCTTCTATTGATATGCAGAAAATAGTTAACTATTAGAGCAATCTTAATGAGAACTTAAGGAAAATAAGGTGTTATTGTAGTCCATCCGGGTTTCCGAGGAGTGGCCATGCTAAACACTGTCCGGCGTAATTTTAAAAGTCAGTTTTCATACTTACAGCGTTTTATTGCCTCGCCACGCACCGTGGGTACATTGGCCCCATCTTCGCCTTGGTTATGTCAGGCGATGTTGAACCAGGTAAATTGGGAAAAAAGCCTTAATATCGCTGAGCTAGGGGCGGCTGATGGGGTGCTCACCAAGCGTATTTTGTCGCACATGTCAGAAAGCTCGCGCTTGCAGGCTTACGAAATCCAGCCTCATTTTGTGCATTCTCTGCATCAGATTAATGACTCTCGATTGCAGGTCGCTTTCCGATCTGCTGAACAATTGGATCAAGATTACGATGTGGTGTTTTGCTGTTTGCCACTATTATCAATCCCGACCAAGATAAGTATCAAGATATTACAGCAGGCCCAGCAGCGCTTGCGAGCCAATCAGGGCGTTTTGGTGTTATTCCAGTACAGCCACCTTTCCGAGCCTCTATTATCCCGCTATTTCACCTGGAAAAAGATACGCGTTGTGCGTAATTTCCCGCCGGCTTTGGTCTATATTTGTCAGCCTCGTTAGAGGCTCAGTTTGGTTATTACCCTCAGCTAAATTGCACTATTCTCTCTGGTTTGTCAGCGGATTATCAGGCGAAAAGCACAATTTTCTCTATTAATTAGGGGGTGTGCTGAGGGGGACTTTCAGCTACTTTTTCCTCATATCCCAATGCAACAACCAATTTAATTGAAAATATCAATGATAATGATTATCATGCGCATATTCTTTTTGATGATGTGAAGAGCATGCGTTATTTTCAATTTATATCGGTTTTTTTCCTGTTAACTCTCTCTCTCAATAGCCAGGCAAAAAATGTCACCGATATTCTCGGGCGTCAGGTGGCCGTGCCGGATAACCCACAGCGCATTATTCTGGGTGAAAGCCGGATGTTATATACGCTGGCGTTATTGGAACCCGATAATCCCGCACAACGGATTATTGGTTGGCCTGCAGATCTTGAGCGGTTTGATGCGCAAAGTTGGCAGCTTTACACCCAAAAATTTCCTGAAATCGCCCAGATCCCAATAATCGGCAGTGGAAACATTCGTCAGATAAATGTTGAGCGCCTCATTCAATTACAGCCTGACTTAATTATTTTTCCGCGATTTGCCCGTGCTGAGGGCGATGATGGGACGCTTGCTGCTCTAACGAAAGCCGGTATTCCGGTTATCTATGTGGATTTGCGGGTCGATTTATTAAAAAACACGATTCCCAGTATTAAACTTTTGGGCGAGGTACTCAATCGCCAAGCCCGTGCTGAAAAATTTATCAATTTTTATCAACAGCATATGCAGCTTATCCAGCAGCGTTTGGCTCATTATCAAGGGCGAAAACCGACGGTCATGTTGCACTTGCATCTCGGGCGACGGGAAAGCTGTTGTACCACCGCTTCTAAGGGCAATCTGGGTGATTTGATTGCTTTCGCTGGTGGCGACAATATCGCCATTTCTCGTATTAATACTGTTTATGGTGAGCTGAATCCGGAAAATGTGCTGCAAGCCAATCCCGATATTTATATTGCAACTGGCATGGCAGGCCCGACTGGAAAACGCTTCTCCAGCTTACAATTAGGGCCGTTGGTTAATACCGAACAAGCGCAGCACAGCTTTCAACAGGTGCTATCAGGACAACCGATTCTTTCTCATCTTAATGCCGTAACACAGGGGCGGGCCTACAGTATCTGGCACAATTTCTACCTCAGCCCCTACCACGTTGTGGCGGTAGAAATGTTCGCAAAAGCTTTCTACCCTGATCTATTTGCCGATATCAATCCGCAACAAACTTTCCAACAATTATATCAACAATTTTTGCCGTTACCTTTCTCAGGGATTTATTGGAGTCAGTTAGAAAATGAAAATAATTAAGCACCAGCATAGGTACTGGTGCAGCCTGCCGCTGCTTGTTATGGGGTCAGCCGCCCAAGCTGTTGATTCTCAAGCAGCAACTAAAAATAGCGAAGAAAAAAACAAAATAGTTGTTATTGGTCAGCAACGGGAAGCTGATTCGCAAAGCTACCAGCCAACGACCAGTATCACCGGGACACGCACTGAAACCAATCTGTTAAATGTGCCGCAGGCGGTTAACGTGGTCCCACGGCAAGTATTGCGCGATCAGGCGGTAAGAAACATTGATGAGGCGCTGTACAACGTCAGTGGCATCACTCAATCAAATACATTGGGTGGCACGCAAGATGCTGTGATGAAGCGCGGGTTTGGTGATAACCGTGATGGTTCCATCCTGCGCGATGGCGTGCGCTCGGCGCAAGCACGCAATTTCACACCCACCACTGAGCGGGTCGAAGTCTTAAAAGGCCCTGCCTCCATGTTATATGGCATGGGTGAACCGGGTGGGGTGATCAATATGATTACCAAGAAACCACAGTTAGTGCAGCAAACACATATTGAAGGGTGGGGCAGCAGTTTTAAAGGCGGCGGTGGTCAGTTGGATGTCACCGGCCCCTTAGGGCAATCTGGTTTTGCTTACCGGATGATTGTTGATCACGATGAAACGGATTATTGGCGCAACTTTGGCCGGAATCGTCAAACTGTCGTCGCGCCATCGGTCATGTGGTTGGGTGAAACCACCACAGTGCGTGTTGCTTACGAACATATGGAGTATCTCACGCCCTTTGATCGCGGCACCATTATTGATCGCCGGACGGGTAAACCGGTAGATACGCCGCGCGATCGCCGTTTTGACGAAGCTTATAATGCGACCCGTGGCGATCAAGATAATATCACCCTGCAAATTGATCAGGTGCTCAGTGATAATTGGAAAAGCTCACTGACATACGCTTATAACCGCAATCGTTATAGTGATAATCAAGCTCGGGCATTATTACTCAATCCGATTACCGGGGTGTTGACCCGTCAAGCGGATGCAACGGCCAGTGCTGTTAGCCGAGCCCAGGCAGTACAAATGACCCTTAATGGTGACTTGGACTTGGGGGGCATGGGCCATCAGATGCTTTTGGGTTTCGACTATGAAGATAACCGTACATATCGTGGCGATATGATTCGCGGTAAAAAGGACTCAGACTTTAATATTTACCACCCGGTATACGGTTTGATGCCACCTTCAACCGCTATCAGTGCTAAAGACAGTGACCAGCGCGAAAATCTGAAAAGTTACGGTTGGTTTATGCAAGATTCCATTGAGCTGACGGATAAATGGATTGTACTGGCAGGTTTACGTTACGATCGTTTTGATGTGTTCGCGGGTAAAGGCCGGCCTTTTATCACCAACACTGATAGTTCTGACAGCAAATTAGTTCCCCGTACTGGCGTGGTTTATAAGCTGACCCCTGAAGTTTCTTTATATGGCAGTTACAGTGAGTCTTTCAAGCCTAATTCATCTATCGCTACCCAAATAGATTCTCTGCCGCCGGAGCAAGGCCAGTCCTGGGAAATCGGTAGCAAAGTGGAGTTAGTTAATGGGGTGACGGGGACTTTGGCATTGTTTGATATTGCAAAAAGAAATGTCATGGTCAATGAATTAGTGAATGGTGAAACCATAACACGCACCGCGGGCCGAGTACGTTCGCAGGGAGTTGAATTCGATGTCGCAGGGCAGTTAACGGATAGCTTAAGTGCGATTGCTACTTATGCCTATATTGACGCCAGAGTTACGGAAGATCCTGATAATAAAGGTAATCAAATGGCTAATGTGGCGCGTAATAGTGCGTCTATATTCATGACCCAAGCATTGGGGTCTACAGGTTGGCAGGGCGGTGATGATTTGCGGATTGGCGCGGGAGCACGTTATGTCGGGCGGCGAGCCGGCGATGCAGCGAACAGTTTTACTTTGGATGATTACACAGTGGCCGATGCCTTTATTTCCTATTCATTACCGATTAATAATTATCGGGTAAAATGGCAACTCAATGTGAAGAACTTCTTTGATAAAACCTATTACCCATCCAGTGGCGGTAATTTGCGAGTTGCTGTTGGTGAACCTCGGCAATTTGTTTTGCGTGCCAGTGTTGATTTCTAATTACAGTCACTACCCGATATAAATTGATACTGCACATCGGGTAGTGACGCAATATACTATCCATGGTCTGTATCATTAATTTTACGATGTTGTAAAGTTTGCACTACCCTCAATTATCGGTATGATTTGCACCTACAGCGTAGGGCTGAGTGTTATCCAGTTTAACCGGTCAATCAGAGTGACCAGTTTTTTGATGTCGAGAATTTATCCTCAAAAGCGGATGCGAAAGGACTTTCAAGTAATGACACAGACTATCTTTTTGGTCGGCGCGCGCGGTGCAGGTAAGACAACAATAGGGAAAGCGTTGTCACAGGCGTTGGGATATCGTTTTATCGATACAGATTTATTTATGCAGCAAACTTTGCAGTCGAGCGTGGCCGAAATTGTCGCCCGTGAAGGGTGGGACGGTTTCCGTCTGCGAGAAAGCATCGCCCTACAGACCGTAACCGCGCCTAAAACGGTGGTTGCTACTGGGGGAGGCGCGGTGTTATCTCTTGATAATCGTACATTTATGCGCCAACACGGGGTGGTTCTTTATCTTCGAGCATCAGCCAATGTATTGGCAGAACGTCTGGCGGAAGATCCGGAGGATGCTCAGCGACCAAGCTTGACGGGTAAACCAATTGTTGAAGAAATGCAGGATGTACTAGCCAGTCGGGAGCCACTATATCAGGAAGTTGCTCATCATATGCTGGATGCCACTCAATCCCCTGAAGAGGTTGTTGAACATATTTTGCAGATTTTGGCCGATGAAAAGGTGAGGTAATCGGGCGGCCCAATCGGCCTTTAATTGAAATTGTAAAATTTGCTATTTATACCAGTAATTGCTCGCCTATCTGATTGCCTGATAATTATACGAAGCGTACAATTATCACCTATGTAATCATTTCGACGTAAATTATTTGCGTCAATTAATGCCACTTAAGGCAGGCCACCAAGGCGGGCCGATGAAAACCTTCAAATCGTTTATCCAGCAACATACCAATTTTATGCCAGCATTCTGGTCAATATTGATTGTTGTTTTTGAAACTTCGCTGGCGCTGTACATACTTCGCAATCTCTAATATCTCCTCATTTTCGACTTATCAACCTTCACCCTTTGCTGTGAAGGGATTTGTCGTAGCCTGGTAGCTACTTTTTACCGCTGGGTAAAGGCCCGATAGAGGCAAAATTGTATGCTTTATCCGCAACCGTCGCAGTGAATTCGGTTATGATCGCATTTCGCTATAATAATCAGTGACAGAACATTTATAGTGACCCTAATATGAAAGCTCAATCTTGATTAAGACGCGGGTGCAAAACTATGCTGAAATTTAATGAGTATTTTACCGGGAAAGTGAAATCTATTGGTTTTGACAGTGACAGTATTGGGCCAGCTAGCGTTGGGGTGATGGAAAAGGGCGAGTACACTTTCAGTACGGCGAAAGCGGAAGAAATGACAGTGATCACCGGTAGCTTAAAAGTACTGATTCCGGGTTCATCAGGTTGGGAAGTGTTCAAACCAGGCGAGACTTTCTATATCCCAGCGGAAAGTGAATTTAACTTGCAAGTTGCTGAAGCATCTTCATATTTGTGTAAATATTTGAGCTAATTTACTCTTTGAACTTGCCCTCTCAAATATGGAGAGGGCGATACTTATCGTTCTTGATGCCAGGCGATATTAGTGCTGAGCTTCGCCACCCAAAGCTTCAATCAGATTTTTAATCAGCGCAGCTAACTCGCTGGTCATCAGAATAAAATCGGCATCAAATCGCTGCGCAAAATCTTCCCGATCGATATCTTCGTTCTGCTCACGTAGGGTGTCAGAGAATTTTAGGCGTTTCAGCGAGCCGTCATCGGACAGAACTAGCTGAACACGTTCTTGCCAATCCAATGCCAACTTAGTGACCAGCTTACCGGCTTCAATATGCACCGCAATTTCATCACTGAATAAATCCTGTTTTTTACAGCGGATCACGCCACCGTCTTCCAAAATGGCTTTCAGTTCAGCTTCATCCATCAGTGCAAAGCCAGCAGGTAATTCTTTGCTACGAACCCATTCAGTTAAGGTTAACTCAATCGGGTTTTCTAATGTTAGTGGCACCACCGGCAAGGAACCCAAGCTTTTTCGTAGCAATGCCAGGGTATCTTCAGCACGTTTCGCACTGGCGGCATCGACCATAATCAAATCATTGACGGTATCAATCCACAAGAAGGTTTGGTTAAAGCGACTGAATGCACGCGGCAATAAGCTATGCAAAACTTCATCTTTTAATGAGTCTTTTTCAGTCTTTTTCAGTTTGCGATGTTGTTCACCTTCGAGGCGCTCAATTTTGGCTTGTAATTCTTGCTTAATCACCGGCGATGGCAATATTTTCTCTTCTTTTCGCGCACAAATGACGATTTGACCATTAACCGTATGGGTCAATGCATCGCTGTGTGAACCCATCGGTGATACCCAACCTGTTTTTGCCATATCCTGACTACCACAGGGTGTGAAACTGAGGGCGCTTAACTGTTTCTCCATTTCATCCGCAGATAGCGAAACTTCCCGGCTCAAACGGTAAACCATTAAATTCTTAAACCACAACATAGTGTTATCCCTGGCTCGGGCGCGCTTTATGCACGCGAGTTAATCAGACGCAGTGCGGCATGATAACGAATTGACGCGTCTGTCCCTAGTAAAAAGAATAAGAAAAAAACAGAGCCAGCTCGCAATTTGCAGAACCCTATTCCTCTTGATTGGAATTCAATCACCATCGAATACCCAATCGCGGGTGACAAATATTGTGGCGTTACAGCGCACTGTCACAAACTGTAAGGATAAGGCTTTTATTATCGTCATTGTCTTGGTATATCGAAGTATGTTTATCGTTAAAATCAGTTACCATAAACAACAAACAATCTTGTCGATGAGGTAAGGCGCTATGCGCATTGGTATAGATCTGGGTGGTACCAAAATAGAAGTTATTGCTTTAGCAAATAATGGGCAGGAGCTTTTTCGTAAACGGGTCTCCACCCCGCGCCATGATTATCAAAAAACTTTGCAGGCGATCGCGGCGTTAGTCGCTGACGCAGAAGAGGCTACTGGGGAACAGGGCAGTGTTGGGGTGGGTATTCCGGGTACGCTTTCTCCTTTCACTGGCAAGGTAAAAAATGCCAATTCTGTTTGGCTGAATGGGAAAGAGCTAGATAAAGACCTGTCAAGGTTACTCTCTCGTCAGGTGCATCTGGCTAATGATGCTAACTGTTTTGCTGTTTCTGAAGCAACGGATGGTGCTGGCGCCGGAAAGCATCTGGTATTCGGTGTCATTATTGGGACTGGCTGTGGCTCTGGTATTGCCATTGATGGGCGTGTACATGCTGGCGGCAATGGTATTGCCGGTGAGTGGGGGCATAATCCGCTACCCTGGCAAGATGATGAAGAGCGACAATATCAGCAGGAAGTCTCTTGTTATTGCGGGAAAAAAGGCTGTATTGAGACTTTTGTTTCCGGCACTGGTTTTGCCACTGATTACTTTCGTTTGAGCGGGCAGCCACTCAATGGGCATGAAATCATGGCGTTGGTTGAACAGGGTGATGTGCTGGCTGAACAGGCGGTGGTTAACTATGAGAGACGTTTGGCTAAGTCATTAGCTCATGTCATTAACCTGTTTGACCCTGATATCGTGGTGTTAGGCGGGGGAATGAGTAACGTTGATCGCCTGTATAAAACATTGCCTACATTAATCAGCCCTTGGGTATTTGGTGGCGAGTGCGAAACCCCAATTCGTAAAGCTTTGCATGGGGATTCTAGTGGTGTACGGGGTGCCGCCTGGTTGTGGCCTACCCTTCGGCCTTGACGCTACAGCGTTGTTAGCGGCGCTCATGCACCCGAATCACTTACTTGAGTAAGCTCATCGGGATTTATTCGCTTGCAGCCTAGCTGCAACGCCAATGACTTTGGGTAGTACTTTCGGCCTTGACGCTACAGCGTTGTTAGCGGCGCTCACGCACCCGAATCACTTACTTGAGTAAGCTCATCGGGATTTATTCGCTTGCAGCCTAGCTGCAACGCCAATGACTTTGGGTAGTACTTTCGGCCTTGACGCTACAGCGTTGTTAGCGGCGCTCATGCACCCGAATCACTTACTTGAGTAAGCTCATCGGGATTTATTCGCTTGCTGCCTAGCTGCAACGCCAATGATTTTGAGTAGTACTTTCGGCCTTGACGCTGCAGCGTTGTTAGAGCGCTCATGCACCCGAATCACTTACTTGAGTAAGCTCATCGGGATTTATTCGCTTGCAGCCTAGCTGCAACGCCAATGACTTTGGGTGGTACTTTCGGCCTTGATGGCGCAGTGTTGTTAGAGCGCTCATGCACCCGAATCACTTATTTGATTTAGTGATTCGGGATTGATGATCATCATTATGGATGGCCTATACTCAGTCTTGATTGACTCGGAAGGCATTATCTAACCGGCTAATCCCCAATCCATTGACTTTTTTAACCTTAATTTGCACGGGGATTCTGTCTTTCATCGCCTCAACATGGCTGATAACACCAATGGTTTTACCCGATGCATTCAGGCTATCAAGGGCATCAAGCGCAATATCCAGTGTTTCAGCATCCAGCGTACCAAAGCCTTCATCAAGGAATAATGAGTCAATACTGGTTTTGTGACTAACCAGATCTGATAGCGCCAAAGCCAGCGCTAAACTCACCAAGAAGCTTTCCCCTCCTGACAATGTGCGAGTGTCACGGATAGCATCGGCTTGCCAGGTATCCACCACTAGCAGCTCCAGCGCATCACTGGCTTTACGCTGTAATTGGTAGCGGCCATGCAGCCGACTGAGTTGATTATTTGCCAGATAAACTAAATGGTCGAGGGTCAAACCTTGTGCAAATTTGCGGAATTTATCACCTTCTTTGGAGCCAATTAAATGATTGAGATAGCTCCAGTCATCATATTGTTGCTGGCTATGTTCAATTTGCTCAAACAGCGCATGTTGGTTGCTACGGCGAACTGTGTCGCTTTCTAACTGATTGCGTAATTCACCTTGCCGTAATGTATTGGCTTTTAGTTGGGTGAGTAATTGCTCAGACTGTTGTTGTAATACAGCCAGTTCAGATGTTTGGCTGACCCCAACTGGGCAGGATTGTATTAGTTGTGCCATTGCTTCACTGGCTTGCTGCTGGCGGATGTGCGCCTGCTGTTGCCGCTCGCTCAATTGTTGTTTCAATTGCTGCAAACGTTGCCTTTCCTCTTCACTCAACAGCGCGGCGGTTAAGGTAGCCTCATCGTCGAATTCACTGCTTGCCAGTGCTTGTTGCAATTCAGTTTGAGCAGTAGCCGCGCGCTGCTGATATTGGCATTGCTGCTGTTCCAGGCCAGCGAGCTCACCAGAGAGTAAATTAAGTTGAGATTGCGCTTGTTGCAGGGCTTGTGCTGCATTTTGCTGTGCTAGCTCAGCTTGTTGCTGTTGTTGACGTAATAACTGACGTACCTCACTTACATTGCCGTCACCAAACAGCGCGAGGCGTTGTTGCTTTTGTTGTTGTAACAGGGCTTCAGTTTGTTGATGTTGTTGAGTTAGCAGAGATAACTGTTCCCCGCATTCTTGTAAATGACGGTGTTCATTTTCAATCTGCGTTTCCAGTGTTTTTTGCCCCAGCGCCAACTGTTGTTGTTCTTGCTGATATTGGTGCCAGCGCTGATTCTCTTCTTCCCGTGATGCCAGCCAACTTTGTTGCTGATCTGCTTCAGGTAGGGAGAGTGATAGCTCAGCCAGAGCATGGCTAACGTCTTGACGCATTTTTGCTAACTCAGCCTGTTGGTGCTGATGTTGTGCCAGTGACTTTTGCTGAGATTCTTGCGCATCTTGCTGACGTTGAAAGATTAATGCCAATTGCTGCTGATGTTTTTGTTGCTGTTGTTCTGCTTGAGTCAGAATATCTTTGGTCTGTTGATATTGCTGATTCAGCCGTTCATATTCCGCCAGTTTTAGCTGACAACTTTGCTCTGATTGTTCCTGTTGCTCCAGCCAGATTGTTAAGGCCGCAGGTTCATTTAAAGCAAATGTCAGCTCCAATGGCTGGGTCAGTGTTTGCCATTGCTGTTGGTAATCGATCAACTGCTGATTGCTGTGTTGTAACTCTTGTTCCAGATGTTTGAGCTGTTGTAGCAGGCTTTGAGTCTGGGCATTTAGTTCGGAACCCTCAGTTGATAGCCGCTCAACTTGTAGGCGCTGTTCCTCTACACGGATAGCTGTCTCTGAGGGCTTTACTGCCTGATACTCCGTAATGGCCGGGTGATCCAATGCACCACAGAGCGGGCATGCTTCTCCCGGTTGCAATTTGGCTCTTTCTGCTTCTAAGCGGACTATTTGTTTTTCGCGTTCCAGCAAAGTTTCCAGCGTCGTCAGATGTTGTTTTTGTTGTTTATATAACTGACGTTTTTCGGCCAACTGTTGTTCGAGCAGGATGAGCTGCTGTTGCTGGCTCGCTGCTTGCTGTTGCTGTTTATCATGCAGCGCCTGAATTTGCTGCACCAATGGCGATAATGCTGCTAATTGTTGCCGCACAGGCCGTTGTTGCTGGAGCATGAAGAGTTGTTGGCGTAGCTGCGCCGAGGGATGCTGTTGTTCAAGTGCGGTCAATTGTTGCTGAATGCTGCCTGTCTGTGATTGGGCTTGTACTAATGCCGTTTGCTGCTGTTTATCTTGTTTATTCAGCGTGTCTATTTGCTGTTGTAAGGCCGTGAGTAACGTCACTTGTTGCTGTCGCTGCTGCTCACTGTCAACTGCTTGTTGTTGCTGTATTTGTAATTGACGGAACTGCTCACGCCATAAAGGCAGATTCTTTTCCCAGTGCTGATGGTGGGCATACTGATGGGTGTATTCAGTCAGTTGTTGCAGGCGCTGTTGGGTTTGCTTTAACTGTTGCTCGTTCAGCTCAAGCTGTTGTCTACCTTGCCGTTCTTTACTTTGTAACTGTTGTAATTGCGTGCCAAGCAGCATTAATGAGTGTTGCTGCTGAGCAATAAGATTATCCAGCGGAATGATTTTTTGCTCGATCAGTATTTCTTGTTCATGCTGCTCAGCTGCTTGTTGTTGGCGAGCAAGATTGGCTTGCTCCAGCGCCCGAGCCAGTGGCGTGAGTTGCGTTTGAAGTTGTTGCTGTTGCCCCGCCAGTGTAGTGATGCGCAGTTGTATTTGCTGCAAATCCTGTAGGCTGCGCGAGCGCTCATGTAATAGAGGGCGCAGCTTTTCTGCGGGCTCACTGCGGGCTAATTGTTGCAATTCAGGCTGTGCCTGGTGATATTCTTGCTCAATAAGCTTCTGTTGCTGTTGATATTCCAGTACATTTTTTTGCTGCTGCTGCCAACTGGCGAGCCAATTTATTTGGTTTTGATTTACCCGCTGTTCTGCGGAAAGCTGCTTTTCTTGTCCTTCGAGTGAGTTTAATTGTTCTGCCAGAGCTAAACGCTGCTCTTCATTTAGCAACTCAATACCATTAGCGCGTTGGTGCAATACATCTAGCGCAGTCTTAGCCAGTTTATGTTGTTCAAAGACATATTCAGAGAGCCGCCCGTAGATGTCAGTACCGGTTAACTCTTCCAGTAATTCAGCGCGGTCATTGGCATCGGCATTGAGGAAAGCAGCAAATTGCCCCTGTGACAGCATCATGGATTTGGTAAAACGGCCAAAATCCAGCCCGGTGATTGCCGCCACCATATCGAGTTTATCGCGTACTTTATCGGCCAGGATTTTGCCATTTTCGCACAGTGCTAATTCAACTTTAGGAGCTTGCAAATTCCCTTCCGGGCTATTTTTAGCGCGCCGCTGGCTCCAGAATGCCCGATAACGCGTGCCTTTTACTTCAAATTCAACTTCAGCTAGCGACTCTGCAGTATGGCGGGTCATCAGTTCATTTTGACTAGGTGTGACAGTCAAACGCGGAGTCTGGTGGTACAGCGCGAGACAAATAGCATCGAGCAGGGTGGTTTTACCTGCCCCTGTAGGGCCGGTGATAGCGAATAAACCATTGCTGGCAAAGGGTTCAGCAGTGAAATCAATCTTCCATTCGCCCTGTAGAGAATTAATGTTTTTTAGACGCAGGCTTAAAATTCTCATGCTGGTCTCTCCTCTGCGGCATCTTTATCTTGCGAGATGTCCTCAACTACCTGATTGAACATTTGGCGCATACGTTGTTGGCGGGGTTCGGCTAAATCTGCTTCTAGTGCTAACCGGCGTTCAAATACATCAGTGACACTCAGCTCATTGAGTGTTTCTTTTTCTTGCCGCTCAATGCTGTTATTGCGCTGTTCTTTACTGCGCCTCAATAACACCACTTCTACCGGAAGCTCTGCGGCTAGTGCCTGAATTCGTTTTTGAATATCAGTGAGATAGTCTTGTGTGGCAACTTCAATATCCAGCCATACCGGTAAGCCTTGATGGTCGGCAAACTCAGCCAACTGTTGCTCTATTTGCGCTAAATCGCCTTTGATTAACTGCATCGGCTGAAATTGTGGGATGAATAGCGGGGTCACTGAGACTAATGCTTGCTGGGCAAACTCCACTAAATAAACACTTTTCTCTTTACTTAACTCATCAAAACTCAAGGCGATTGGCGAGCCGCTATAGCGAATATGCTCGGTTTTAGCAACTTGCTGTGCGCGGTGAATATGGCCCAGAGCAATATAATCTGCCGGGGGAAAAGCTTGGGCTGGGAACGCATCTAATGTGCCGATGTAAATATCACGAACCGAGTCCGAGGTGGTGACCCCCACGGTGGTTAAATGTCCGGTGGCAATAATTGGTAAGGGCAGCCCTAACTCAGCGCGCAGCTCAACGGCTCGCTGATAGAGCGCTTGATAGTGAGCAGCAATTGCTTCTTGTAATGCCAGTTGCTTTTGCCCACCGGATTCTCCGGCCTGACTAGTGACTAAATCGCGTGGGCGCAAAAAGGGAATCGCGCACAGCAAGGCCGCAGGTTGCTCCTGACGGTTTTTCAAAATAATAACTTGTTGGGCTAAATCATTACCAGCACAGGCAATCACCGTGGTATTCAAATAAGAAAGCAAACCCCGAGATTCATTCAGCGTTGATACTGAATCATGATTCCCCCCCAGAACAATTAACTGGCAGTTTGTCGGCTGGAGTTCGACCACGAAGCGGTTATACAACTCACGGGCATAGCTGGGTGGGGAACCGGTATCAAAAATATCACCGGCTATAATCAGCGCATCTACCTGATTTTCTTTGATCTGTTCAATGAGCCAGTGCAGAAAGGCTTGATGTTCAGCCGCACGGCTTTTGGTGAAGAAATGCTGGCCTAAGTGCCAATCAGAGGTATGAATAATGCGCATAAATCTCCCGCTAGGGCAGGTGGTATTCCAAAGATAATGGCGCTGATTATAAACACTGCCCGCCGGATGTCGCGGCTAAAAAAAGAGTGTGAGTGAAATCTCCGAGACGCTTCGCAAACTTGAGTGCTGCATTTTGCAATTATCATGAAATTTATCACTATGCTTATTGCTTGCAAGAGCGCGATGTTTTTCATAAAAATGTCACAAAACTGACGCATAATGGCTCCCGAAATCAAATAGTGACCACTAACTTACTGGCAGGGTTGATGATGGCAAGACGCATACTGGTAGTGGAAGATGAAGCCCCAATCCGTGAGATGGTGTGCTTTGTGTTGGAACAAAATGGCTACCAACCGTTAGAAGCCGAGGATTATGACAGCGCAGTAACCCGTTTATCAGAGCCTTACCCTGATTTAGTGTTGTTGGATTGGATGTTACCGGGGGGCTCGGGGATTCAGTTTATTAAGCATATGAAACGCGAAGCTCTGACCCGGGATATCCCGGTGATGATGCTGACCGCCCGTGGTGAAGAGGAAGACAGAGTTCGCGGTTTAGAGGTGGGTGCTGATGATTATATTACTAAGCCTTTTTCACCCAAAGAACTGGTGGCGCGTATTAAAGCAGTCATGCGCCGGATATCGCCAATGGCAGTGGAAGAAGTGATTGAAATGCAAGGACTGAGTCTTGATCCCTCTTCACATCGGGTGATGTCCAATGAGCAAGCGCTGGATATGGGGCCGACCGAATTTAAATTATTGCATTTCTTTATGACCCATCCAGAGCGAGTTTATAGCCGTGAACAGTTGCTTAATTATGTCTGGGGCACTAACGTTTATGTAGAAGATCGCACCGTTGATGTGCATATTCGTCGGCTACGCAAGGCACTTGAAACTGATGGCCATGACAGAATGGTACAAACTGTCCGGGGAACCGGGTACCGCTTCTCAACGCGCTACTGAGTTTTCAGTGCCGGAGAATTCGTTGTGTTAGAACGTTTATCATGGAAAACGCTGGCTTTAGAGCTGGCTCTTTTTTGTTTGCCTGCATTACTGTTAGGTGCCTTTATCGGGTACCTTCCTTGGTTATTGCTAGTCTCAGTAGTTGCCGCGCTGGTGTGGAATTTTTATAACCAACTCAAATTATCTCACTGGCTGTGGTTGGACCGCAGCATGACTCCGCCGTCAGGGCGTTGGAGCTGGGAACCTTTATTTTATGGCTTATATCAGATGCAACTGCGAAATCGGCGGCGTCGGCGAGAATTGGCCTTACTTATCAAACGGTTCCGCAGTGGCGCAGAATCTTTACCCGATGCTGTGGTGATGACCACCATTGACGGTAACATTTTCTGGTGCAACGGTTTGGCTCAGCAATTGCTGGGGTTCCGCTGGCCGGAGGATAATGGACAGCATATTCTTAACTTATTGCGCTATCCCGAATTCAGCCAGTATTTGCAGCAGCAAGAGTTTTCCCGCCCACTGACCCTGCAACTCAATAATGGCTATTATGTTGAGTTCCGCGTCATGCCTTATTCAGAAGGGCAATTATTGATGGTCGCCCGTGATGTTACCCAGATGCGTCAGTTGGAAGGGGCTCGGCGCAATTTCTTTGCCAATGTCAGCCACGAGCTGCGCACCCCCCTGACGGTGTTACAGGGATATCTGGAAATGATGCACGACCAAGAATTGGCGGGGCCATTACGGGATAAAGCGCTGGGAACGATGCAGGAACAGACCAAGAGAATGGATGGGCTGGTCAAGCAATTATTGACGTTGTCGCGAATTGAAGCGGCTCCTAATGTAGATATGAATGAACAAGTTGATATTCCTCGGATGCTCAAGATATTACAGCATGAGGTGCAAGCGCTGAGTGGTGGGCGTCATGAAATTACTTTCCGGGTTAATGATCAACTGAAAGTATTTGGTAACGAAGACCAACTGCGCAGTGCTGTTTCTAATCTGGTCTATAACGCGGTCAATCACACGCCTGATGGCACTAAAATTGAGGTGTGTTGGCAGAAAACTGCGCAAGGGGCACAGTTTCAGGTCAGTGACAATGGGCCGGGAATTGGCCCTGAGCATGTGCCGCGCCTGACTGAGCGCTTCTACCGGGTGGATAAGGCCCGCTCAAGGCAAACGGGGGGGAGTGGATTGGGGCTGGCAATTGTAAAACATGCTCTGAGCCACCATGACGCGCGTTTGGATGTCATGAGTGAAATCGGCTTGGGGACGAGATTTATTTTTACCTTGCCGAATCGATTGATTGTTCCGACGGTTTTAACCGAGAATGCAGTCAAATCCTAAGACTGCATGGACACTAAGCTGATGAGATGGGGAAAACTGGCGCTGCTGCATGCCCTGCTCGGGTTTAGCTACGGCGTTTTAGCGCAATCTGTAGCGGTTTCACCTGCTACAGAGGTTCAATCGCCAAAGCCACATACTCTGTCCGGTAATCTTTCCAGTGTCGGTTCAGACACCTTAGCGAACTTGATGTCTTTATGGGCTGATGATTTTAATCATCATTACCCCGGCGTTAATTTGCAAATACAGGCGGCAGGTTCTTCTACTGCTCCTGCAGCATTGGCGGCAGGGGCAACTCAACTCGGCCCAATGAGCCGGCCAATGAAAGCAGCCGAAATCACTGCATTCACTCAGCGTTATGGCTATCCACCACTGGCTGTTCCCGTGGCAGTGGATGCTTTAGTGGTTTTTGTCCATCGCGATAATCCACTGAATAAAATCACTTTATCTCAGCTTGATGCTGTTTTTTCGCAAAATCGCCTGTGTGGAGCATCCCATCCGATCCAGCGCTTTGGCGAACTGGGCTTGAAAGGGCCATGGGCGGCTCGCGCTTTGCAACGCTATAGCCGAAACTCAGCTTCAGGTACCTATGGTTTCTTCAAGCAGCGAGTGCTATGTGATGGTGATTTTACAAATAATATCAATGAATTACCTGGTTCTGCTTCCGTGGTGCAAGCTGTCGCCGGTTCATTAAATGGCATGGGTTATGCCAGTATTGGTTTTCGCAACAGTGGTGTTAAACCCTTGTTATTGTCGGCGGATGGCCAGGATTATGTGATGCCGACCGCCGAGAATGTCAAAGATGGCCGCTATCCCTTATCGCGCTACCTGTATATTTATATCAATAAAGCTCCCGGCCAGCCGCTAGAACCGCTGACTGCCGCCTTTCTTGAGCGCGTTTTATCGCCAGAAGGGCAACAGCGCGTGACTCATGACGGCTATTTACCCTTACCGCCAGATGTCCTGAATCAGACGCGAAAAGAGTTAGGTTTCGCCTATTAAGTTGGTTGGGGGAGTTCGAGAGTATCTGCCGTAAATTGTTAATAGTTGGATATAAATGATACAAATCATATGGTGTGTATTTCTCTAAAACTGGCACGATTAACTGGTTTGTGGAGATTGTATGGATGAAGACTCTGCTTTTGTGATCCTGACTTGCCTTTCTCCGCTATAAACGTTCTACTTACCGCCGTTGTTGGCCTATTCCATCTGCAAATAACTCCAAAAACACTGCATACTGACGAAATAGATTGCTTATTAACCGCCGGAGTTTGCGTTTATCAGAGCTTTGTATCGTTTCGATCATGTAGGAAAGACCACAACTCAAGGACTTTTTCTTTTGATCATTTAACTAGGCAACACACATCACTATGAGTCATCGTTTATCATCTAAAGATATTATTGCATTAGGTTTTATGACCTTTGCCTTATTTGTTGGAGCTGGCAACATCATCTTCCCGCCGATGGTTGGTTTACAGTCGGGTGAACATGTGTGGTGGGCAGCAGTGGGCTTTTTGATTACCGCTGTTGGATTACCGGTCATTACCGTCATCGCGCTGGCTCGAGTTGGTGGGGGGATTGATGCTCTGAGTTCTCCCATTGGCCGCAGTGCCGGTCTGGTGCTGGCGACTGTCTGCTATCTGGCCGTTGGCCCTCTGTTTGCTATCCCTCGTACCACAACAGTTTCTTTCGAAGTAGGCATTGCGCCTTTAACGGGTGATGGCCCGCTGCCACTGTTTATTTACAGTGTGGTTTACTTCGCGTTGGTTATCGGGATTTCCTTGTACCCTGGGCGTTTGCTCGATACGGTCGGGCATATCTTGGCCCCAATGAAGATTCTGGCGTTGGCTCTTTTAGGTCTTGCCGCTTTGATTTGGCCCGCAGGCCCGTTGATTCCGGCGACGGATGCTTATCAGAATGCCGCGTTTTCTTC